>DATAYB010000463.1:0-8879 GCA_036272795.1 Pseudonocardia sp.
CTGCTGTTCCTCGGCGTCGGGCTGATCATCAGCTTCGGCGGGCTGGGTGGCCGAGGCGCGGTGAGCGCGTGCGGCACGCCGCTCGGTGCGGTCGCGGACAACTCCGTCACGCCGAGGGTCACCGACGCCAGCCAGCTCACCGACGAGCAGCGGCAGAACGCGGCGGTGATCATCGGCGTGGCGAAGGGCATGAGCCTGCCGCCCAAGGCGTGGGTGGTCGCGCTGGCCACCGCGATGCAGGAGTCCGGGCTGCGCAACCTCGGCTACGGCGACCGGGACTCGCTGGGCCTGTTCCAGCAGCGGCCGTCGCAGGGCTGGGGCACGCCGGCGCAGGTCACCGACCCGATATACGCCACGACGACGTTCCTGCAGCGGCTGGTGCAGGTGCCGGGCTGGGACCAGATGCAGGTCACCGACGCCGCGCAGACGGTGCAGCGCTCGGCGTTCCCGGACGCGTACGCCCGGTGGGAGGGGCTGGCCACGCAGCTGGTGCAGACGCTCGGCGACGTGGCGGACCCGCTGGGCTGCGGCATCGGCGCGGCGAACCTGCCCGAGGGTGTGGTCCGCACGGCGATCACGTTCGCGCTCGGTGCGGTGGGCAAGCCGTACGTGTGGGGGGCGACCGGCCCGAACGCCTACGACTGCTCGGGGCTGATGCTGCGCGCGTTCCAGGCGGCCGGCATCTACCTGCCCCGGGTGGCGCGCGAGCAGTACCAGGCCGGCGGGCACCTGCCGGTGGCGCAGGTGCAGCCGGGTGACCTGCTCTTCCTGGCCACCGACCCGCACGACCCGGCGACGATCCACCACGTGATGCTCTACCTGGGCAACGGGATGATCGCCGAGGCGCCCTACAGCGGCGTCCCGGTGCGCACCCGCCCGATGGACTGGAACAACCGCGAGCTCGTCCCGCTGGCGACCCGTCCGGGTACCGCGCCGAACCCAACCTGAGAGCCGCGGCGCAGAATTGGGGCCATGCCGAGCGACCCGTTCGCCCTCTCGTCGAGTCCGGCCCCGCCGCCGGCGTCGTCCACTCCGGTGCGGGACTACGCGGACAGGCCGTGCCCCGGTGCCTCGGCCGACTACCTGGTGGTGCCGAGGTCGCTGGCGCAGTCCATGCCGCTGCGCTGGCAGCAGGTGTTCGTCGCGCTGCTGGCCGACCTGCACGACGCCTACCGCCAGCTGGACTGGCCGGTCTACCAGGTGGTGGCCAGCCGGCGCGAGCTGCTCACCGACCTGGACGAGGAGCAGCTCGCCTTCGTCGGCTACGTCGCCGACCTGGACGCCGAGGGCGGCCTGATCTTCCGGGACGCCGCCGAGCAGCCGGTGCCGGACGCGCACGCCACCCGGGTGCTGGCGCCCGTGACGGATCCCATACCGCCCGCCTCAGCCGGCCGGGTCGAGCCGCGCCCCGCCGACGACCGCATCTGACGAACCCGCCGTACCTACCCTGACCAGCGCGGACCCGATTGTTGGCCGGAGTGGGAACAGATCGGCCTGGACACTCGTTAGCTAGTTCGACAGGGTTGAGTGCAGCAGGCTCAAGGATTGGGTTGACGATCACGAGCGGCTCGCTCAAACTTGAGTCAGCGGAACTCAAGCTGACTCGCGGCAACACACAACCCGCAGTGACACAGGAGGACAACCACTATGGCTCGTGCGGTCGGAATCGACCTCGGGACCACCAACTCCGTCGTCGCCGTCCTCGAGGGTGGCGAGCCGACGGTCATCGCGAACTCCGAGGGTTCGCGTACCACGCCTTCGGTCGTGGCCTTCGCCCGCAACGGCGAGGTGCTCGTCGGCCAGTCGGCGAAGAACCAGGCCGTCACGAACGTCGACCGGACCATCCGTTCGGTCAAGCGTCACGTCGGCACCGACTGGACCACCGACGACATCGACGGCAAGAAGTACACCGCCCAGGAGATCAGCGCGCGCGTGCTGCAGAAGCTCAAGCGCGATGCCGAGGCCTACCTGGGTGAGGACATCTCCGACGCGGTGATCACCGTCCCCGCGTACTTCGAGGACGCCCAGCGGCAGGCCACCAAGGAGGCCGGCCAGATCGCCGGCCTGAACGTGCTGCGGATCGTGAACGAGCCGACCGCCGCCGCGCTGGCCTACGGGCTGGACAAGGGCGAGAAGGAGCAGACCATCCTGGTGTTCGACCTCGGTGGTGGCACGTTCGACGTGTCGCTGCTGGAGATCGGCGAGGGTGTGGTCGAGGTCAAGGCGACCAACGGCGACAACCACCTCGGTGGTGACGACTGGGACGAGCGGATCATCAACTGGCTCGTCGAGAAGTTCAAGTCCTCCCAGGGCATCGACCTGACGAAGGACAAGATGGCCATGCAGCGGCTGCGTGAGGCCGCCGAGAAGGCCAAGATCGAGCTGTCCAGCCAGTCGACCGCCACGATCAACCTGCCGTACATCACGGTGGACGCGGACAAGAACCCGCTGTTCCTGGACGAGACGCTGTCGCGCGCCGAGTTCCAGCGGATCACCTCCGACCTGCTGGACCGCACCCGCGCCCCGTTCAACCAGGTCGTCAAGGACGCCGGCATCTCCGTCGGCGCGATCGACCACGTGGTGCTGGTCGGCGGCTCCACCCGGATGCCCGCCGTGACCGAGCTGGTCAAGGAGCTCACCGGCGGCAAGGAGCCCAACAAGGGCGTCAACCCCGATGAGGTCGTCGCGGTCGGTGCCGCCCTGCAGGCCGGCGTGCTGCGCGGCGAGGTCAAGGACGTGCTGCTGCTCGACGTCACCCCGCTGTCCCTGGGCATCGAGACCAAGGGTGGCGTGATGACCAAGCTGATCGAGCGCAACACCACGATCCCGACGAAGCGCTCCGAGATCTTCACGACGGCGGACGACAACCAGCCGTCGGTGCAGATCCAGGTCTTCCAGGGTGAGCGCGACATCGCGGCCTACAACAAGAAGCTCGGCATGTTCGAGCTGACCGGCCTGCCGCCGGCCCCCCGTGGCCTGCCGCAGATCGAGGTCTCCTTCGACATCGACGCCAACGGCATCGTGAACGTGAGCGCGAAGGACCTCGGCACCGGCAAGAGCCAGGCCATGACGATCACCGGTGGGTCCGCCCTCGGCAAGGACGAGATCGACCGGATGATGCGCGACGCCGAGCAGCACGCCGAGGAGGACAAGAAGCGCCGCGACGAGGCTGAGGTCCGCAACCAGGCCGAGACGCTCGTCTACCAGACGGAGAAGTTCGTCAAGGACAACGACGAGAAGCTCCCGACCGAGGTCAAGGACGATGTGAACGGCGCGCTGGGCCAGGCCCAGGAGGCGCTCAAGGGCACCGACACCGACGCCATCAAGGCGGCGATGGAGAAGCTTGCCACCGAGTCGCAGAAGCTGGGTGCCGCGCTGTACCAGCAGCAGGGCCAGGACGGCTCCGCCGCTCCGGGCGCTGCCGGCGCCGCTGGTGGTGCCGCCGGTGCGAACGCCGGTGCCGACGACGTGGTGGACGCCGAGATCGTGGATGAGGACGACAAGAAGTGACCGAGGAGCAACGCAGCGCCGAGCACGGCCGGGAGCACCGGCCCGAAAGCGGTCATGCCGAGCCCGAGCGGGTCGTGGTGCGGGACCGGCGGCGGATCGACCCGCTGACCGGTGAGGTCCGGCCGCCGGAGGGCGATGAGCCCGCCGGCGCCGGGCCGGCCGGGGCCGGTCAGCCGAACCATGGCGCGCCGGGTGCCAACCAGGCGCCCGACCCCGCCGAGGAGAAGCTGGCCGAGCTGTCCGCACAGCTCGACGAGCGGACGGCCGACCTGCAGCGGGTCAGCGCGGAGTACGCCAACTACCGGCGCCGGGTGGACCGGGACCGGGAGGCGAGCACACTGGCTGCCAAGGCCCAGGTGGCCGGGGAGCTGCTCACAGTGCTCGACGATGTGGTCCGCGCGCAGGCCCACGGTGACCTGACCGGCCCGTTCAAGTCGGTGGCCGACAAGCTGGTCGCCGCGCTGCAGAAGATCGGGCTGGCTCCGTTCGGCGCCGAGGGCGACGAGTTCGACCCCTCGGTGCACGAGGCGGTCCAGCACAACACCTCGCACGACGTCGCCGGACCGACGGTGACGACCGTGCTGCGGCCGGGCTACAAGCTGGGCGAGCGGTTGCTGCGCCCCGCGATGGTGGCCGTCACCGACCGCGACCCGGATGCCGGCCCCGCGCCGGCGCGGCCCTCTGAAGTGGGAGCCGACCACGAAGGCGACAACGTTAACTAGATCGAGAGGGGGCGCCCGGTGACCGAGCGGGACTGGATCGAGAAGGACTTCTACGCGGAGCTGGGCGTCTCCTCCGACGCATCGGCCGACGACATCAAGAAGGCGTACCGGAAGCTGGCGCGCACCTTGCACCCCGACAAGAACCCCGGGGACGCCAAGGCGGAGGCCAGGTTCAAGACGATAGGCGAGGCCTACTCGGTGCTCTCCGACGCCGACAAGCGTCGCCAGTACGACGAGACCAGACGACTGTTCCGGTCCGGCGGCGGCGCGGGTGGCGGCTTCGGGGGCTTCGGCACGGGCGGGACCGGCGGCTTCGGCACCGGTGCGGCCGGCGGCGACTTCAACCTCGACGACATCCTGAACCGGGCCGGCGGGGCCAGGGCGGGCGCGGGGGGCGGCGCGAGCGGCGGCCTGGGTGACCTGTTCGGCGGCCTCTTCGGTGGCGCCGGCCGGGGCGGCACGCGGCCGTCCAGCTCGGCGCGGCGCGGCGCCGACGTGGAGAGCGAGATCCAGCTGGACTTCGCCGACGCGGTACGCGGTGCCACCGTGGCGCTGCGGCTGACCACGCAGGGCCGCTGCGACACCTGCGGCGGCACCGGTGCGCGCGTCGGCAGCACGCCGCGCGCGTGCCCGACCTGCTCCGGAGTCGGCCTGGTCACCCACAACCAGGGCGCGTTCGCGTTCTCCGAGCCGTGCCGCGACTGCCGTGGCACCGGGCGGATCATCGACGAGCCGTGCCCGGAGTGCGGTGGCGACGGGGTCACCCCGCGCACCCGCACGCTGAACGTGCGCATCCCGGCCGGAGTGACCGACGGCAAGCGGATCCGGATCAAGGGCCAGGGCGAGCCGGGTCGTGGCGGGGCTCCCGCCGGTGACCTGTTCGTGCTGGTACACGTGAACCCGGACCAGTTGTTCGGCCGCTCCGAACGCAACGCGGACGACCTGACACTGCGGGTCCCGGTGACGTACCCGGAGCTGGCGCTCGGCGCCACGCTGACGGTGCCGACCCTGGACGGCAAGGTCTCGCTGAAGGTGCCACCGGGCACGGCGAGCGGGCGGACCTTCCGGGTGCGCGGGCGCGGGGTGCACAAGGCCACCGGCACCAATGGTGACCTGCTGGTCACGGTCGAGGTTGCGGTACCCAGCGAGCTCGACGAGGAGGCGACGGCCGCGCTGCGGACCTACGCCGAGTCCACGAAGTCGTTCGATCCGAGAGCCGGCCTGCTCGGCTGACGCCGTCCGCGTCAGCTGTGGAAACGAGGTGATCCGCGATGGCCACGGACGACCGCTCCGGCCCGCAGCACGGGCTGCCGCCGGGCACCGACCTGGACAGCCCGATCTTCGTCATCTCGGTGGCCGCCGAGCTGGCCGGGCTGCACGCACAGACGCTGCGCGGCTACGACCGGTTGGGGCTGGTCAGCCCCGGCCGGTCCGCCGGCGGTGGGCGCCGGTACTCGGCCAGGGACATCGCCCTGCTCCGTGAGGTCCAGCGGCTGTCGCAGGACGAGGGGGTCAACCTCGCCGGCGTGAAGCGGATCATCGAGCTGGAGCGCACGGTGGACGAGCTGCGTTCCCAGGTCGCCGCACTGCTGGACGAGCTGGCCGCCGCGCAGGCGGCCGTCGAGCAGACGGCGGCCACCGTGCACGCGTCCTACCGGCGTGACCTGGTGCCGGTAAAGCGCCACACCACGATCGCGGTGTGGCGCCCCACTCCCAAGCAGCCCCCGCAGCAGCACTGACGAGCGGCGCTGCCGCCCGTCGGTGCTGCTCGATGGTGCTCGCTGCCGCCCGGCTCAGTCCATCGTGAACGGGTCGTAGCGGATCTGGTCCAGCGGTGTGCCGGCGACGAGCATGCGCGACACGGTCGCCCGGATCATGCCCGGCGAGCCGCAGACCAACACGTCGTGGTCCTTCCACGCGCCGTACCGGGTGACCACGTCGGCCAGGGTGCCGGACTCGGCCCCCGCGCCGTCGTCGTTCTGCTCGACCACGGGGACGACGCTCAGCCATGGGTTGGTGTACGACATCTGCCGCAGGCTGCCGAAGTCGTAGAGCTCGTCCCAGTTCTTGCCGCCCACGAACACCTCGGTGCGCGGGTTGTCGGAGTGCTGGGACATCTCGTCCAGGATCGCCTTGATCGGCGCCATACCGGTGCCGCCGACGACCATCAGCTGGCTCCGGCCGGACTGCCGGTTGACCGCCATCCGGCCCATCGGGGGCCCGATCCGCCAGGTGTCGCCGCGCTGGGTGTGCGCCACGATCGCCCGGCTGACCCAGCCGCCCTCGACCGCACGCACATGGAACTCGATGACGCCGTCCTGCCGGGGAGCATTCGCGGGGGAGAGGTAACGCCACAGCCGGGGTCGCCGGGGCGTCTCGACACTGAGGTACTGGCCGGCCTGGTAGGGGATCGGCTGGCCGGTCTGCACCTGGACCATGGCGACGTCCCAGCTCAGCCTGCGGTGCCCGACGACCCGGCCGAGCCAGGAGGCCGGTCCGCGCTCGGCCTCGGCGGCGCCGCGCATGGCGTGCGAGATCAGGGTGTACGCCTCGGTCCAGGCGTCCGCCACCGGGGGGATCCAGGCGTTCTCGAGGTAGTGCTCGAGCGCGCTGAGCAGGGCGTGTCCGACCGCGTCGTAGTGCTGCGCGATCACCCCGAACTTGCGGTGGTCGCGGCCGAGCTGGGCGAGGAACGGGGTGAGGTCGGCGGGCCGGTCGACCATCTGCACCACGTGCACGAGGGCCCGCAGCAACCGGCTGCGCTGCACCTGCATGTTGGCCGGGAAGAGCTCCCGGGTCGCCGGGGCGTGTTCGAACAGCACTGAGTAGAAGTGCTTGGCGAGCTCATCGGCCTTCGGCTCGACCTCGGTCCAGCTGTTCCGGATGATCATGACCATCTCGGAGGCGCGTTCCTGGGTCGGTTGGACCGGTGGGAGATCTGTCAGCAGAGGTTGGGCGGTCATCGCAGGCGGCTGGCTCTCTCCTCGGGAAGCGGCGACAGTTCGGGGTCGCGCCGGGCAGTCAGGAGATGACCGTCCGGTACGGCGACACGAGAACGTCTCACTAAACGATCACTGTGCCCTTCACTCTTTCGGGCGGTCGGGGGATTGCCGATAGTAGTAGCTGGCCGGACCGTCGAGCGCAGAGGGTATTACTTTGCCGCGCTGAACGTCACGAACCGGTCGTTGCGAGGCACCTTATCGGGGTGTCGCACGACACAGCGTTGCGTTCTGTGACTGCCCGTGAGGGCGATGGCCGCCCGCCGCGGCAGGCCGGCGCGCCCCCACTCCCGCGAGTCGGGATTGTTGTCAGGGCGAGTCGCGCATTTTTGCAGAACACCGACTTGAGCGGAACAGACTCAAGTTTCCTGCCGTTATGTATAGCGACGGGCACACTGGCAGAGAGCTGGTGGCCCCCGTGGACCAGGACAACGCAGGAGGAAGCAGCGAGGATGGACTCGTTCAACCCCACCACCAAGACCCAGCAGGCCGTGTCGGCCGCGGTGCAGGCGGCCACCCTCGCTGGGAACCCCGACGTCGGACCCTCCCACCTGCTCGGTGGGTTACTGGCCCAGGCGGACGGCATCACGACGCCGCTGCTCGAGGCCGTCGGCGCCGACCCGGCCGCCGTGCGCACGCAGCTGACCCAGCTGGGCAACAGGCTGCCGTCCGCCGCGGGCGCCACCGTGAGCGCTCCGCAGCTCAACCGCGACGCGGTCACCGCGCTGACCGCCGCCCAGCGCCTCGCCACCGAGATGGGCGACGAGTACGTCTCCACCGAGCACCTGCTGGTCGGCCTCGCCGAGGGTAAGGACCCGGTGGGTCAGCTGCTGCAGCGCAACGGCGCCACCGCCGACGCGCTGCGCGAGGCGTTCATCAAGGTGCGCGGTTCCGGCCGGGTCAGCAGCCCGGACCCGGAGGGCACCTACCAGGCGCTGTCCAAGTACGGCGTCGACCTGACCGAGCGCGCCCGCAAGGGCGAGCTGGACCCGGTGATCGGGCGCGACACGGAGATCCGCCGCGTGGTGCAGGTGCTGTCGCGCCGGACGAAGAACAACCCCGTGCTGATCGGCGAGCCCGGCGTGGGCAAGACCGCGATCGTGGAGGGCCTCGCCCAGCGGATCGTGGCCGGCGACGTGCCGGAGAGCCTCAAGGGCAAGCGGGTCATCTCGCTGGACCTTGGCTCGATGGTGGCCGGCGCGAAGTACCGAGGTGAGTTCGAGGAGCGGCTCAAGGCCGTACTCAAGGAGATCACCGACTCGGCCGGCGAGGTCGTCACCTTCATCGACGAGCTGCACACCATCGTCGGCGCCGGCGCGACCGGCGAGAGCGCGATGGACGCCGGCAACATGATCAAGCCGATGCTGGCCAGGGGCGAGCTGCGGATGGTCGGCGCCACCACGCTGGACGAGTACCGCGAGCGGATCGAGAAGGACCCGGCGCTGGAGCGGCGTTTCCAGCAGGTCTTCGTCGGCGAGCCGTCGGTGGAGGACACCGTCGGCATCCTGCGCGGGCTCAAGGAGCGCTACGAGGTGCACCACGGCGTGCGGATCACCGACACCGCCCTGGTCGCCGCCGCCACGCTGTCCGACCGCTACATCACCGCCCGGTTCCTGCCCGACAAGGCCATCGACCTGGTCGACGAGGC
>DATAYB010000464.1:0-11411 GCA_036272795.1 Pseudonocardia sp.
CTCCGTAGCCTCTCGGCCGGCTTCGGCTACCGTCGGGGTATGCCCTCCGTGCTGGCCCGGCTCCGGGTCACCCGCCGCCGGGTCGTCGCGCTCGTCGCGGTGTTCGGGCTCCTCGTACTGGCCGGCGCGCTCGCCGTCACCAGAAGTGGGCCGGTCCAACCCCGTGTCGAGGAGTTCCAGCTCAGCGTGCCCGGCGGCCCCGGCCAGCCCGGCCCGGTCACCCTGGACGCCACGATCTACCTGCCGGCCCGGACGCCGGCGCCGGCCGTGCTGGTCGCGCACGGGTTCGGCGGCAGCAAGGTGTCGGTGGACGCCGACGCCCGTGATCTCGCCAGCCGTGGTTTTGTCGCGCTGGCCTGGTCGGCGCGGGGGTTCGGCCGCAGCACCGGGCAGATCGCGCTGGACTCCCCCGACTACGAGGTCGCGGACGCCTCCCGGCTGATCGACTATCTCGCCACCCGGCCGGAGGTGCGCCTCGACGCGCCCGGTGACCCGAGGGTGGGCGTGACCGGCGGTTCGTACGGCGGCGCGCTGGCGCTGCTGCTCGCGGGCTACGACCACAGGGTGGACGCCATCGCGCCTGCGATCACCTGGAACGACCTCGGGCAGGCGCTGTTCCCGAACACGGCCAGCGCCACCCCGCCACCGGCGGACACCCCGGCGCACGGCGCCTTCGGTCCGGACGGCGTGTTCAAGCGCGGCTGGGCCGGCATCTTCTTCGCGGCCGGCCTGAACCCCGGCACCGGCAGGCCCGCCACTCCCCTGCCGAGCGACCCACCGGCGGACGACACCCCGGCGTCATCGGACGTGGAGGCCCCTTCCACGTCGGCAACCCCTTCGACCAGTGGCGGCAGCGCCGGCAGCGGCGGCAGCGGCGCGGGCGGCGGAGCGACCACCGGCGGCACCCCGGCCGACCACCCCGACGAGCCGGCGCTCGGGCCGACCACCCCGCCACCGCCGCCGACCAGCTGCGGACGCTTCGTGCCGGCGGTCTGCCAGGCCTACGCGGAGTCGGCCACCACGGGCCGGGCCAGCCAGGCCACCACCGACCTGCTGCGCCGCTCGTCACCGGCCAGCGTGGCCGGCCGGATCACCGCGCCGACCCTGCTCATCCAGGGCGAGACGGACACCCTGTTCGGGCTGGACCAGGCCGACGCCACCGCCCGCCAGATCGCGGCCGGAGGGGGCACGGTGTCGGTGATCTGGTACTCCGGTGGCCACGACGGCGGCGCGCCGGGGCCGACGGTGCGCACCCGGGTCGCCGCCTGGTTCGACCGGTACCTGGGCACGCCGCCCGGCGCGAGCCCGGTCAACGCCGACGACGTGCCACCGGCGGGCGGGCTGGAGTACGCCGTGCAAGGCGGCGTGCGCGGCGGCCGGGGCACGCCGACGGTCCGTACGGTGACGGCCGCGCGGTACCCGGGGCTGGCCGGCGCGCCGCCCGTGCGGTTCGACCAGCTCGCGCTGCACGGGGCGCCGCAGGAGGTGCTCAACCCGGCCGGCGGCACCCCTGCCGCGCTCACCGCGGTACCCGGCCTCGGCGGCGCGCTGGGCAGCATCGCCGGCCGGCTGGCCGCGTTCGGGGCGGGGCTGCCCGGCCAGTCGGCCACGTTCGCCACCGACCCGCTACCCAGCCAGGTCCTGGTGGCCGGCGCACCCCGCATCCGGCTGCGCGTGTCACCGGTACCGAGCCAGCCGACCGCCACCGCGGCGAGCGCCGAGGCCGTGTTGTTCGCCAGCGTGCTCGACCTGGGCCCGGACGGCCGCCGCACCCTGCTCGGCGGCGCGGTGGCCCCGATGCGCATCCCGCTGCCGCCCGGTGGCGGGCCCGCCGAGGCGACCGTGACGCTGCCCGCGGTGGTCGCGCCGATCGCCGCCGGCCACCAGCTCGCGGTCGCCGTGAGCACCACCGACCAGGCATACCAGGGCGCCACCACCACCGCCGTGTGGCGGGTCGAGCTGCTCCCCGAGTCGGGTGCAACGGGCGCCACCAGCACACCCGACCCGGCTCCCGGGCTGGCCGTGCCGGTGGTCCCGGGGCGCTCGGTCACGGCGAACACCGTGCCGACCGGGCCGGCCCTCGGGATCGCACTGATCGTGGCCGCCGCCCTGGTCGCGGGCGGGGTCGGCTGGCTGCTGCGCCTGCGCCGCGAACGCGCGCCGGCCACCACGTCCACCAGCCAGGACGGCGAGCACGACGACGTACCGCCACTGGTGATCGAGGACCTGCGCAAGTCGTACCCGGGCGGGATCACCGCGGTGGCGGGCGTGTCGTTCACGGTCCGGCGCAACCAGGTGTTCGGCCTGCTCGGCCCCAACGGGGCTGGCAAGACGACCGTGCTGCGCATGCTGATGGGCCTGATCCACCCGACCTCGGGGACCATGCGGGTGTTCGGCCACCAGGTCGCGCCGGGCGCCGAGGTGCTCTCGCGGGTCGGCTCGTTCGTCGAGGGGCCGGGGCTGCTGCCGCACCTGTCCGGGGCGGCGAACCTGCGGCTCTACTGGGCGAGCACCGGCCGGCCGGAGTCCGAGGCGCGGCTGGCCGAGGCACTGGAGATCGCGGGGCTCGGCACGGCGCTGGACCGGGCGGTGCGCACCTACAGCCAGGGCATGCGGCAGCGGCTGGCGATCGCCCAGGCCATGCTCGGGCTGCCCGACCTGCTCGTGCTCGACGAACCGACCAACGGGCTGGACCCACCGCAGATCCACGCCATGCGCGCGGTGCTGCGCCGCTACGCCGAGGGCGGCCGGACGGTGCTCGTGTCCAGCCACCTGCTCGCCGAGGTGGAGCAGACCTGCGACCACGTCGTGGTGATGCACCGGGGCGCGGTGGTCGCCGACGGCTCGGTGGCCGAGCTCGTGGCCGGTGGTGGCCAGGCGAGCTTCCGGGTGGACGACCCGACCAGGGCTGCCGCGCTGCTCGCGGGGCTGGCCGGGGTCAGCGCGATCCAGGTGGACGGCGACGCGGTGCACGCCGATCTGAACGGCACCCCCCGCGCCGAGGTGGTCGGCGAGCTGGTCAGGGCCGGGGTCGCCGTGGAGACGGCCGGCCCGAGGCGACGTCTGGAGGATGCGTTCATGCGGCTGGTCGGCGAGGAGAGGAAACCGTGAGCGCCGAGTCGGTACCGTCGCCCGCCGGCGAGCTGGTCGCCCCGTCGGAACCCGCCACCGAGGCCACCGGTGCGCCCGGCTACCGCGCCGGGCGCACCCTGCGGCTGCGTGTCGAGCTGGCACGGCAGCTCTACCGGCGCCGAACCCAGGTCGCGTTGGGCCTCGTCATGCTGCTGCCCGTGCTGCTCTGGCTGGCGTTCCAGCTGTCCCGGCCCGGCCCGGCCAACGGCTCGCTGACCCTGGTCGACCTGGCCAAGGGAAGCGGTCCGAACTTCACCGTGTTCGCGCTGTTCGCCTCCTCCGGCTTCCTGCTGGTGGTCGTCGTGGCGCTGTTCTTCGGGGACACGGTGGCCAGCGAGGCGTCCTGGTCGAGCCTGCGGTACCTGCTGGCGATCCCGGTGCCCCGGACGCGGCTGCTGCGGCAGAAGGCGATCGTCGCGGCGGGGCTCTCGCTGCTCGCGATCGTGCTGCTGCCGGCGGTGTCGCTGCTGGTCGGCTCGCTGGCGTACGGTGCGACCGACCTGGTCAGCCCGACCGGCGAGTCGCTCACGTACGGCCAGGCGGCGGGCCGGATCCTGCTCGCGGCGGTCTACCTGGCGCTGCACCTGAGCTGGGTGGCGGGGCTTGCGCTGCTGCTCTCGGTGAGCACGGACGCTCCGCTCGGCGCGGTCGGCGGCGCGGTGATGGCGTCGATCCTGTCGCAGATCCTGGACACCATCACGGCGTTGGAGGGCCTGCGCGACTACCTGCCGACCCACTACGGGCCGGCCTGGGCGGACCTGCTCGCCGGCGAGATCGACTGGAGCGACATGACCCGGGGCGTGTTCTCGGCGTTCGCCTACTGCGCGGTGTTCTGCGCGCTCGCCGCGTGGCGCTTCGCCCGCAAGGACGTCACCTCGTAGGCAAGCCCGCGCAGGACGACAGTGGCGGCGACCGCCGGAGCGACCGCCGCCACCATGCACCGACAGGCTCAGCCCGCGCGGGACACCGAGGCCACCGCCCAGGCCGGCCGGGCGCTGTGGTGCTTGCCGTCCTTGCCGGTCTCCCCCTGGTGCAGCCAGGCGACGGTCTTGTCGTCGCGCAGCTGCTCCAGCCGCTCGGGCAGCTCGCGCAGCACGCGCTCCATCCGGGCGCTCTCGAGCACGTCCAGCAGGTCGTAGGTGAACGCGTTGTGGCCGACGGCGTGCGCCGCGCTGCCCAGTTGGCGCAGCACCGGGCGGGCCATCACGGCGTCCTGGTAGTCGCCCAGCAGGTTCTGCAGCTTCTTGGCCTGCTTGCGCAGCCGCTCGGCGGGGCGGCCGACCAGCGGGGCGACGATCTCGGACATGTAGCGGACCCGCTTGTCCGCCTTGCGCGCCTCGTGCAGCGCGATGTCCAGCTCCGGGCCCGGCTGCAGCACCGACGCCTCGTCCAGCCGGCGCTCCAGCTTCTTGAACGCCTTGGCGACGCTCTTCGGCAGCTCGACCAGCGCAGGCTCGCTGGCACGCGCTGTCAGCGGCGGCCGCTCGACCAGCTCGTCAAGCATGTCCTGCAGGGCCAGGTAGCGGTCGCTGTCCAGCGCGGCGTGGATGGTCTGCTCGCCGACCTCCGCGCGCTGGCCGAGGCCGCGCTCCAGATCGGTCTCCACCGGGCCCACCACCAGGTTCTCCGGCAACGCCTGCACGGCCTCCGTGAAGCGCTCGATCATCACCTCGGTGTCGTGCTCGTCGGCCAGTTGGGCGCCGAGCCATTTGAGCTCCTGGGCGACGATCCGCGTGCGCTCCTGGTCCAAGACCCGGGTGAAGCCGGTCAGTGTGGAGCGCAGCTGCCGGGTGGCCACCCGCATCAGGGTCACCGAGCCCGGCACCTCCCGCCGCACGTGCGGGTCCTGCGCCCGCAGCTCGTCGACCTGGGCGCGCACCGCCGCCATCACGACCTGGCCGGCGCGGCACACGCTCGTCTTCTCGACCTCCTCGTGCACGTGCGCACCGGTCCGGCTCGTGCTCTGCTCGCCCGGGCCCAGCGGCAGCAGCCGCACCGGCTCGGCGCCCCACAGCCAGCGCGGGCTCTCGGCGGCCGGGGCCTGCTCGGCGGCCCGGGAGTACAGCTCGACAGCGCGCGAGTACAGCTCCTCCGACGGGTTCTCGCCGTCCTCGCTCAGCGACAGGTGGACCGCCTTCGGGTCGTCCCGCTCCGGGTCGGTGTCCATGTCGGTGTCCATCTCGGTGTCCAGGTCGGTCTCGCTGTCCATCTCCGCTGTGAACATCAGCCAGCCCTCGTCGTCGTTCCCACTGCCCCGGTGCGTCACGCTGCTGGTCATCGCACTGCCCCCGTCCCCGCGGCCGCGGTGGCCTCGATCGCGCTGACCTCGGCGTCGATGTCCCCGGCGTCGATGTCCCCGGCGGCCTCGGGCGCCGGGCCGGTCTCGAGGACGCCGCCCCGCCGCAGGTAGATCGTTCGGGTGGCGAGCTGGGTGAGCGCCGGCTGGTGGGTTGTCATGATCACGGTGCGGTTCTCCATGAGCCGGGACAGGGCCTGCACGACGAGTTGCTCGGCGTGCACGTCCAGGCCGACGGTGGGCTCGTCGAGCAACACGACCGGCGAGTCGATGAGCAGGGCGCGGGCGATGCCGACCCGCTGACGCTGGCCTCCGGACAGGCCGACCCCACCGGCGGCGACCATGGTGTTCAGGCCGTCGGGCAGCTTCTCGGCGAACTCGGTGACCAGGGCGGCCTCGGCGACCCTGGCGACCTCCTCGTCCGTGGCGTCGGGACGGCCGTAGCGCAGGTTGTCGGCGAGGGTGCCAGAGAACAGGAACGTGTCCTGCAGGACCATCGCCACCTGCTGGTGCAGCCAGTGCTCCGGCAGGTCCGGCACCGAGAGCCCGTCCAGCAGGACCTTCCCGCTGGTGGGCTGGTACAGGCCGCCGATCAGCGACAGCGTGGTGGACTTGCCGGCCCCGTTGTCGCCCATCAGCGCGATCCGCTCGCCGGCGTCGATCGTCAGGTCCAGCGAGGAGAGCACCGGGCCCCTGCCGTAGTCCAGGCCGACGTTGCGCAGCTCGATCCGGCCCTCGACCCGCTCCGGCAGGCTGGGCTCGGTGCCGAGGTGGGCGGCGGGCTGGTCCAGGATCGCGGCGATCCGCTCGGCGGAGGCGGCGCCCTGTGTGAAGCTCGGCGCCAGCTTGGCCAGCGTCTTCATCGGGCTGAGCATGTTCTTCAGGTACGTGGTGACCACGACCAGGATCCCGACCTGCCACCAGCCGTGCAGCACGCCGTAGCCACCGACGAACAGCACGCCACCGGTGCCGAGCGCGCTGACCGCCTGCAGGACCGGGCTGAACCGGGCACTCAGGTCGACCGAGCGCAGGCCGAGGGACAGGACCTTGTCGTTGGTGGCGCCGAACAGCGTGTCCTGGCGCTCCTGGTTGCCGAACGCGTGCACGGTGCGGATGCCCTGCAGCGACTCGGTGACGAAACCGGTCAGGTTGCCGACCGCCGCGCGCTTGCGGCGGGAGTTGCGCCGGGTCAGCCGGGCGAAGCGCAGCGCGGTCAGGTAGACCAGCGGCGCCACACACAGCCCGATCAGCCCGAGCTCCCAGCTCACCGACAGCAGCACCACCGCGGTGCCGACCAGCGTCAGCACGGCGGGGATCAGATCGGTGAACAGGTCGAGCAGGCTGCTCTCGATCCGGGAGGTGTCGGAGACGACCCGGCTGGTCAGCTCCCCGATGGTCTGCTTGTCGTGGTAGGCCATCGGCAGCCGCTCGACGTAGCCGAAGACGTCGGCGCGGATCCGGGAGGTGATCCGCTCACCGGCGCCGTTCATGAACAGGTCGCCGAGGTAGTCGAACAGCCCGGAGGCCACGGTGATCAGCAGGACGGACACGGCGGCGACCGCCAGCATGGCGAAGGACGAGCCGCCGAACCACAACGCCACGTGGTGCAGCACACCGCTCTTCTTGTCACCCCTGAGCAGGTCGTCGATCACCAGGGCGAGCGGCCACGGGGTGGCCAGGTCGGCCGCAAGCTCGAGGCCACGCATGACCACTCCGGCCAGCAGCGGGCCGCGCTCGGGGCGGGCGTAGTCCTTGAACCGCCACAGCTCCCGCAGCGTGCCGACGTCCCGGCGCGGCAGGATGTCCACCGAGCCCGGGGTACCGTCGAGGGTCTGGGGACTAGCGGCCTCGCCGCCTGACCTGGATGTTCCCATGATCTTCTCCTGGCTTTCGCCCGCGACCCCCTCGGTCACGGCGGACCTCGCTGATGTCGCGTCAGGCGCGGCGGCGGGGAGCCGCTTGCGCCCGTCTCGTGACATCTCGAACGAGAACCATCACAACACTGTAGCGCTTAGGTTCACAGCTGAGGCTTAACTGTGACCCAAACAGCCAGAGATGCCACATGCGCTACGCTGTAGGAACTATGCGAGCAGATGCGGCACGGAACGTCGACGCGGTCCTTCAGACGGGTGCGCGCCTCCTGGCCGAGGATCCCAGTACGAGCATCGCCGCCATCGCGGCGGAGGCGGGAGTCGACCGGCGCACGGTCTACCGCCGCTTCGCGTGCCGGGAGACGCTGCGTGACGCCGTGTTCCACACCAAGCTCGACGCCATCGAGGCGGTGCTGCGTGACTCCCGCCTGGAGAGCGCCCCCGTTGCGGTCGCGCTGCACCGGTTCGTCGAGGGCATCATCGGGGTGGTTCGCCGCTACCCGATCGACCCCGAGCTGATGCGCGACGACGCGAACTCCTACCAGCGCATGCTCGACCAGCGCACACACATCGCGGACTTCATCCAGCGCGCGGTCGACGAGGGCCTCATCAAGTCCGGCCTGCCCGACGGCATGGCCGCTGCCCTGCTGCAGAAGATCATCGCGCTGTTCGCGCGGCAGTACTGCCACCTCAGCCCGGCGCAGGCCGCGGACATCGTTGTGGACACGTTCCTCAACGGCATCGGCGACAAGCAGTAACCCGTGAGTGGCGAGTTGGGTCAGGACCCCACTCGCCACCCACGGGGTACGTACGCGCTCAGGCCCTGCCTTCGACGGTGGCCTGGATGTGCCGGAGCACGTCGTTCGCGGCCTCCATGTGCAGCATGTGCCCGGCCTTGACGCGGGCCAGCTCCACCCCATCCGGCAGCGGCAGGATGCGGTCCTGGTTACCCCAGACCACGGTGACGGGCACTCCGGAGACCTTGCCCAGCAGTGCCGGCAGCTCGATCGCCTGCCGGTCGCCGGCCAGCAGCGTGCCGAGCAGCGTCTGCAGCGCCTCGGAGACGCCGTCCAGCCGCTTGTACTTCAGCAGGTCGTCCACCAGCTGCCTGGTGACCTGCGACTCGTCCGCGAACAGCCGCCCGAGCAGCGGCTTCAGCTCCCGCCGGGACGACGCCGCCGCGAAGCCACGCAGATACTCCGCGTCCGCGGCCGTGCCGAACCCCGCCGGCGCGAGCAGTGTCAGCGACGCCACCCGGTCCGGCGCGGCCGCCGCGACCGCCGCCACCACGGCCCCGCCCAACGAATGGCCGACGAGGTGCGCCCGACCCGCCCCGACGGCGTCCAGCAGGCCGAGCACCGTGGCGGCCAGCGTGTCCAGCGATCCGTCGCCGACGTCCTTGCCGGACTGGCCGTGCCCCGGCAGGTCCAGTGCGTGCACCAGGTGCGTCTCCGACAGCGGCTGCTGGACGAACAACCACGAGTTCTTGTCGCCGCCGAACCCGTGCACCAGCACCACCGGGTCGCCTGCGGTATCACCGCCCGCCTCGCCGAGGGTCAGGTAGGAGATGGACCGGCCGTCGATCTCCACCGTGCTCGGCGCGACCTCGTCCTCTCCGCCCAGCTCCCCCGACTCAAGCTGCGCCATGGCCTCTGCGACCACCGCCTCGATCGCGTCGTCGGGCACCTCCGCCGGTGCGACCACCGCCAGCGTGGCCCCCACGGGCAGGTCCACGCCCGGCTCGGCCACGATCCGGCGCAGCGGCCCCGCCAGCGGCGACTCCAGCGTGCCGGCGATCTTCTCGGTCTCGATGTCGGCCAGGTCGTCGCCCTTGCCGACGACGTCGCCCTCGCCGACGAACCACTCGATGATCTTGCCGGTCTTCATCGAGAGGCCCCACTTGGGCATCGTCACCCGCTGAATGCGGTCGTCAGCTGAAGCTGTCACCTGGACCAGTCCACCGCCGTCTTGACCGCCCCGATCACCTTCGGCGCGTCGGGGATGAACAGGTCCTCCAGCGAGTCGGCGAACGGCACCGGCGTGTGCGGCCCTGTGACCAGCTGGATCGGGGCCCGCAGTGCGCCGAACGCCTCCTGCGCGACCGAGGCGCCGATGTCGGACGCCATCGAGCAGCGCGGGTTCGACTCGTCGACCACGACCAGCCGGCCGGTGTTCTCGACGCTCTCCAGGATCGTGTCCAGGTCGAGCGGGCTGGTGGTGCGCGGGTCGATGACCTCGGCCTCGATGCCGGCGGCGGCCAGCTCGGTGGCGGCCTCGGTGGCGGTGCCGACCATGCGGCCGATCGCCACGATGGTCACGTCACCACCCTCGCGGACGATGTTCGCCTCGCCGAACGGGATCGTGTAGCTCTCCTCGGGCACCTCGCCGGTGGTGTCGTAGAGCATCTTGTGCTCGGCGAAGATCACCGGGTCGTCGTCCCGGATCGACGCGATGAGCAGGCCCTTCGCGTCGTACGGGTTGGACGGCGCGGCCACCTTGAGCCCGGGGATGTGGGTGAACACCGACAGCAGCGACTGGGAGTGCTGCGCCGCGGCGCGCAGCCCTGCGCCCCACATGGTCCGAATTACCACCGGGGTGACCGCCTTGCCGCCGAACATGTAGCGGAACTTGGCCGCCTGGTTGAAGATCTGGTCGAAACAGACGCCCATGAAGTCGATGAACATCAGCTCGGCCACCGGTCGGAGCCCACCGGTGGCCGCGCCGATCGCCGCCCCGATGAACGCCGACTCCGAGATCGGGGTGTCCAGCACCCGCCCCGGGAACTTGCCGTACAGGCCCTTCGTGACGCCGAGCACGCCACCCCAGGCGTCCATGTCGCCCGGCGAGCCGGTGCCGCCGACGTTGTCCTCGCCGAACACCACGACCCGTGGGTCGCGCTCCATCTCCTGGGCGAGCGCCTCGTTGATCGCCTCGCGGTAGCTGATGCTGCGTGCCATGACCATTCCTCCCTGTGCCGGGTTTCCGCGAGCTCAGTACGAGACGTAGACGTCGGTGAGCAGGTCGCCCGGGCCGGGCTTGGGCGCCGCCTTGGCCTCCACGACCGACCGCTCGACCAGCGCGGCGATCTCGGTGTCCACCGCGTCGAGCTGCTCGGCGGTGAGCTGCTCGGCCTCGGTGACCCTGGCCCGGAACCGCTTGAGGCAGTCCAGGTTCGCCCTGGCGTTGGCCACCTCGTCGCCACGGTAGAGCTGCTGGTCGCCCTCGAAGTGGCCGAAGTACCGCGTGAACTTGACCTCGATCAGCGTCGGCCCGCCGCCCTCCCTGGCGCGCGCCACCGCCTCGCCGGCGGCCTCGTGCACCGCGAAGAAGTCGAAGCCGTCCACGATCACACCCGGCATGCCGAACGCGGCGGCCCGGTCGGCTATGTCGTCGGTGGCCACCGACCAGGTCGACGAAGTCGCCTCGGCGTAGCCGTTGTTCTCCGCCACGAAGATAGCCGGCAGGTTCCACACGGTGGCCAGGTTCAGCGACTCCAGCGTGGTGCCCTGGTTGGAGGCACCGTCACCGAAGAACGCCACCGCCACGCCGCCGGTACCAAGCTGCTTGGAAGCCAGGGCGCGCCCGCAGATCAACGGCGGGCCGCCGCCGACGATGCCGTTCGCGCCGAGCATGCCCTTGGACAGGTCGGCGATGTGCATCGAGCCGCCCTTGCCCTTGCACGAGCCGGTGGAACGGCCGTAGATCTCGGCCATCATGCCGATCACGTCAACGCCCTTGGCGATGCAGTGGCCGTGGCCGCGGTGGGTGCTGGCGATGGCGTCCCGGTCGTCCAGATGCATGCACACCCCGGTCGCGGACGCCTCCTCCCCCGCATAGAGGTGCACGAAGCCGGGGATGTCCCCACCCGCGAACTCCTCGTGCACCCGCTCCTCGAAGTCGCGGATGGTGCGCATCATCCGGTATGCGTCGAGCAGCTGCTCCGGTCCCAGTTCCTGGGTCACCTGGCTGGACAAGGTGCCGGTCATGACATCACGATCCCTCCGTCGATCATGACCGACTGCCCGGTCATGTAGTCCGAATCTCCTCCGGCCAGGTACGAGACGAACCCGGCCACGTCGTCGGGTGTCTGCACCCGACCCAGCGCGATGAGC
>DATAYB010000465.1:0-1717 GCA_036272795.1 Pseudonocardia sp.
TCGGTCGGCGCGTCCCGCACGGTCAGGCCCCGGGCGGCCGCCTCGGCGGCGACCACCCGCTCGGTCACGATCAGTTGGGTGAGCCAGCGCCGCAGCTGGCGGCCCTCGCTGGTGCCGCCGGCCGGCAGCGCGGCCGCGCGCGGACCGTTGCGCAGCCGCGCCTCGGCCGCGTCGACCTCGGCGACGGAAACCGGGGCGCCGGCAACGGTGGCCACCAACTGCGGGCTCATGTCACGGTCACCCGCACCGCCGGTGAATAGAGCAGCCGGCCGGCGCAGCCCACCCGGACCAGGGCCCACCACTGGCCGGGGTCCTGCCACGCCGGTGGGGTCACGTCGAAGCCGAGCTCGACGCTGCCGCGGGCCGGCAGGACCGCACCCAGCGCGGCCGGGCCGATCCACTCCCACGTGCCCCAGGGGCTGATCAGGTGCGCCTCCAGGGCCAGATCGGCGCAGGCGTGGGTGCCGACCGTGACGGTCAGCCCGGCCGTCTTGCCGGGGGCCAGTTCGACGTCGACCGGCCCGTCGACCAGGTAGACCAGCTCCGAGTCGCTGGCGCCGACCTCGACGACGCACACGTCCTCGACCACCTGGCGCCAGGCGGCCGGGACGTCATCGGAGGTGAGGCACAGCTGGGCGCGCACAGGGTAAAGGCCGGGTCGCGCGCGCGCCGGGACCGACACGACCACGTCGGCCTCCCGGTGATCGCCGCCGCAGAGCGTCAACGGCAGCTCGGCGGGCGTCGCCGACCAGGCGTCGGGACACACCAGCGTCACCGCGCCGTCCAGTGCCGCATCGGTGCAATCGCTGGCCGCGGTGAGGCGCAACGCGACCTCGCTGCCCGGCGTTGCGGTCACGCGCTGAGGGTGCAGGTGGGCGACGGCCGGCAATCCCCCCAGCGGCGCGGGTCCGCGGTTGTGCAGCCAATAGCGCGCGTAAAGTGGCTGCGCGGCCTCGGCTTTCGGAGCAAGTTCCGCGAAATCAGTTAGCAGCCGCGGCATTTCGAGCCGGGCCAGCACGGTAGCCACCTGATAGCCGTGCAGGTCGACCGATCTTGCGCGCCGATACGGCTTTTCCAGCAGGTTGGCGAGTCGCAGGCCCCGCACCTTGCCCAGCTCGGAGCCGATGGCAACGCGGGTGGCCGACCCGGTCGTTTCCACCAGCCGCAGCGCCACCGCGCTCGGGTCGACCGGCTGGACACTGCCCGCCGCCAGCGGGTTGCCGGCCGCCTTGAGCGCCGACAGCTGGACGGAGTCGGCGGGGTCGACGCGCAGCAGTGACCCGGTCGGCGGCAGCTCGCCCCCGGCTTGGTTCTGGCGCACGGCGAGCAGCGGATGGGAGAATTGCGCGCTGCGAGTTGGGATCTCGGCGTGCCGCCAGTCGCCATCGCCACAGATGAGCGCGTAGTCGAAAACGTGTGTCCAGTGCTGGAGTTGGAAGTTGGAGCCATCGGGCGCGGTGCGGCGCGGGTCGCCGATCCAGGTGCCCGAAGGCCAGCCGGTGCAGGATCGCATCAGCGCGGTGTGCAGGGTGCCCGCGGTGTCGACGGCGAAGCTGGGCACCCCGCGGTTGAGCAGCGCGACGGTGCGGGCTTCGAAGCCGTCGGCGCCCGACGGTGGCTCTTGGGTCACGAGGATCTCGGCGGCCTCAGAGTCTGTGAGGTCCTCGACCAACGACGCGATCGCCGCGGCCAGGGTCTCCTCGTCGCCGCCGTCGAT
>DATAYB010000466.1:0-10463 GCA_036272795.1 Pseudonocardia sp.
CCGGCCACCCGCACGGTCGTGCCCGACGCGGCCATGGTGCTGCCCGGCCTGGTCGACGCGCACGTGCACCTCGGCTTCGCCGGTCGGCAGGTGGCGTGGGAGCTGCCGCTGTCCCCGATGTCCGGTCCGACGGAGATCCTCGCCGAGGTGCGTGAACGGGCCGGGCGGCTCGGGCCGGACGAGTGGGTGGTCGGCGGGATCCTCGGCGGCGCGGTGTTCGAGGCGGTCGGCACGCCGGAGGGGCTCGCCGCGCTCGACGAGGCCAGCCTCGGCCGCCCGGTCATGCTGCGCGACAACTCACTGCACAACCGCTGGGTCAACTCCCGCGCGCTGGAGCTGATGGGTGTCACCGAGGGCACCCCCGACCCGGCCGACGGGCATTTCGGGCGGGACGGGCGCGGCGCACTGGTCGGCCTGCTCTACGAGGGCGCTTCGACCAGGGCTGAGGCCGCCGCCCGCGAGCACACTCGGGACGCCCGCGCGCGTGACCTCCGGTCGGTGCGCACGGCGGTGTCCATCCTCAACTCGCTGGGCGTCACGGCCGCCATGGACGCGGCCACCATGGGCGTCTGGCTCGACGCGTTCAACGAGCTGGACAACGCGGGCGAGCTGACCACGTGGATCGTCGCCTGCCTGGCCGCGCGGGAGTTCGTCGACCCCGGGGTCGCCGGGCCGGAGCTGTTCGCCACTGCGGGCCGGCGCCGCTCCGCGCACGTGCGCCCCGACTTCGTCAAGGCCGTGCTGGACGGCGTGCCGATGACCAGGACCGCGCTGTTCCTGGAGCCGTACGTCGAGCTCGGCGACGGCGGAGGCGGAGGCGGAGGTGCCGGCCACGGGCCCGCGCACGCGTGCGGCTTCTACGGGCACTCGTTCTACACCGACGAGGAGCTGCTCGAGGTGCTCGAGCAGGCGGTCGCCCACGGGCTGCACGCCAAGCTGCACGCGACCGGTGACGGCACGGTGCGGCAGGTGCTCGACGCGGTGGAGAAGGTGCGCGCGCGGCACGGTGCCGGCCCGGTCATCCACGTGGCGCACCCGGAGTTCGTGCACCCCGACGACGTGGCGCGGTTCGCCGAGCTCGAGGTGGTCGCGGACGTCTCCCCAGCGCTGTGGTTCCCGCACCTGATGAACACGATCATCGGGGAGCAGGTGGGCGAGCGCTACCTGGCGCGGATCTGGCCGCTGCGAGAGCTGCACGAGGCTGGCGTGCCCCTGGCGGCGGGCTCGGACTGGCCGGCCGCGACGGTCCGCCCCGACCCGTGGCTGAGCATCGAGTCCATGGTCACCCGGCGCAACCCCGACCCGGCGTTCCCCGGCACGCTCGCGCCCGACCAGGCCGTCGACCTGCCCACCGCGCTGCGCGCCCACACCGTGAACCCGGCACGCGCGATAGGCCTCGGCGAGGAGACCGGACAGCTGCGCGCCGGCCTGTCCGCCGACTTCATCGCCATCGACCAGCACCTGCTCGACATCCCCGTCGACCAGATCCACCGCACCCAGGTACGCCAGACCTGGTTCGCGGGCGCGCTCGTCTACGAGTCCTGACGCCCGACTACGGGCGGGCGGCGGAGCCGGCCTTGGCGATGGGGGCGTCGCCGTCGACGTGCGCGATCACCAGCGGCAGCACCACCTGGTCGACCACGTCCGCGATGAACTGCGTGGCGATCGGCGCGCCGTAGGCCATGAAGTGCTGCCGGATCAGCCCCGGCCCGACCTGGGCGACCAGCGGCGTCAGCGAGGCCGGCCGGACCACCCCGCGCACCGCACCGCGCCGGAGCACCTCGAGCATCGGCGGCACGGCGGAGTCCATCACCTCGGCGCGCAGGGTGCGCAGCAGCTCCGGGTTACGCGTCACCTCGACGGCCAGCCCGCGCACTGCCTCGCCGCGCGGGCCCTCCAGCGACGCCGCCACCTGCCCCATCAGCGTGAGCAGGTCGGCGCGTAGGTCACCGCTGTCGGGTACCACGTGTTCAGGCTGGCGGCTGCGGATCGCGTCCACCACCAGCTCGGTGCGGCTCGGCCAGCGGCGGTAGAGCGAGCCCTTGCTGGCCTTTGCCCTCGCGGCCACCCGCTCCATGGTCAGGTCCGCGTAGCCGGACTCGGTCAGCTCGGCGAGCGTAGCGGCGTAGATGGCGTCGTTCAGCTCGTCACCACGGCGGCGTGGCTTGTTCCGGTAGGTGTCGGCTCCTGGGGCGTCGTCGCCCGTCGCCGCGTCTGACGAGGCCATCACGGCCAGTTTAGGGCGCGCGGGCCGGGCGGTCTCCCGCATCCCGGGCCGGCGGCGAGTCAAGTGTGACAAGGGACATCCCGTTTCCAATTGAGTACTAGTCGTACTCTATCTATAGTAGGCGTATGCCCGCAGTCACCGCCACAGCTCGCAAGGCCGAAGCCCCGGCCATGCACTGGATGATCCCCATGCTCGTCCTGATGATCGGCAGCTTCATGGCCGTCCTGGACAGCAGCATCGTCAACGCCGCCATCCCGACCATGCAGAAGGATCTCGGCGCGTCCTCGGACGACATCGAGTGGGTGAGCACCGGCTACACCCTCGCGCTCGGTGTCATCGTGCCGATCAGCAACTGGCTGGGCGACCGGATCGGCTCGACGCTGGCCCACCGGATCTCGATGATCGGGTTCGCGCTGGCCTCGGCCCTGTGCGGCCTGGCTTGGAACCTCGACTCGGAGATCTTCTTCCGCGTCATCCAGGCGATCCCCGGCGGCATCCTGCCGGTGATGACCCTCACGATCCTGTACAAGATCGTGCCCCGGGAGAAGATCGGCTCGGCGATGGGCATCTACGGCCTCGGCGTGATCGTCGCGCCGGCCATCGGCCCGACGCTCGGCGGCTACATCGTCGAGTACCTGGACTGGCGGCTCATCTTCTACATCAACGTGCCGATCGGGCTGCTCGGCGCGGTCGCGGCCTACTTCCTGCTCCCGAAGATGCCGAAGGCGCAGACCCACCCGTTCGACGGCTGGGGCTTCGTGACCATCGGCTACGGGCTGTTCGCGCTGCTGCTGGCCACCTCGAAGGGCCAGAAGTGGGGCTGGGGCTCCTACCCCGTCCTGATCCTGATCGTCAGCGGCCTGCTCTCGCTGGCCCTGTTCGCGGTGATCGAGAACGAGGTCGACTACCCGCTGATCAACCTGAAGGTCCTGACCAACTGGCCCTTCGTGAACTCGCTGCTGATCATCAGCGTGCTGTCGGTCGGCCTGTTCGCGGTGTCGTTCTACCTGCCGCAGTTCCTGCAGAACGGCCAGGCGCTGACCCCGCTGAACGCCGGCCTGCTGCTCCTGCCGCAGGCACTGGCGATGGCGGTGCTGATGCCGCTGGCCGGCAGGATCTACGACCTGTTCGGCCCGCGCTGGCCGGCCGTGATCGGGCTGGGCCTCGCCGCGTACGGCACCTACCTGCTCACCGGGATCAACGTCGACATGACCCGTCAGGACGTGATCATCTGGACGATCGTCCGCGCGGTCGGCAACGGCCTGGCCATGATGCCGATCATGACCGCCGGGCTGAACTCACTGCCTCCCGAGCTCACCGGGTTCGGCAGCGCGATCAACAACATCGCCCAGCGGGTGTCGTCCTCGATCGGCCTTGCCGGCATGGGCGCCCTGGTCTCGACCCAGTCCGCGCAGATCTCCGCCGACCGGGCCGCCCTGACCCAGAGCGGCTCTGCCAACAACCAGGTCCAGCAGATCATCGACCAGGGCAGCACGGCGATCGCCGGCTACTACCAGCAGTTCCAACTGCACGTGCTCGCCGACGCCTACAGCGAGGTCTTCCTCGTCGCCGCCGTGCTCACCGGGCTCTGCGTGCTGCTCGGGGCGGTCCTGCGCAAGCCGGTCCCGGTCGCCGCTCCGGCCAGCTCGGCACCAGCCAGCTCGGCACCGGCGGCCACCGCACCGGCCCAGGCGCCGGCAGCCCGCCCGGCTCGGACCCAGGCCGTGCACGCCCAGGCCCCGGCGCCGGGCCGGGAGTTGGTCACCACCGGTTCGACCCTGCCGAGCACCGAGTTCCGGCCGGACTACGAGCCGGAGCGCACCGACCGGGCCAGCGAGCTCCGCACCGAGGCCCGGGTCGGCTGACCGCCCACGGGGGGTCGTGAGTGGCGATGGTCGCTATAAGCGACCATCGCCACTCACGAGCCCCGAGCCGACTCCGGTACGGGTCGTTCACCCTGCATCGGGGCGCCACTCCAGCCCCACCCGCTCGTTGACCATTAACAGAGGCCCGAACCGGGTACTCCACCCGTGCGGTCGGCCCGCCGACCAACTGCGCGTCGACCAACCGCACAGGCCTCGACAACTCGTGGAGGAGGGAGCGCGGACGCCGTCGCCGGGTGCGACGAGCAGGCTCCGCGCGTCATTGATGGGGAAAACTGAGCAGCTCACCGTGGTCCCGACCCTGGTCGGACTGGCTGCGGCCACCGCTCACGACGTGGCGCTCGACGCCCGGGTACTCGCCGTGGACCAAGACCCGGCGCACTCGCCGACGGTCGCAGGCGTGGTCACCGACCAGCGGCCGAGGCCGGGCAGCCACGTCTCCCCCGGTGACCGGGTCCGCATCTGGGTCTCTACCGAGGGGCCGAGCGGTGGCGGGGGTGGCGGCGGCGCGCCGGTGCCCACCAAGCCCATGCCGCTGACCCCGGCCGGAGCCAAGTAGCTCCCGCCCTCGTAGCTCCCGCGCGTTCCTGACGTGCGCCTCGGCCCGGTGCTGGCCCGTCGACCGATCGCCCGCACCGGGCCGCCGAGCACCGGCGTCCCGATGCTCGACCCCCTTCGGGGCCGCTCACAATGTCCGTGCTCGGCTGTCCTGGTTACTCAGCTGTCCCGGTGGGCGTAGCCGGACAGCACCGACTCGCGCGAGCCGGGAACCCACCCGCCATACCCGTTGCGCGCCTCGCTGTGCCCGGTGCCGTGTCCGTTGCGCGCCTCGCCGTGACCGGTGCGGCGATCGTGGTCGGCGCCCGATTCGGCGTGGCTGTCCTCGTCGTCGAGCTTCACCAGCAGCCAGTGACGTTGGTCACCGCTGAGCTTGATCTGGGTCAGCGCGTAGCAGCCGGTGAGCTTGTCGCCCTCCAGCCACACCTTCAGGTAGCCGCGCCGCAACCCGACCGAGACGTTCTCGTCGGCCAGGTTCCGGTACGTCCCGCGGTCCCACACGACGACCGTGCCGCCGCCGTACTCGCCGACCGGCATCCGGCCCTCGAAGTCGAGGTAGCCGAGCGAGTGATCCTCGGTTCGGGTGGCCAACCGCTTGTCACCTGCGTCGACGGACGGTCCCTTGGGCACCGCCCACGACGCGAGCACGCCGTCGATCTCCAGCCGGAGGTCGAAATGCAGGCTCGACAGGTCATGGCGTTGAACGACGAACCTCGGCGCGCCGGGGTGGGGTCGATCGCGTTCCGCGGAGTCACCCGGTCGTTCCGGCCGCCGCGGTGCGCGGTGATCCGAAAAGCCGCCGTCGCAGCCTCGATTCGCCATGATGCAGAGCTACCCGAATACGGCTCCGGGAAAACCGGATCCGCCCTGGTTTTGAGGCCGGCGGGCGGCCCCGGACGCCCGGTGCACCGGCACGCTCAGAGCGAGGCCGTCGCGTCGCTGCGCTTGTCGCCGCCACGCCGTCCGTCGCCAGTGAGGAGCGGTGAGCGGGCCAGCAGAACGGTGCCGAGGGCGATCAGCAGCGCACCCGCCAGTACGCCGGCCGTCCAGCCGTCGCCTCTGGGCCGTTCGCCGAACACCAGGATCCCCCAGCTGACCGCGACCACCGGATTGGCCAGTGTCAGGCCGGGCTGCGACGCGACGAGGCTGCCGGCCCGCAGAGCATTCTGCAGCAGGTAGAACGACAGGGCCCCGATCAGCGGGATCGCGTAGGTCTGCCAGGCCGTCAGCACGCCGAGCAGTCCTTGGTGGTGGAAGGCCGCGCCGGCCGCCGCGGTCAGGGTCGCCGTGAGGCCGAAGCCGGTGCCGGTGCCGATACCCAGGAATGCGGCGCGGCGGTGGCCACTGGTGACCAGGCCCAGCAGCACGCCCACCCCCTCGACCGCGCCGGTGACGGCCAGCCCGAGCAGCCACTTCCACGGCGGCACGGCCAGCGGGTCACCACCCTCGGGGCTCAGGCAGAGCAGGAACAGCGCAAGGCCTGCCGTGAAGCTCGCCGTGGCCAGCCACTCGGAGCGGTTCGGGCGGACCCTGAACACCACGGAGGCCAGCATGAACGTGAACGGCAGCTCCGCCACCAGCAGCGGCTGCACGGTGGCGACGCTGCCCATGGCGAGCGCGACGGCCTGGGCGGCGAACCCGGTGACGAGCGCGAGGAGGCCGAGATCCCAGGCCGGCTGGCGGGCCAGCTCGAGCAGCATGCGGAGCGAGAACGCCCGCGCGTCGGACTCCTCGCTGCCGGCGCGGCGCTGCAGCACCGAAGCGGCAGCGTTTAACAGGGCGGCGAGCAACGCCATGGGCACGGCCAGCATGCCCGCGAGGTACCCGACCCGGAGGCCCTCGAACCCACCGCCAAGGTCCACGCCAAGGTCACCAAGGTCCGCAACGCACCACCGCGACCGGCCGGTGGCCTCCATCCGGGTGTATTCGGCGCGTTCGACGCATTAAGTCCGGGACACGGGGAATTCCATTTTTGGACCTGCCACTTGTCGCTGGGGAGCGGAGAAGTGGCCGCGTAGCCGGCGGGCCGTTCTCGGGGGACGGCCCGTCGGCATATTTCTGTCCGGGGCGCTGTCCGCGGTGCTGTCCTGATTTTGGTCCGGGCGCTGTCCTGATTTCGGTCCGCGCCCAGTCTCCCCCGCCCTCCGTCGGGACGCCACAAATGGTTGGACGTCCAAGGGTTCCGGCTCTGGCCGCAGCGCGACGACCAGGAGTTTTGCCGGCGTTTGATCGGGTATACCCAGCCATGCATACGCCTGGATATGGGTCATGAGCCGCCGTCGCGGCCTGGTTCTGGGTGCCGGTGGCCTGTTGGGCGCGGCCTGGACGCTCGGTGGGCTGGCCGCCATCCAGGACAGCCTCGGCTGGGACGCCCGCGAGGCCGACGTGATGGTCGGCACCTCGGCCGGCGCGGTGCTCACCGGGCTGCTGCGCGCGGGGGTCTCGGTCGGCGACCTGTACGGCGTCTACGCCGAGGGCAGGCCGGGCGTACTGCCGCTGGACCCGACCGACGAGCCGCCCCTGCCCGGGCTGCCCGAGTTCGGCTTCGGCTCGATGCCACTGGTGTCACGGGTGCTGCGCAGCCCGCTGCGGTTCAGCCCGGTGGCGGCGTGCGCGGCGCTGCTGCCCCGGGGCCGCCGGCCGCTGACCCGGATCGGCGAGCTGGTCGAGTCGGCCGGCCATGCTGGGCGGTGGCCGGACGGCACCTGGGTCGTGGCGATGAACTACGAGACCGGCGCGCGGGTCGCCTTCGGCCGGCCGGACAGCCCCCGGACGCCGCTGGCCACCGCCGTGATGGCGTCCTGCGCGGTGCCGGCGTGGTACGCACCGGTCCGGATCGGGCGGGTGCCCTACGTCGACGGCGCACTCTGCTCACCGTGCAACACCGACCTGCTCGCCGAGGCCGACCTGGACGAGGTCGTCGTGCTCGCGCCGATGGCGTCCGTCGAGCTGGACCGCCCGAGCACCCCGCTGACCTGGCTCGAGCGGCGCTGGCGGCGCTGGGTGACCAAGCGGCTGCACCGGGAGCTCGACGGGCTGCGCGCGCGGGGCACCCAGGTCACGCTGCTCACCCCGAACGCCGCCGACCTTGCCGCGATGGGCGCCAACATGATGGACGGCGCCCGCCAGCGCGACGTCCTCCGCCTGGCCCGGACCAGCGTGCAGGACTACCTCACCGGCGGAGGCATCAACTGCCGGCCAGCCGCGCCATCCGCCCGGCCCGCCGCGGCGCCGGCCGTCGTACCCGCAGGCAAACGAGCCGCCCGGAAGCCGGCCGCCAAGCGCGGCCGGATCACCGCCGCTCTCCCCGGCGCCGCCTGAGCGAGCAGCCCGAGCACGCAACCCGAGCACGGACCGACTTCGCACGGCGTGCCTTCACTTCGCACAGTGTGCGGAGTATGCGAAGTGACAGCACGGCGTGCGAAGTGACAGCACGGTATGCGAGGTGCGGGCGGCGGTACGGATTTCACGCCACTGCGGTTGAACTCGACGGTTGAAGTCGGCGCAGCCCAGCCGCGCGGCCCCGCCCAGCCGCGCGGCCCCGCCCAGCCGCGCGGCCCGGCGCAGCCGCGCGGCGCGGCGCGTGTGGGGCGGCTCGGCGGAGGCGGTGGGGACCTCGGGCTGGGGTCAGCCGGCCGGTTCGGGCTCCGCGCCGACTCGGTCGCCCGCGGCCTCGGCTCGGCACTTGGCGGCGGCGTCCCGGTAGGCGCGTCCGCAGGCCGGGGAGCTGAGCTCGGCGAGCTGGTCCCACAGCCGGGCGCGCGCGACCAGCAACCGGGAGCGCTCCTCGGTGGCATTGCTGAGCACCACCGCGTTGTTGGCCAGCTCGGCCCAGAGTGTGGCCTCCCGGGCCTCCGCCTTCCGGGCCGCCACGACCCGGTCCGCCGCCTCCAGGTCTGCCGCCTGCCGGTGCGCCGCCTGTTGGTCGGGGGGCCGGGCGTTGGAGGTCGTGCGGTCGGCAGCCATCGTGCGCTCCCTGCGCCGTCCGGACCCGGGCACCCCGAGCCGGCGAGCCGGTGGCCCACCGGAACTCTGTCTACCCATTCCGGTCGCGCCCTACTCCTATTTCTGGGAGAGCACACCACACACCCCGAGTCGGGTCCTGATTGGACGGCTCACGGAGTTAGGATCGTGGCAGCCGAAGTTACGCAGTCAGCTGCGGCCCAATCGCTCGTGTGTCGTTCGAACGTCGGCTTCGTGCTGGCCGGTCCCAGGGGCCCGACCAGGCGGGGTGCGGTGCGTGTCGACCGGCACCTCAACGATATGAGGCGCGCTGATGACGCTGACCCCTGCCATGGGCAAACACGGCCAGATCGAGATCAGGGTCGATGCCACGGCCTGGATGGTGCCGTTCGTTCGGACCATGGCGGCCGAGGTGGCGGCCAGGGCCGACTTCGACCTGGACGCCATCTCCGACCTGCGGATGGCGGTCGACGAGGCCTGCGCCGCGCTGATCGGTGACGCCGCCGACGGTGGCGAGCTGCGCTGCGTCTTCGCGGTCGACCGGGACCGCATCCAGGTCCGGGTGACCGTGCCGCCGGGGCGGCCCGGCGCGGTGTTCGACACCACGGGTTTCGGCTGGCAGGTGCTCCGCACCCTGGTCGACGAGATCGTCACGCTGCCCGCCACGTCCACCGACACGGCCGGCCCGCCCGACGGGGCCGACAGCGTGCTGGGGATCCGGTTCGTCAAGAAAGCGCTGGTCGGGTGAGTCCCGCCGCCGAGCACACCGCACCGAGGCCGGACCCCACCATCACGGCGGTCAACGGGGCAGCGCCGCCACCGGACACCCGGGACGCCGAACCGGACGACCGCGACGCCGAGTACGCCCACCTCGCCTCGATCCTGACCGAACATGCCGGGCTCGCCGCCGACGACCCCCGCCGGGGCGCACTGCGGGACCGGCTGATCACCGGCTACCTACCGGTCGCACAGCACCTGGCCAGGCGTTTTGTGCACCGCGGCGTGCCACTGGAGGACCTCGTGCAGGTTGCAACGCTCGGCCTGATCAACGCGGTCGACCGGTACGACCCGAGCTTCGGCCGCGACTTCCTCGCATACGCGATCCCGACCATCCAGGGCGAGCTGCGCCGCTACTTCCGCGACCACAGCTGGTCGATGCGGGTGCCGAGGCGGCTCAAGGACCTGCACGTCTCGATCAACCGGGTCACCGAGGAGCTCGCCCAGGGCCTCGGCAGGGCGCCCCGGCCGAGCGAGATCGCGGCGCGGCTGTCCATCACCGTGGACGAGGTGCTCGAGGGTCTGGAGGCGACGGCCAGCTACGCCAGCCAGTCGCTGGACGAGGTGTTGATGGAGAGCGAGGACCAGGCGACCCTGGCCAACCTGCTCGGCGCGAACGACGCCGGCCTCGAGCTGGTCGAGGCCCACCAGACGCTGCGGCCGCTGCTCGACACGCTGCCGCCCCGGGAGCGCACCATCCTCGTGCTGCGGTTCTTCGACAACATGACGCAGAGCAAGATCGCCGCCCAGCTCGGCATCTCCCAGATGCACGTGTCCCGGCTGCTGTCCCAGACGCTCGCCACGCTGCGCGACAGGGTCAACGACCCGGAGCTCAAGCTCTGAGTTCTGCCGAGGCGGGTCGGCCGCACCATACGGTCAGGAGGTAGGCACGTGAGGGAGCGCGATGCGGCTGTAGGCGTCGAGGATGGCGATCGGCACGCCGTCGGCACGGGCCCTCGAGATGATCTTGTCGAACGCGCTCGGGCCGTTGTCGACGAGCTCGCGCTGCAGCGGTAGGGGTGGGTGGACCGGGCAGAAGAAGTCGTTCCAGTGCG
>DATAYB010000467.1:0-2487 GCA_036272795.1 Pseudonocardia sp.
GGTGACACGTCCGCCTCCAGCCGCTACTTCGCCGAGGACCTCACGGAGCCGTTCGTGCTCGACGACGGCCACCTGCCCGTGCCCACGACGCCCGGCATCGGCATCGACCCGCTGCCCGACGTCCTGCGCCGGTACACGACCAGGCGGCGTGACCTGTTCGTCCGGTAGGCGTCTGGCCGGAGCGGGCGGCGGTGGGTTGGGCGGCGGTGGGTTGGGCGGCGGTGGGTTGGGCGGCGGTGGGTTGGGCGGCGGTGGGGCAGGGGGCACCGCGTAGGCCTGGCCTGGCGGAGTAGTGGCCGCACGAGGTACGCGGTGCTCGCCTCCTTCGACTTGTCGTGGGAAATGGGCACGACAAGTGGCACTTGTCGTGCCTAATAGCCACGACAAGTGGGAATGGGCGAGCCTTCGGTGCTCGGTGCTCGGTGCTCGGTGCTCGGTGCTCGGTGCTCGGTGCTCGGTGCTCGGTGCGGCCGTCCTCTGGAGCCCCTGTCGACCCTCGCGTCCGGCTGCGCCGCCACTTCGCACGGCGTGCCTTCACTTCGCACAGTTTGCGGAGTATGCGAAGTGGTGGGACGCCGTGCGGAGTGACAACACGCCGTGCGGAGTGACAACACGCCGTGCGAAGTGGCAGCGCGGTGTGCGAAGTGGCCCAGTGGCGGTCAGTCGGCTCTGCGGCGGTCAGCTGGTACAGCGACGGCCCGTTGGCATGGCGCCGCTACCCCGGGCCGGTGAGCTCGTCACACTCCCCAGTTCGGCCGCTGGCTGCTGGCTGCTGGTTGGCTCGGGGGCGCGGCGACGGTTGTCGGTTGGCTCGGGGGCCCGCGTGCGCGTCAGCCGTGGCGGAGGGCGGCGGTGATGTAGGCGCGCAGCATGGCGGCCTTCGCGTCCATCTCGGGGGTGTCCGTCAGCTTGAGTGCGCGGGCGTCGAAGGAGCTCTGGGTCAGCGCGCCGATCGTGAACAGGTAGGCCCAGTGGTGGAAACTGCTCGGCTTGTCGGGCAGGGCGGTGCGCAGCGCGGCGATGAACGTGCGGGCCATCGGGTCGAACAGCGTGCCGATGATCGGCCGGTCCTGGCTGGACGGGTCGGCCGCCTCACGCAGCACCAGCCGGGCGTACCAGATGCCGTCCGGGTCGGTGTGCAGCGCGAGCACCGGGTCGGCCAGCGCGCTGACGATCCGCTCGAGGGCGTCGTCGGCGCGCAGGTCCTCGATCGCTGCCAGGCGGGCCAGCCGTTCCTCGTTGATGTACTGCCGGCTCTCGAAGATCGCGGTGTACAGCGCCAGCTTGGTGCCGAAGTGGTAGACGACCAGTGCGAGCGCGGCGTCGGCCTCCGAGGCGATGTCGCGCATCGTGGTGCCGTGGTAGCCCTCCCGCGCGAAGATCTTCTCCGCCGCGCGCAGGATCGCCTCGCGGCGCTCGGTGCCGCGCGCCGGCGCATCCGGCTTGGCGCGCTCGACCGAGGCCACCGGGCCACTCCCTTCGTGGCGGCCGGCGAGCGCCGGCCTTCCCCGGCCGGCCGGCGGGGCGCGGGCGGCGTCAGGAGCGCCAGTATCGCACCTCCTTCCGGAGCATTGAACTGCTGACTGTACGTACGTACAGTCAGCAGTCGCGGCCGGTCGGGTCTGGACGTCCACCAGGGGGGCGATCGGCCGCCACAGCGCTCGCGTCACGGTCATGACCAGAAGGCCTCACAACCGGAAAGCTCCACAACCGGAATGCCGAAAGGCTGGGCGAACATGGACGTTCGGGTCAGGCGACTGGTGCTCGCGGGGTCGTTCGTGGCATACCTGTTCGACGCTGCTGGCGACGGCGACCCTGCTCGGGATCGGCGTCAGCAGCGTCGCCGGTTGGCTGGCCGACAACTACGGCCGCAAGCGCGCGCTCGCCGTGTTCGCGCTGTTCACCGTGCTGATCGCGGTGGTGCCGAACTTCACCGTGTTCCTCGTGCTGCGGTTCCTGGCCGGGCTCGGCCTCGGTGGTGTGTGGGGCGCGGTGTCCACGTACGCCGTGGAGTCGTGGCCGGCGGCGAGCCGAGGCAGGGCGGCGGCGTTCATCCTCAGCTCGTTCCCGGTCGGAGGCATGGTGGCCGCGGTGCTGTCCGGGCTGTTCCTGCCGGCCGGAAGAACGCGCTGATCGTCTCGCTCGTCGGGGTCGGGCTGACCCTGCCGCTCTACGCGGTGGCGACCAGCCAGACCCTGCTGCTCTGGCTCGGGCCGCTGTTCGCGTTCTTCGGCGCGTTCACCGGGCTGTTCGCCTCCTACCTCGGCGAGCTGTTCCCGACCAGGGTCCGGGCCACCGGCGCCGGGTTCTGCTAATGACGACAGAGCGGGAGACCAGGTGAAGATCGCCACCTATCAGACCGGGGACAGCCGGCGCCACGGCGTGGTCCTCGGGGACCAGGTGCACCCCCTGCCGGCAGGCACCGACCTGCTCGGACTGCTCGCCGCTCGGCCGAGCCAGGACGAGGTGCTGGCGCGCTGCGGCGCA
>DATAYB010000468.1:0-4351 GCA_036272795.1 Pseudonocardia sp.
TCGGTCGTGGGGGTCGCTCCACCGGTACTGGGGGAACACACCATCGAACGAACGGCGCCACGGTGACACCGTCTCTACCAAGAGAACTGCGAATCGAAAGTCACCGAGGAGCACCCCGAAATGACCACCGACCTGAACGCCTCGCCGCCACCCCGGCGCCCGTCCGGTCCAGGGATCTCGGTTCGCACCACTGTCATCGTCCTGCTCGCCGCGTTCGTAGCACTGGTCGGGGTGGGCGCGCTGCTCGCCGGCCCGGTGTCCACCCCGAGCAAGGTCAGCGCGGCCCCCACGAAACCGGCCGCCCAGGTCCAGCTCGAGCCGACCTCGACGCCCGGCGACAACCCGTTCATGCAGCCGGTCGGTACCGATCAGACGATCACCACGCCCGTCACGGCGACCGGCCAGTTCAGCAGTGACACCCCGGGCCTGTTCGGCGACACCGGCGACCAGACCAGCTGCGACTCGCAGACCATGATCAAAACTTTGCAGGCCGACCCGACGAAGGCGGCCGCATGGGCCGGCGCGCTCGGGATCACCGCCGACAAGATCCCGGACTTCGTCGGCACCCTGACCCCGGTCCTGCTGCGTTCGGACACGGCCCTGACCGGCTACGGCTACGAGAACGGCACGTTCGTCGGCTACCCGGCCGTGCTGCAGGCCGGCACGGCGGTGTTCGTGGACAGCTACGGGGCGCCGACGATCAAGTGCTTCAGCGGCAACCCGCTGTCCCCGCCGAGCGACGTCCAGACCGTCGGCTACGTCGGCAACGCCTGGCAGAGCTTCCAGCCGACCACTGTCACCATCATCCGGCCGGTCACCACCGTGATCCACGACTACACCTTCATCAACGTCTACCACGGCCGCCGCGAGCACTGCTCCGGCAAGGGCTACTGGCCGCCCCGGCACCACCCGGACTGGGACAACGACTGGGACGGCGACTGGGACAAGCACCACGGCGACAAGGACCACGGCCAGGGCCACGACGGCGACAAGGGGCACGACGGGGACTCCGACCACGGCAAGGGTCACGACGGCGACAAGGGCCACGACGGCGACTCCGACCAGGACAAGCGGCCGAGCTGCCCGGACTACCAGGGCCCCGGCACCGACAAGTGCCGTCCCTCGAACACCGGCATCGACGGCAAGCCGAAACCGGACGACCCCAAGGCCAACGACCCGAAGACCGTCAGTGACCCGAAGACCGTCGACCAGACGATCGCCGACCCGGCTAAGGGAGCCGACCCGGCTCAGAGCGGTGACCCTGCGAAGGCTGGGGATCCGGCGAAGGGCGGGGATCCGGCGAAGGGCGGGGATCCGGCCAAGCCCACTAACGGCAACACCGGAATCAACGGCAAGCCCGTGCCGAGCGGCAACACCGGCGTGAATGGCAAGCCGGCGCCGAACGGCAACGCCGGGAGCGGCGAGCCCAACGGGCACGAGTCCAGCCCGATCGTGGTGCAGGCCCCGAAGCAGGTACCCGCGCCGTCCGCCGAGGTCCCGAAGTCCGCGCCGTCGAAGGACACCGAGGTATCGGTCAAGGAACCGGAGCACAAGGACAGGAAGAAGTCCGAGTCCGACAACTGACGCCCACCACCACCGCTTGGACCCACTGCCTCGGCAGTGGGTCCAAGCGCCTGTCCGGCCGAGGTGGGGCACGCGGGTCGCGTGGCGCGGCGCGGGCCGCGTGACGTCGGGCGCGCGGGGAGAGTGGCGGCCTTGCCTGGGCGGTGGTGGGGGCGTCAGGGGGTGGGGCCGGCGAGGAACTCCTCGCACGTGCGGACCAGCACCTCGGCGGCGTCGCGGACGGCGGTCGTGGTCGCCGGGTGCGACGCGAGCCGTTGCCAGTGCGCCAGCTGCTCGCCGGCGGCGTCCCGGATCGCCTCCGGGGTGGCGTCGGCGGCCAGCCCGAGCCGGGCGCTCGGCTCCGCGCCCTCGGCACCCAGGAGCTGCTCGGCGGCCGTGCGGTCGGCGGCGCTGAACCGCAGGGTGCCGGCCCGCAGCGCGTCGGCGAGGTCGATCTCGACCAGCTCGTGGGCACCGGAGCGGATCCGTTCGAGCTGGTAGAGCAGTTGGTCGACCCTCGGCCCGCGCTCCGGTGAGGACCGCACCAGGCGCTCCAGCTCGGCCAGCGTCGAACGCACCCGCAGCGCCTGGGCCGGCCGGGCGAACCGCCACGTCAACACGTCGCGCAGCTGCTGCATGCCACTGATCCGGACCAGTTCCTCGCCGAGCTTGGCGGGGCTCGGAGCGCGGCCGGCCCGGATCAGCCGCAGCGCCTGCTCGATACCGAACCAGCCCAGCCGCGCCAGCAGCGCCGGTGTCGTGTGCTCGGCCAGCTCCGTCGACGCCCGCTGGCTCAGCGCGAGCAGCGACTGGAACTCGGCCTCCTCGAGGTCACCGCCGGCGACCGCGAGCAGCGCGGCCACCGGCACGACGGTCTGGCAGTGCGGCGCGATCTCCGGTGCATTGCGGTACTCGGCGGCGATCTCCTTCGCCCGGTCCAGCGCGTCCAGCGTCGAGCCACCGAGCTCGTCGGCGCGGGCGAGCACGCCGATGGTCGGCAATGGGTTCGTGGGTGGCTCGGTCGGCTGTGCCGCGGCAGCCTCGGAGGACATGGCCGACGGCTCGGCGGGGGCGGGGGCTGGGGCGCCGTCCGCCTCGGACTTCGTGTGCGCCGGTTCGGGCTCCTTCGGGTGTTCGGGGTCCGCGTCGGGGTCGGGGCCGGCGGGGTCGAACAGGCTGGCGTCCTCGAGTCCCGGTCCGCGCAGCACCATCAGCACCGCGTCGGCCGGCTCGGCGGCAGCGCCCTCCTGGTCGGTCAGGGTCAACGCCGGCGTGTAGCTCTCGTTGCGCAGCGCGCGCAGCAGGGTCCGGGTACCCGCGCCCGCGGCGCCGAGCACCGCGACCCGCGTCGGCTCGTCGAGCCGCTCGGCCAGTGCCGCGAGCTGCTCCCGCTGCGGTGCATCCGGATAGATCTGTCGCGTGGCCCGCAACAGCGCCCGCGCCTGGCCGAGGAGTGTGCCGTCGCCGTTCACCGCGTCGCCGGCATCCGCGCTCGCGGCGGCCACGGGGCGGATCAGCTGCGTTGCCTCGCTGGCCGGTTGCGGCCGGAACTGCTGGGTGGCCGCCACGGAGGCCTGGGTGTCGCTCTGTTCGACGGCGGTCGGGAACACCGTGATCTGCTGCGTCGCGTCGGAGGCGGTCGGGCCAGGTGCCGGCGGCGGACCGGGTGCCGGCCGCGTCGGATCGGTCCCCGGCCGGATCGGGATGTGCCGGGTCTCGTCGGTCGGTTGGGGGTGTGCTGGCTGGTCCTGGCTCGCGTCCGGCGGCTGGGGCTGGATGAGCTGGGTTGCCTCGGCCGGCGACGGGGCTGCGGCGGTTTGGGACTGGATGAGCTGGGTTGCCTCGGCCGGCGACGGGGCTAGGGCGGTTTGGGGGTGGATCAGTTGGGTTGCCTCGGCGGGCGACGGGGTCGGGGCGGCGGTCTGGGGCTCGAGCAACTGGGTTGCGTCGGCGGCCGGCTGGTCCGCAGATTGGGGCTGTGTGTTCGGCTGGGACCCCGCCCCCGGTGCCGGTTGGTGCGCGGGACTGCCGGGCCGGGCCGGTGCGGTACCGGGCTGGCGGGGGTACGGCTGGGGGACGCCGCCGGGCTCGCGCGGGTGTGGTTGGGGCGCGCCGGCCGGCTGGCGGGGGTACGGCTGGGGGACGCCCTCGGACTCTCGCGGGTGCGGCCGTGGCGCGCCGGCTGGTGCCGGTGGAGGCGCGGTCCGTGGTGCCCCGGCCTCGGAGTGCTGCCACCATCCCGGTTGGCCATAATCCGGCTGGTCGAAGCCCGGTTGGCCGTACGGCACCGGTTGGCGGTAGGCCGGTGCCGCGTAGTCGGGTTGACCTGGGGTGGGCTCCTGCCGCGTGCCGGGCTGGCCCTGCGGCGGCTGGGCCTGCGATGGTGGCTGTGGGTACGGCGGTGGCGCGTACCCGGGTCGGCCCGGGGCTGGCTGGTTCGGCGTCGCCGGCTGGCCCGGTTGGCTCGGTTGGCCGTACGGCGGTCGACCCTGCGCCGGTTGGCCCGGCTGGCCATGCGCCGCCGGTTGTCCGTAGCCGGGTGGCCCGTGCGCAGGCTGCTGTCGAGGCGCGGGTTGGGACACGGGCTGGCCGAACATCGGGGTGGGCGGCTCGATGCGGTCGGCGGTGGTCGGTTCGGCGTTCGTGTCGGGGGCCCGCGCCGCCGCCACGTTGGGCACCGTCGCCGGCACCACGTCGGGCACGGTGACCGCGGCGGCGGCGGGGGCGGCTGGGTCGACCGGGAACACCCCAGCGGCCGGCTCGGGGCGCGGCAGGATCAGGCCGGGCT
>DATAYB010000469.1:0-1645 GCA_036272795.1 Pseudonocardia sp.
TTCGCCGGCACCCTCACCGCCCCGCCGAGCGACGGGGCCGGCGCGGGGGACGCCGCGCTGCGCCGCGCCGAGGCGATCCGGCTGTGGTTCCAGCCGGTCATCGCCGCGCTGCTGGTGGCCGCCATGCTGATCTGGGTCGGCGTCGGCAGCTTCGACGAGATCGAGGTGCAGACGGTCAACTTCCCGTCGATCGGTCGGCTGGCGATTGAACACATCGAGCTGTCGCTGATGATCACCGTGATCGTGGTGCTGGTCGCGGTACCGCTGGGCACGGCGCTGACCAGGCCATGGGGCAAACCCGCCGCCCCGCTGTTCCTGGCGATCGCCAACATCGGCCAGGCGGCGCCGTCCATCGGTGTGCTCGTGCTGTTCTACCTGGCCGTGTACCAGGCCGGCTGGTCGAGCTTCTGGATCTCGGTACTGCCGATCGCCCTGTACGCCCTGCTGCCGGTGCTGCGGAACACCATTCTCGGCATCGAGAGCGTCGACTCGGCACTGCTCGAGGCCGGCCGGGGCATTGGCATGTCCCGCTCGCTCGTGCTGGCCCGGTTAGAGCTGCCGCTGGCCGTCCCGTTCATCCTGGCCGGCCTGCGGACCTCGCTGGTGCTCGCCGTGGGCAGCGCGACACTCGCCACCTTCGTCGGCGGTGGCGGCTTCGGCGAGATGATCGACACCGGCTACAAGCTCAGCCGCACCCCGGTGCTGGTGATCGGGGCGGTGCTGGCGATGGCGCTGGCGCTGCTGATCGACTGGCTCGGTGGCCTCGCCGAGCGTTGGATCGGCCCGAAGGGGCTGCGATGACCCGGCGGCGACTCACGGCGGCACTCGCGCTGCTGGTCTGTGTCCTGCTGGCGGGCTGCGGGCTGACCTCCGGCGCGGCGGTGCCCGGCCGGGTCGGACCCGGCTCGATCACCCCGGTGCCCGAGCTGGAGGGCGTGCCGATCACCGTCGGCTCCAAGGACTTCAGCGACAACATCAACATCGGTTACCTGATGATCTACGCGCTGCAGGCCGCCGGGATGAAGGTGCAGGACCTGACCAACATCCAGGGCTCCAACAGCGCCCGCACCGCCCTGAAGACCGGCCAGATCGACCTGTACCCGGAGTACACCGGCACCTCCTGGATCAACTACAACGGGCACACCAAGCCGATCGTGGACGCCGACGAGATGTTCCGCGCCGTCGCCGCCGAGGACGCCAAACAGGGCATCAGCTGGGTCGACCGCGCGCCCGCCAACAACACCTACGCCATCGCCATGGGCCCCGCGGCGCAGCGCAAGTACGGCTTCAAGACACTGTCCGACCTGGCCAGGTTCGCCAAGGCCAACCCCGGGCAGGTCACCGCGTGCCTCGAGACGGAGTTCGCCAGCCGCACCGACGGCTGGCCCGGCATGACCGCCGCCTACGGCTTCACCTTGCCGGCCGCGAACGTCCACACCATGGGCACCGGCGCGGTCTACCCGTCCACCGCGTCCGGCCAGCCCTGCGAGTTCGGCGAGGTGTTCACCACCGACGGCCGCATCCAGGCCCTGCACCTGACCGTGCTCGACGACGACCTCGGCTTCTTCCCCAAGTACAACGTCTCGGTGTCCATCCGCTCCGAGCTGCTCAACCGGTACCCGCAGATCGCCACCGTGCTCAAACC
>DATAYB010000470.1:0-16768 GCA_036272795.1 Pseudonocardia sp.
ACCGACCCGACGGCCGAGCCCAAGCACAAGGGCGTCTCGATCCTGCTGGTCGAGCACGGCCCGGGCCTCACCGTGTCCCGTGACCTGCCGAAACTCGGCTACAAGGGCGTCGAGAGCTGCGAGCTGACCTTCGACGACTACCGCGCCCCGGCCACCAGCCTGCTCGGCGGCGTCGAGGGCAAGGGCTTCGCGCACATGATGAAGGGCCTGGAGACCGGCCGGATCCAGGTGGCCTCGCGCGCGCTCGGGGTCGGCCGGGCCGCGTTCGATGACGCGCTGCGCTACGCCCAGGAACGTGAGTCGTTCGGCAAGCCGATCTGGCAGCACCAGTCGATCGGCAACTACCTCGCCGACATGGCCACCAAGTGGACGGCCGCGCGGGAGCTCATCCTGCTGGCTGCCGAGAAGTTCGATGCCGGCGAGCGGGTGGACATGGAGGCCGGCATGGCCAAGCTGTTCGCAAGCGAGGTGGCCATGGAGATCGCGCTGAACGCGGTGCGAATCCACGGTGGCTACGGCTACTCGACCGAGTTCGACGTCGAGCGCTACTTCCGGGACGCCCCACTGATGATCGTCGGTGAGGGGACGAACGAGATCCAGCGCAATGTGATTGCCGCTCAGCTGGTCAAACGCGGCGGGCTGGACTAAAGGGCCGCCGGAACGCGTTTACGCGCCGCGCCGTTGACCGATTCACAGTGTGCGACGCCGCACCCCGTGTCGCGCCTCTCAGTGTCGCCGGGGGAGAATGAGGCGTCCCGGCGTGCCCCGGTCGGGTCATCGAAGTGAGTGGAGATTACGGACCGTATGAACGGTGGTGCCTCAGCCCTGCAGCTGTCCGGTGACTCGCGACGACGGGCCTCCCTCGTGCTCGGAGTCTTCTCGGTGCTCATCGCCGTGCTGGCGCTGATCACTGCGACCCGAGGGCCGGCCGCGATCAGCTCGGCGCTGCCGGGCGGCCTCGCCGAACCTGCCGTGCCGCCGAAGCCGGTCGCCCAGATCGCGATCACCGCGGCCGGCGACACGCCGCTGAACCCCGTGGTCCCGCTCAGCGTCGAGGTCCAGCACGGCACGCTGCAGACCGTCCAGGTGATCGACTCCAAGACCGGAAAGCCCGTCACCGGCGCGCTGGCCACCGGCTCCGCCTCCTGGCACACGACGTCCGGCCTCAGCTACGGGGACAGCTACCAGGTCACCGCCACCGCGGTCGGCGCCGACGGCAAGGTCGTGAACCAGACCGGCACGGTCACCACGGTGAAGCCGGCGCTGCAGGCCTACCCGTCCTTCATCCCGGCGCCCAGCCAGAACAACGTCGGCGTCGGCCAGCCGCTGGTGGTCAAGTTCGACCACCCGGTGACCGACAAGGCCGCCGCCGAGCGCGCGCTGCAGGTGACGACCAGCCCTGAGCAGACGGGCAGCTGGTACTGGATCTCGCCGAGCGAGGCGCACTACCGCCCGGCCGAGTACTGGCAGCCCAACACCACGATCCAGCTCAACGCCAACCTGTTCGGCGTCGACCTGGGCAAGGGCACCTTCGGCCAGACCAACCGCTCGGAGACCATCCGCGTGCACGACTCGTGGATCGCCAAGGCCGACGGCAAGACCGAGACCATGCAGATCTTCCACAACGGCAGCCTGGTCAACACGATGCCGATCAGTCTCGGCTCGCCCGGCCACCCTTCGCACTCCGGCCCGCACGTGATCTCCGACAAGCAGACCAGCATCATCATGGACTCCTGCACCTACGGCGTCTGCCAGGGTCAGCCGGGCTACTACAAGGAGAAGGTCGACCTCGACGAGCGGATCTCCAACGACGGCGAGTTCGTGCACGCCGCGCCGTGGTCGGTGGGCCAGCAGGGCGACTCCAACGTCTCGCACGGGTGCGTGAACCTCAGCCCGGCGAACGCCCAGTGGTTCTTCGACCACTTCGGTGTCGGCGACGTCGTGGAGATCACCAACTCCGGCGGCCCCGCGCTCCCCGTCTACGACACGTACGGCGACTGGGAGCTCGACTGGAACAAGTGGCAGTCCGGCAGCGCCCTCCAGTAACCGCCGCCCGTCACCCCGTTGCCTTGCCTCGAGTCGGGGAAATTGTCAGAACGAGTTGGGACTTTCGTCAGCTGGCCGGCGCTAACCTGACACGGTGAAGGGGCTGTTGCTGCGGCTGTCCGCACTGGACGCCGACGCCGAGGCCGCCGTGCGGGTGATCGCCTACTTCGACCGGTTGGTGGAGAGCGGGGCTACCGCGCGCGAGGCCGTCCGGGCCACCGCCGCGCTCGCCGAGTGTGTGGTCGGCTGGGCGGACTCCACCGGCGCCACGTTCCGCGTCGCGACCGACGGCACCGATGTACCCGCCGGGGCACCCGGCGAACCCAGCAAGTCCGTCCCGGTCGACCCTGCCGCGAGCTCGGCCGGTCAAAACCCAGGCGCCGCCGGCCCGAACGGGCGGGGCTCGGCGGCCAGGGTGTGGCTGGAGCGGTCCGGCGGGTCGGCCCCGCTGGACGACCTCGTGCTGGAGCGGCTGGCCCTCACCGCGCGACTGCTGGGCACCGCCCGACTGCGTACCCCGGCACCGAACCTGGCCGACCCCGCACTGGTCGAGCTGGTGCTCGCCGAGCGGGAGGCTCGCGAGGACAGGGCCCGCGCGGTGCACCTGCTCGGCATGGCACCCGGGCGGCCGGTCCGGGTGCTGGCCGTGCGGCCGACACGGGGCCACGACCCGATCGCCGCCGCCGTGGCCGTGGTCTGCCGGGGCCATGCCGACGCCCACGCGCACCACACGGTTCGGGTGGCCGCGATCGGGGACATCGCGGCGGTGCTGCTGCAGCCCTCCGCCGGCGCCGACTCGGAGCTACCGGCGCTGCGGGCGGCGGTCGCCGCGCTGTCGGGCCTCGGCACCCCTGCCGCCGGCGCGGGCACGGTGAACGGCGCGACCAGGGTGAACGGCGCTCGCCCGGTCCGTGCCGTGCCACTCCGCGGCCCCTCCAGCCCGACCGCGGCGAGCCCGGCCGCCAGGACCCCCGCCGCCGCGCGGGCACGCCCCGGGGCCTCGGCCATGCAGGTGCGGGACGCCGTGGCGGCGGCCGCGCTGGGCGGGGCCGCGCCGCCGCTGGAGGCGCGCCGGTCCTGGCTGCAGGCCCGGCTCGCGCTGCGGTTCGCCGCCCCCGGGGCGGCCGAGGGCGCCTTCGTCGACCACGACACGCTCGGCACGCTGGCCCTGCTCGCCGAGGTGCCGGCCCAGCGGCTGCGCACCGATCCGGACGTGTTGGCCCTGGACGCGCTCGCCACGACCCGGGTCGGAGCGCAGGACGTCGCGGCGCTGGACGCGTTCTGCCGTACCGGTTCGCTGCGCCAGGCCGCCGCCGAGCTGCACCTGCACCACAGCTCGGTGGCGGCCCGGCTGACCCGCGTCGAGCGGGCGATCGGGTGGCGGCTGGACAACCCGGACGACCGGTTCCGCGCCCGGCTCGCCCTGGTCGCGCGGCGGCTGGCCGGCTCCGCCTGACCCGCGCCGGGTCGAGCCCGCCTGGTCAAGCGCGCTGGGCCAGACGCGCCGGGCCGGACACCCAGGGCCAGACGCCCCGAGCTTAGACGCGCAGGGCCTTGCGCAGGACGGTGACCGCCTCCTCCGTCTCGCGCTTGGACACCGCCGCGAACTCGACCAGCGCGGAGCCGTGGAACGTACCGGGGAACACGTGCAGCTCGACCTGCACTCCGGCCGCCTGCAGCGCGAGCGCGTAGGCGATGCTCTCGTCACGCAGCGGGTCGAACTCCATCGCCGAGACGTATGCGGGCGGCAGGCCGGCGAGGTCGGTGGCGCGGGCGGGCGCGGCATAGGCCGGCACGTCCTCGGTGCCCGGTACACCGGCGCCGAGGTAGGCGTCCCAGCTGATCACCGCCTTGGGCTGGCTCCACATCGGCGTGTCGGTGAACTGGCGCATGCTCGCGGTGCTCAGCCGGTCGTCCACCTCCGGCACGCCGAGGTACTGGAACGCGATCGAGGGGCCGCCCCGGTCACGGGCCAGCAGCGCCAGTGCGGCACACAGGCCGCCGCCGGCGCTGATCCCGTGGATCGCGATCCGCTCCGGGTCGACGCCGTACTCGGCCGCGTGCTCGGCGAACCAGGCCAGCCCCGTGAAGCTGTCCTCCAGCCCGGCCGGATAGGGGTGCTCCGGGGCGAGCCGGTAGTCCACCGAGACCACCACGGCGCCGGTGTCCCTGGCCAGGGCAGCGTTGCCGGCGTGCATCATGTCGATGTCGCCCAGCACGAAGCCGCCGCCGTGCACGTCGTAGATGCCCACCGGCCCGCTCGGCTGGTCCGGTACGTAGATCCGCAGCGGGATATCGGGCGCGCCCGTGGCCGGCACGGTGACGTCGGTGATGGTCAGGCCGGTGGTGTCGGCCGGGGGCAGCTGCGCGAGCAGTTCCTTGAACTCCGCCCTCGCCTTGACGATGTCGGTGATGTCCACCTTCGGCAACATCTCGATCGCGGCGGCGAGCTCGGGGTCGAACGCGTAGGTCACGGATCCTCCACGGCTGGGTCGGCTGGGTGTGACCGCCATCCTCCCCAGCCAGGCGCTCGGCCGTCATCCGCCAGGCGTCGGGGGCGCCCGACCCCGCACCCGACAGACGCGCGCCTCCCGACAGACGCACGCCTCCCCGGAGAAAGGGAGGCGCGCGTCGCCGGGTCGGTCACCGCGCGGCCGTTACCGGAGTCGGCTCTAGCGGCAGTGCGTACTGGTGCTCCCGGTGGATCCGGCCGTCGGGGGCCAGCTCCAGGAAGCTCAGGCCGGTCCAGGCGACCTCGCCGCCTCCCGCCGGGAGCATCTTGGTACGAAGCACGATGGTGTCGTGGTGTGCCACCGTGGCCGCGGCCGGCTCGAAGCGGAAACCGCCCGAGGCGACAAACTTCTCGTACGCCTCCTCGACCCTCGGCTCCAGCTCCGAGTGGCCCCGGTACTCGCTGGACTCCAGGTACTGCACGGCGTCGTCGGTCCACAGCTGGGCGATGCTCCGGCGGCGGATGGTGGGGTCGGGCTCGTTCCATACGGCCACGTAGCGCCGGGTGAACTCTTCCAGGTTCAGGTCCATGCCGGCACGCTAAGCCGGCTCCACTGCCACCTTCTGTCAGTGGACTTGCGCGGATACCGTCAGCCGCCTGACCGAGCGGCCGCTCGGTCGAACCGGGTCAGCCTGGCCGGCCGGGTCAGCGCACGACGGTGCCGTCACCCCGGTCGACGAGGCCGAGCTCGGCGGACGTCGGCAGCCCCTCCCAGTCCCCCTCCGCACCGACGCAGATCGCCGCGGCAGCGGCACCCTGGCGCATCCGGGCCGGCTCGTCCAGACCGTCCAGCAGGCCGGCCAGGTAACCCGCCACGAACGCGTCCCCCGCGCCGACCGGGTCGACCACCCGCACCGGGAACGCCGGCTGGCGGATCACCCCGTCGGCGCGCACCGAGTACGCCAGCGCCGCCCCGTCGGTGACCACCACCGTGTGCGGCCCCTTGGCCAGCAGCTTCTCGGCGGCGAGCACAGGTTCGGCGGCATCCACCCCGAGCACGGGCAGCTCGTCGGCGCTGGCGAAGATCAGGTCGGCCTCGGCGACCAGGGGGCTCAGCTCCGCGGTGGCGGTCGGCAGGTCCCACAGCCGCGCGCGGTAGTTGACGTCGAGGCTGACGGTCACGCCCGCGGCCCTGGCCAGCGAGATCGCGTGCCGCACCGCGTCGGCGGCGGAGCGGGACAGCGCGGAGGTGATGCCGGTGACGTGCAGTACGCGCGCCCCCGCGAGCAGTGCGGGTGTGATGTCGGCGGGGCTGAGGCGCGAGGCCGCCGAACCGGCGCGGTAGTACATCACCCGGCCGATGTCACCGGTCCGCCGCTCCTTGACCATCATCCCGGTCGGCGCCGCGGGGTCGACCGGCGCACACACCTGCACGCCCTGGCCGCGCAGGGTGTTCCGGACCAGCTCGCCGAACTCGTCCGCTCCGAGCCGGCTCACCCAGCGGGCCGGGTGGCCGAGCCGGACCACGCCGATCGCCACGTTGCCCTCCGAGCCGGCCACCGCGAGGTCCAGCTGCCTGGCGTGGCGCAGCGGGCCGACCCGGCTGGCCGACAGGCTGACCATCACCTCGCCCAGGGTGACCAACCCGCCGGCGCCGTCCGGGCCCGCGCCGGCGCCACCCGGTACTTTCGCGCCGTTGCCGGAGGAGCTCACGCGGCAGCCCGCCGGCAGACCCGGACGAACGCGGCGGCCTTGCCACGCACCTCATCGAGCGCCTCGGCGCGGGCCCGGTCGGGGTTGTCCGGCTGGCCGCGCAGCGCATCACCGAGCAGCGGACTGCCCACCCCGACGCCGGCCGCGCCGTGCCGCAGGAAGCTCGCCGCGCCATCCAGGTCCACACCGCCCGTGGCCACCAGCGGGATCTCCGGCAGCGGCGCGCGCACCGCGGCGAAGAACTCGGGGCCGACGACCGAAGCGGGGAACACCTTGACGGCGGTGGGCCGGGCGCGCCAGGCCGCCACGATCTCGCCCGGCGTGAACGCGCCTGGCAGCGAGCCGAGGCCGAGCTCCGTGGCCGCCGCGACCACCTCCGGGTCGTGGTGCGGGCTGACCACGAAGCCGGCCCCGGCGTCGGCGGCCTGCCGCACCTCCGCCCCGGACAGCACCGTGCCCACACCGACGGACACCTCGTCGCCGAGCTTGGCGGTCAGCTCACGCACGGCGGCCAGCGCACCCGGACTGGGCAGGGTGATCTCCAGGCAGCGCACCCCGCCGTCGACCAGCGCCAATGCGACCTCGACGAGCGGGCTCGGCGCGGAGGCCCGCAGGATGGCGACCAGCCGCTGTTCGAACAGGGCCCCGGTGAACGACGTCATAGCGCCAGTCTCCCTGGCCGCCGTTACCGAACTGCACAGGAGGCAGGTTTCCCGCCGCGCGCGCCGGCCTGTTGTTACCGAACTCCACAACAGGCGCCGCGGCGCGCACCCGCGACCGGACAGAAACCGCGACTCACCCCGACTCGCGGGCGGTTCGGTACTCCTTGGTGAGGCGGGCCACGAGGTCGGCGGCGGACGGCGTGCCGTGTACGCCGGAGACGGAGTGCCCGGCGCTCCACACGTCGGCCCAACGCTTCGGGCCGAGCTCGGGGCTCCTGCCGCCGTAGAGCTGGTCGGCCTCGGCGGGGGTGACGTGCTCGTCCAGGGTGTCCGGGTCGAGGCCGGCGGCGCGGATCGCAGGGGCCAGCATGCTGGTGCGGAGCCCGGTGAACGCCCTGGTCAGGACGACGTCGTCGATCGTGGCTTCGACGAGCATCCTGCGGTACTCCGGTGCCGCCAAACTCTCCCTGGTGGCGATGAACGACGTGCCGAGGTAGGCCAGGTCGCAGCCGAGGACCTGGGCGGCGAGCAGGCCCGTGCCGTCGGAGATCCCACCGGCCAGCACGATCGGGCCGTCGAAGAACTCCCGGACAGCACGTACGAACGCGAACGGGTTGAGCCAGCCGGTCTGCCCGCCCGCGCCCGCGGTGAGCAGCACCAGGCCGTCCGCGCCGGCCGCCACGGCCTTGCGCGCGTGCTCCAGGGTGGCCACGTCGGCGAGTACCAGCGCGCCGACCGAGTGCAGCGGACCCACCACCGCGGCCGGCGACCCGACGCTCGTGATCACCAACTCCACCCGGTGCCGCAGCAGCAGGGCCAGGTCGTCGGCGAGCCGGGGCTGGCGGATGATCAGGTTGGCCGCGTAGGGCGCCGTGCCCCGGGTGGCCGACGTGATCTCGGTCAGCCAGCGGTCGAGGTCGTCCAGGGTGCGGGCGTTCGCGGTCGGGAACGCGCCGATCACGCCGGCCCGGCAGGCCGCGGTCACCAGCTCGGGGCCGGACACCCGCAGCATCGGCGCGGCAATCACCGGCAGCCGCAGCCGGTCGGCGATCGAGGCGGGCAGGCGGGATGCCGGGCGGGGAGGCGGGCCCGATGCCGGGCTCACCGCCACAGTGCGGTGACCCGCTCGGCGGCGCGCTTGCCCTGGGCGCGGCCGGCCCTGGCGGCAGGGGTGCGGACCGCCGGGTCGAGCACGTCGGTGCCGAACGCGGCCAGGGACTCGCCGTCCGGGCGCAGCGACTCGCTCCGGCCGGTCAGCCCGGCGAGCTGTTCGGGGAAGTTCGGCTCGATCATCGGCGCGATGACCAGCACCCGCTCGTACCCCTCGGCCAGGTCGACGTTGGTGAACGTGCGCACGCCGCCGTCCATGTACCGGGCGTCCTCGATCGTCACCGGCGGCCACGCCCCCGGCACCGCGCAGCTCGCGGCGACCGCGTCGACCAGCTCGACACCGGAGTCCCGGTCGAACACGATCGACTCGCCGGTGTGCACCTCGACCGCGACGAGGTAGAGCAGCCACGCCGGCCAGTCCAGCTTGGGTAACCGGGCGCTGATCACCTCGCGGCGGGCCTGCTCGGTCGGCGTGTCCGCGCTCAGCGCCAGCTCGCCGATCTGCCTGCGCAGCTCGGTGACGTCGGAGGTCTGCTCGGCCGCCGCGGCCATCTTGGCCATCAGCTCGTCCACCGAGGAACCCGCCGGCCGTAGCTCGGCGTTCTGCTTGGCCGGGTCGGCCTGCCGCTCGTACAGCTCGGCGAGCGGCAGCCCGCTGCCCAGCTGCGCGCCGACCGCGGCGCCCGCCGACGTGCCGATCACCAGGTCGGCACCGGTCACGTCGGCCCCTTCCTCGGCGAGCCCGAACAACACCCCGGTCTGCCAGGCGATGCCGGCCAAACCCCCACCGCCCAGCACCAGCGCACGTTCTCGGCCCATGCGACGCGACGCTACCCCGCGCGGGGCCTCGGCACCGCTCTGTCGCGCCCTCGGGACGGCCGGTTAACTCGGCCGAGGCTCAGCTCACGGTGCCGTCGGCGGTGCGAGCGTGAATAGTCAGGGGTGTCCCGTGTGCCGGACCGTGATCGGAGCTGATGTGGCGGAGCAGGGCACCCAGGCGGTGGGCGACAGCGGGGACACCCCGGTGCTCAACGTCGCCGGCGTCGACTTCGTCCGGGAGGGCCGGGAGATCCTCGCCGGCATCGACCTCACGGTGCGCGCCGGCGAGCACTGGGCGCTGCTCGGCTCGAACGGGGCCGGCAAGAGCACGCTGCTGAGCCTGTGCGGCGCGGTGCGGCACCCGACCCGGGGTCGCGTCCACGTGCTCGGTTACCAGCTCGGCCGGGTGGACATGCGGGAGCTGCGCGGCTGGATCGGGCACGTCGACCCACGCCAGCCACTGGACGACCGGATGTCCGTCGAGCAGGCCGTGCTCACCGGCGCGACCGGCACGAACGGGCTGATCCCGCGCTGGAAGCCGAGCGCAGACGAGCTGCGCAGGGCCGACGAGCTGCTGGACCTGCTCGGCATGGCCGCGCTGCGCAACGCGGGCCTGAGCACGCTGTCCCAGGGCGAGCGCGGCCGCACGCTGGTGGCCAGGGCACTGATGCCGAGCCCGCACCTGCTGCTGCTCGACGAGCCGAGCACCGGGCTGGACCTGGCGGCGCGCGAGCGCCTGCTCACCGCGATCGACACCCTGCGCGCCGAGCACCCCCAGCTGGCCAGCGTGCTGGTCACACACCACCTGGAGGAGCTGCCGGCCAGCACCACGCACGCGATGCTGCTCGCCGGCGGCCGCACGCTCAGCTCAGGTCCCGTCGAGCAGGTGCTGACCAGCGAGAACGTCAGCGCGTGCTTCGACCATCCGGTGCTGATCACCCGCTCGCTGCGGCGCTGGGGCGCGCAGGCGCAGCCGGCCGGGCACGCCGAGCTGCCCGAGTGGGCGCCCGACGACCGGTCCGCGCCGGAGCTCGGCCGGCCGACCCGCCAGGGCCCGCTGACCCGCTGACCCCGCGCGGCGCGTCAGCGCCCACCTCGGAGCAGCCAGAACGAGCAGCCCGCCACCAGGTAGGCGGCGAGCACGACGGGCACGGTCGCCGCGCCGAGCCAGACGCCGGCGGCTGCCAGCGCGAACGTCGCGACACCACCGAGCACGGCGGCCCGCCCGGCCGAGAGCGCGGCGCACCGGGTGGATGCCGTGGTCAGCCAGCTCCACGTCCAGCCGCCTGCGCCGAGTACCGCGGTGACGAGTGCGCAGGCGAGCAGTGCACCCACCGGCAACGCCGCGCCGCCGCCGAGGCCAAGGTCCGGTGTGCTGTTCATGGCAACCAGCCTGCGCCGGCGAATCCCACACGTCCATTTCACGTTTCTTCATCGCAACGTACAATTCGGCTGCATGATTGACCGTCGGTTGCACGTGCTGCGGGTCGTCGACCAGCTCGGCACGATCACGGCGGCGGCCGGATCGCTGCACCTCACGCCGTCGGCGGTGTCCCAGCAACTGCGCCAGCTGGCCCACGAGCTCGACGTGCCGCTGCTGGAGCCGGACGGGCGGCGGATCCGGCTCACCCCGGTCGCCCATGCCCTGCTCACACACGCCGACTCGCTGGCCGCGCACTGGGAACGGGCCCGGGGCGAGCTGGCGGCCTACGCCGACCACACCGGCGGCACGCTGCGCCTGGCCGGGTTCGCGTCGGTCATACCCAGCCTGCTCATCCCGGCGGTGCGGCGGCTGCGCGAGGCGGACCCGCTGCTCGAGGTCCAGCTGCTGGAGGTCGAGACGGCCGACGCGTACGAGCGGCTGCTCGCCGGCGACGTGGACATCGCCATCACGCTGCCCAACCTGGGCGGGCCGACCGCCGACGACCCGAGGTTCGGCCAGCACGCCCTGCTCGACGAACCGCAGGACCTGCTCGTGCCGCAGGACCATCCGCTGGCCGGGCAGCACGACGTGCCGCTGGAGCAGACCGCGCACGAGGACTGGGTACTGCCCGAGCCGCGCAGCTGCGACCAGTACGACCTGGTCTCGATGGCCTGTGCGACGGCCGGTTTCACGCCCCGCGTGGTGCACCGCGCGAAGGACTGGGGTGCCACGTTCGCGCTGGTGGCGAACGGTTTCGGTATCTGCATGAAGCCGCGCCCGATCCCGCTGTCGGAGGACATGACGGTGGCCCAGGTGACGCTCGGCGAGCCCGTGCCCCGGCGGCGGCTGCTCACCGCCACCCGCCGGGGCAGCCGGGGCCAGCGCCCGATCAAGCTCGGGCTGGCTGCGCTGGCCGCGGCTGCCGAGCCGCCCGCCCCGTGAGGGCGAGCCGGACGCCGCGCGCCGCGAGAAAGGCGATCAGGCCGAACGGCGACAGGAAGATGGTAAGCAGCAGGATCGCGCTGACCAGCACCGTCGGCAGCCCGATCGCACGACCTTCGAAGTACATCCAGCGGCCGAGGAACAGGTCGAAGGCCACGAGGTGCGCCCAGATCACCGCCGCGCCGTACGGCTGGCCGAGGAACTCCCGCAGTGGACCCAGCTCCGGCTGGCTGACCACCCGCCACAGCTCACCGAAGTGCGGCAGCGCCACGACGAGGTACACCGCCAGCGGTAGCAGGGTCACCCACGGCGAGGCGAGCACCTTCGGCGTCCACGACCAGCGCGGCACCAGGATCAGCAGCACCCAGAACGGCAGCGCCAGGTAGAAGGTCAGCTCGAACAGCACGCCCGTCATGCCGACACCGCCGTACGCGGGGACTCGTCGGCCGGCCGGGCGCCGTTGCGCCTGCGCAGCGCGTAGCCTCCGCCGGCCAGCGTGCCGAGCACCAGCACGCCGAGCGCGGTCAGGGTCGCGCCGTCGGGGTGGATCAGCGGCTGGCCGCGCTCGGCCTGCCAGGTGACCAGGGCGACCAGCCCGGCGTACGCCGCCGCCGCGACCACGACCAGCTCGGTGCGCGCGGCGGGTGGGCGCAGCCGGCACCACCGCGCGGCCAGTACGCCGAGCAGCAGCGCGAGCAACGGCAGGGCCTGCAGCGCGTGCATGCCGACGAAGTGCGGAATCCGCAGGTCACCGCCGGTGGTGCTCCAGCCGGTCAGGGGCATGCCGGGGCCGCCGTCCGGCACGCCGACACTGTGCGCACCGATCATCCGCTCGACGCCGCCGACGCTGTGCGGCACGGTCTGCGCGGGTGTCGAGGTCATCAGCGCCCCGAGCGCCAGACCCACCAGCGCGATCAGGCCGCCGAGGCGGATCCCCCAGCGGCTCGCCGGGTCCACGATCGGCGCCCGCAGCACCAGCCCGGTGAGGATCGCCGTGCCGATCCAGAGCGCGGCGATGGTGCCGCCCATGGTCACCCACAGCGCGCTGTCCAGTGGCGTCGACATGTTGAAGTGGCTCGGCCGGCCGCGTACGACCTGGACCACGATGACCGCGTACTCGATGGCCAGGAACACCACGACCGAGGTCGACACCACCGAGGCCAGCCGCCGGCCCGTGACCAGCAGCGAGTACAGCCAGGCCCAGGTCAGGCAGTACAGGGCCATCGAGACGGCGAACTTGAGCGGCTTCAGCCAGATCGGCGCGCCGAGCAGTATCCGGTCGTCCACGGCGAGGCCGACCGCGGAGGCAACCGTCATCACCGCCATCACTCCGGCGAACCACGCCATCGGTCGGTGCCACCCGCGCACCCGGTCGGTCAGCTCTGCCACGACATCTCCCATGATCGGATAGTGGAACTATCTATTATGGGAAGCTAAGGTATCCATCTAGCCCGCGTCCACCCCCAGCGCGGAATGTCCGGCGGAGAGGTCGCAGTTCATGCGAATGGCCGAGCTGAGCGCCGAGTCCGGCGTTCCGGTCGCGACGATCAAGTACTACCTGCGGGAGGGCCTGCTGCCGCCCGGCGAGCGGACCAGCCCGAACCAGGCGCGCTACGACCGCGAGCACGTGCGCAGGCTGAAGCTGGTGCGGGCACTGCTGGACGTCGGTGGGCTGTCCATCGCCAGGGTCCGCGAGGTACTCGACGGGATCGAGGAGCACGACGACATCCACAAGGTTCTCGGCACCACGCAACGCGCCCTGGAGCTGACCAGGATCGCCGTCGACGAGCCGACCCGGGACTGGGCCATGGACCTGCTGGTCAAGGTCGCCGAGGAGCGCGGCTGGCAGCTGCGGCCCGACAACCCGGTCGTCGAGTCGGCCGTCGGCACCCTCGGCGCGTTCGCCGCACTGGGCCGCACCGAGCTGGTCGAGCGGCTGGCCGGTTATGCCGAGCTGGCCGACCAGGTGGCCACGCTCGACCTCGCCGGCGTGCGCGGCCTACCCGAGCGGGAGACCGTCGTGGAGGCAGCCGTCGTGGGCACCGTGCTCGGCGACGCCCTGTTCGCCGCGCTGCGCCGGCTCGCCCAGGAGCACGCCTCGGCGACCACCTGGCCGACTCTCCCCGGGCGACCCTAGAGCGCGCGGAGCGCGGCGATGCGCTCGTCCAGCGGCGGGTGTGTGTCGAACATCTTGTTCAGCCGGGAGAGCTTGCCCTCCGCCTTCTCCCGGGGCAGTGGCGACTCGATCCAGAGGTGCGCGGTGGCGCGGCTGTGCGAGGACACCACCGTCTGGTCGTCCCGCAGCTTCTCCAGCGCGGAGATCAGCCCCGGCGGGTAGCGGGTCAGCTCGGCGCCGGAGAAGTCGGCCAGCGTCTCCCGGTTGCGACTGACCGCGAACTGCATCAGCTGGGCGAGCAGCGGCGCGGCCACCAGCAGCACCACGCCGAGAATGCCCAGCAGCGCGCCGACGCCGCCACTGTCCTTGTCGTTGTCCCGGCTGCCGCCGTCCCAGCGCATCCGCATCGAAAGGTCACTGACGATGGAGATCATCCCGACCATGGTGACCGCCAGGGTCGACACCAGGATGTCGTAGTTCTTGATGTGCGCCAGCTCGTGGGCGAGCACGCCCTCCAGCTCGGCCCGGTTCATCTTCGCCAGCAGGCCGGTGGTGACCGCGATGGCCGCGTTCGCCGGGTTGCGGCCGGTGGCGAACGCGTTCGGCGCGTCGTCGTCGACGATGTAGATCCGCGGCTTGGGCAGCCCACCGGCGATGCACAGACCCTCCACCAGGTTGTGCAGCCGGGCGTACTCCTCGGGCGGCGCGGGCCGGGCGTTGCTCATCATCAGCGCGATCCGGTCCGACACCCAATAGGACATGAACGCCATACCGCCGCCGAGCAGTACCGCCACAACAATGGCGCCGGACCCGAATCGCATCATGCGGAGTACCACCGCGAACACCGCAACGGTGAGGATCAGAAATACGACGATCAGCAGCGCGGTACGCCGCTTGTTCTGCACGACCTGATCGAACATCGCATTTACCAGAACCAATCAGCCAACGGAGCCGGAGTACAACGGACTCAGAACTGGACCTGCACGTTGGACCTGTCGGCCTCGTCGGTCTGGAAGTACTCGCGCCGGGTGGCCTTGGCGGGGCCGGCGAAGAACATCGACGGGAAGGTCTCGATCGTCGTGTTCAACCTCTGCACGCTGTCATTGAAGAACTGGCGCGCGTAGGCGATCCGGTCCTCCGTCGAGGTCAGCTCCTCCTGGAGCTGCAGGAAGTTCTGGTTCGCCTTCAGGTCGGGGTACGCCTCGGTGACCGCGAACAGAGTCTTCAGCGTGCCGGACAGCGCGTCCTCCGCCTGGGCCTGAGCCTGAGGTCCCTGCGCCGCGACCGCGATGTTGCGCGCCTGCACGACCCGCTCCAGCGTCTCCCGCTCGTGCGCCGCGTAACCCTTGACCGTCTCCACCAGATTCGGGATCAGGTCGTGGCGCCGCTTGAGCTGAACATCAATCTGCGCCCACGCGGAATCGACCCTGTTCCGCAGTGCGACAAGACGGTTGAAGCTCATTACACCGTAGATGGCGAGCCCCACGATTATGAGCAGAACAATGAAGCCGAACATTGGAGCCCCCTCCAGGTGGACGCGAACGCCACGCCCGCTGTGCGCATCTTAAAGATGATCGGCACACCGACCTACGTAATTAGTTGCCGTCCCTCTGTCAGCCGGTACCCGACCACTGGGACACCTCCGACTTGTCTCCCGAAGAGCCCCTGTCGGTGGTGCCGCTGCCCGAGTTGTCGCGGCGTGCCGAGTTGTCGCCGCTCGCGGACCTGTCGCTGTCCGCCGTCGCGCGTCTGACGTCAACCGAGTCCGCACCCGACTGCCCTGCGCCGTCAATGGTGTCTGCGGGGCGGGACACCGGGCGGGTCGCTCCGACGTAGTCCCGGCGCTGGATCGGCCCGATCGTGACGACCTGGCCGACGTCCGGCGCATTGATCATCTTTGTTGCCGAGATGGCCAGCCCCACATGGCCGACACCGCGCGGTCCACTGCCGAAGAAGACCAGGTCGCCGGGCTTGAGCGGTTGTCCGGGCGGCACGCGGGGGCCGGCGTTGAACTGTGCTTGCGCGGTCCGCGGAATGGGGATGCCGACAGATGCGTAGGACGCCGAGGTGAGACCGGAGCAGTCGAAACCGCCGTCCGCCCGGCCGTTGCCCGCCCACCGGTACGGCTCGCCGAGCTGGGAACGCGCGAACGCCACGGCGGCCAGCGCGGCCGGCCCGGTCTGTGGCCCGCGCACGCAGATGATCTCGTCGGGCCCGGAGTTGACCATCGCGGCGTGCAACTGGGCGAGGTCGGTGATCTCCACCGTGCAGGCCACCGGCCCCGCCCGGGCGCGCGGCAGCGCCGAGCCCCACGCCCCGCCCCACCCGTCCCCCGCACCGCCGGGCGGGTTCGGCACCGCCGCCGCCCAGCCCGACTCCCACCGCGAGGCCGCCGAGCCGCCGTCCGGGCCCCCTCCCGAGCTCGATCCGGAGCCGGAGCCGGAGCCGGAGCCGGAGCCGGAGCCGGTGCCGGTGCCGGTGCCGGTGCCGGTGCCGGTGCCGGTGCCGGTGCCGGACGAACCGGGATCCGGGGAGTTGGGGTCCGACGAACCGCGCTCCGGCGAGTTCGAGTCCGACGAACCGGAGCCGGACGAGCCGGACGACCCCGGGTCGGACGTGTCGTGGTCGGCGTCGGACGAGTCGGGGCGGGTCGTCGGGCCGCGCTCCGCGAGCATCGAACTGGGCCGGGTAGCCGGATCCCGCGCGGTCGACTCACCACCGGCCGACCCGAACACCACGACTAGCAGCGCGAACAGGACCCCAGCCGTGGCCAGCACCCCACCGGCCAGCACGGCCCGCCCGACGAGCCCGCCCCGGCGGACCGGGGCACCGTAGGGGGAGCCGCGCCAGCACATGGCACCCAGGGGACACCGCAGCACCCCCGCCCCGGGCCCGAACCCGCCCGTCCGTATGCGATCGCGAACGCCGGCGCGGATCGAGACGGGTCCAGACGATCAGTCCCACGGGGCGCGCCGCCACTTCGCACAGCGCGCCGCCACTTCGCACAGTCCAGCGGAGTATGCGAAGTGACGGGCGGGTATGCGAAGTGGACGTGGGGTCCTCCAACCAGGTGCGCCGCAACGACACTCGCGGGTCATCTAGTGCGCCGACTCCCAGGGCCGCGCCGGAGCGACACCGAGCACGCCGGCGTACCCCTTGTTCAGCTCGTCCCAGCCGTGATCGAGGGCGGCGGTGCCGACGATCGGGCCGACCGGCGCCCCGGCCAGCAGCGCGTCCGCCACGTCGAGGCAGATGTGCCAGCCGGCGGCGAGCGCGGACGACCAGGCGCCGTCGGCGAAGCTGTGCCGCAGCACCAACCGGGTGCCCCCGGCGGTAGGCAGCAGCTCCCACCGGAGCACGTCGGAGCCGAACTCGTGCTCGAGCAGCCGGGGCGGGTCGAACTGGCGGACCGTGCCGGTCATCGGCTGCTCACCGCCCGCACCGTCCAGCATGCCGAGGGTGGCCGGGCCCCGACCGGCGAGGTC
>DATAYB010000471.1:0-15036 GCA_036272795.1 Pseudonocardia sp.
TCGGAGGAGGAGCCGGTCACCGCCACCGCGTCGACCTCGGCACGGGCGGCGTCCCAGGCCGCGGCCGCCGCCAGCTCCGTGTCCACGAGCAGGTTCGCGCAGTGGTGCTTGACCGCCTGGAACGTGCCGATCGTGCGGCCGAACTGCTCGCGCTGGCCGGCGTAGTGCACGGCGGCATCCAGGCAGGCGGCGGCGCTCCCGGCTGCTTCGGCGGCGGCCAGCGTCCGAGCCAGCCGTACGGCCACCGGCCGACCCCCGGCGAGCCGGCCCAGCTCGGCGGCCCCGTCGGCCCGCACCCAGGCCAGCCGGCGGGTCGGGTCCAGCCCCTCCACCGGTGTCACCTGGAGCGCGTCTCCCGCCAGCACCACGAGGTCGTCCCCGATAGGCGCGAGCAGGACCTGCGCCAAGCCACCGCCGAGCACCAGCCAACCGTGTTCCGGGTCGGCCGGGGTGAGCCCGACTGCCCCGGAACGTGTCCCGCCGGCCAGGCCGGGCAGCAGCGCCTCGCACAGCTCGGCCGGGGCGGCCGAGGCGAGCACCGCGCTGGCCAGCACTGTCGGCAGGAACGGTCCCGGGGCGACGGCCCTGCCCAGCTCGGCGAGCACGACCGCCAGCTCCGGCAGTCCGTAGCCCTCGCCGCCGTAGCGCTCCGGTAGGTGCAGACCGAGCCAGCCCAGCTTGCCCAGCGCCGGCCAGAACGGGGGCAGGGCCTCCCGCTCGGCGTCCAGCAGCGCGCGGGCCGCGGCGGTGGCCCCGACGTCGGTCAGGAACGACCGGGTCACGGCGGCCAGCTCGCGGTGGTCATCGGTGATGGCCAGCGCCGACCCCGCGAGGCCGGGTGCGCTCCCCGAGCTCACCGCCCGCCCCTCAGGCCTTCAGCAGCGCGTCGGCCAGCTCGTACGGCCTGGTGAGGCACGACTCGTGGCTGCCGGGCACCTCGATCGCGGTCACACCCAGCCGGTCGGGGAACCGGGGGTTCCATCCCAGCTCGCCGGGCGGCAGCGCGAGGTCCTCCGTGCTGAACACGTAGCTGGCCGGGATGCCGAACGAGCTGACCGGCGGGATGTCGAGCCCGTCGGTGAAGTAGCCGAAGGGCTGGGGGACCAGCAGCGAGTGCACCAGCCGCCGCACCGGTTCCTTGGCGTCCTGGAAGAACGACTGCTGCCAGGCCTCGTACGGCAGCGTGATGCTGTTGTTGCCGGAGGCCTCGGCGAGCTGGGTGAACACGGCCGCGTGGTGCGGCGGGATCTCCTCGAGCACCGACCGGCCGTCCTGCGGCACGAACGCGTTCCAGTAGATCAGCCGGCGCACCCGGTCGGGCACCTGGTGCGCGACGCCGCTGACCGGGAAGCCGCCCCAGCTGTGCGCGACCAGCGTGATGCCGCGCAGGTCCCGCCGGCGGAGCTCGCCGACCACGTAGTCCACCGCGTGGCTCAGGCGCAGCTCGCGGGGGTCCTCCCCGTCGGTCAGCCCGGGCAGCGTCAGCGCCAGCGCCCGGTGCCCGGCCGCCCGCAGCCGTTGCGCGACCGGCCGCCAGGCCCACCCGCCGACCCAGGCGCCGGGAATCAGCACAAAGGTCTCGGGCATCGTTGCTCCTCCGAGCGCCTGGCGTGGCGCTGAGACTCGGCGAGTGATCTGGCTCATCATGAGTTGCCGGCGATCTCCGGTCAACGGCTGGCGGCACTTTGTGAACTCACCGGTAACTTGCCCGGCGGGCACTCGCGACCGTGCCCCCGGTCGCTGGACCGGGGGCACGGGAGCTAGCGGCTGGCGGGCCGGTCGCCTCTCGGCGAAAGGATCGGTGCGGCTCCAGCCATGACGCGGTGTTCCGCACCGTCAATAAGGTGAGGCCCGGGGGACCCGCACCCGCCAACCGACCCGTACAACGAGGCACCCCCCGCTGTTGTTCCCGCGTCGGCCAACTTTTGTTCACGTTTGGGCGACCCTTGGCCCGAATGAACCCGAATGAGATGCAGCCGACACGCCCGGCCTGCGTGGCGGCTGGCGTGACTGGGCCGGCTGGGGCAAACTCGCATCCGCGACTGCCGATTGATCCGTAAGTCATGAGGGCGTTGGGGAAGACGTTCCTCGTCGACAGCGGAGGTCAGCAGTGAGCACACGTGGAGTGATCTACGTCCACTCGTCGCCGACTGCGGTGTGCCCGCACGTCGAGTGGGCGATCTCTGGCGTGCTCGGGAGTCAGATCACGCTGCGCTGGACACCACAGGCAGCGGCTCCCGGTACGTTGCGCGCGGAGTGTAACTGGCGTGGCCCGGCCGGTGGTTCGGGCGCGATCGCCGGTGCGCTGCGGGCCTGGCCGGTGGTGCGTTTCGAGGTCACCGAGGAACCCAGCGAAGGGGTGGACGGGCAGCGGTTCTGCCATGTGCCGAACCTCGGGCTGTGGCGCGGCAGCACGAGCGCCAACGGTGACATCGTGGTCGGCGAGGACCAGCTGCGCTCCGTGATGTCCGGGCGCTCCCAGATGCGCGGCCGGATGCACGAGCTGCTCGGCACGGCGTGGGACGAGGATCTGGAGCCGTACCGGCTGGCCGGCGACGGCGCACCGGTCACACTGCTGCACCAGGTCGGCTGATCCACCACCTCCTCCCGGCATCCGATCGGGGGTATGCCAAGCTTCGAGCGTGGCCAGACGTGGAGACCGGCGGTGGGCGGTGACGCTCGTCGTTGTGCTGCTCGTGCTGGTGGGCGCCTTGATCGGGGTGGCAGGGCTGCGGCTGGCGCAGATGCGGGCAGTGCCGCTGGCCGCGCCGCGCGCCCTGCCCGCCTCCGGCTCTGGGGCGACCGACGTGGAGGTCAGCACCGACGCCTGGGCCTACGCCTCCGGCCCCGAGGTGACCGACCTGCTGAACCGCTACTTCGACGCGATCAACTCGAAGAACTACGCCGCCTGGACGGCCACGGTGACCCCGGCGCGGGCCAGCCAGCAGACCGAGGCGGCCTGGCAGCAGGGCTACGCGACCACGGTGGACGGCACCATCCGGCTCAGCCGCATCGACGAGGTCTCACCGGGGCACCTGGTGGCGCTTGTGTCGTACCTGAGCGTGCAACGTCCCGAGGACGGCCCGGACGGTCTCAAGACCAGCCGGATCTGTTGGCGCGAAGCCATTCCGCTGACCGGCGAGCCGCCGCTGATCGACGTCGGCAAGAACGGCAGCATCCTCCGCGGCGCCTGCTGACCCCGCGTCGCTGCGGAGCCTGTCGTTACCCAGCTGCACACCAGGCAGGTTCGATCATGGAAAAACCTGCCCGGTGTGGAGTTCGGTAACAGCCGGCTTCGCCGGTCTGCGCTGTGCTCGGCTGCCTAGGCCTCGGGCCGGTCTCTCGTTACCGAACTGCACACCAGGCAGGTTGGAGCGCGGAAAAACCTGCCTGGTGTGCAGCTGGGTAACAAGAGGCCTCGCCAGCTTGGCCGGCCTCGCCCCTGCGGCCGGCCGCGCACCTCCGGAGAGCACGGCGCCGGAGAGCACGCCGCGCGCTGTCCGGGGTTCCCGCGCGTGGTGCGATGTGCGCGAGAACCCCGGAACGTGCGCGGCGTGCGCAACGACAAGCGCGGCGCGGCCCCAACTCACCGCACGAACACCCGCTGCAGGTCGGCTAGAGCGGGATGTTGCCGTGCGAGCCGCGGCCGGCGGGGGCCTCGGCAAGCGCTTCGACCAGTCGCCGGCGGGTGTCGAGTGGCTCGATGACCTCGTCCACCACACCCAGGGCCAGTGCCCGGTTGACGCCGCCGGCGAGGCGCTCGTGCTCCTGCGCCAGCTTGTCGTGCAGGGCGTCGCGCTCGTCGGCCGGCGCGGCGGCCAGCGCGCGCCGGTGCAGGATGCCCACGGCGGCCTTGGCGCCCATCACGGCGACCTCGGCGTCCGGCCACGCGAACACCGCGGTGGCGCCCAGCGATCGGGAGTTCATCGCGATGTAGGCGCCGCCGAAGGACTTGCGGGTGACCAGGGTGACCCGGGGCACCACCGCCTCGGCGAAGGCGTGCAGCAGCTTCGCGCCGCGCCGGACCACACCGTCCCACTCCTGGCCGACCCCGGGCAGGTAGCCGGGCACGTCGACCAGCACCAGCAGCGGCACCCCGAACGCGTCGCACATCCGGACGAACCGGGACGCCTTCTCCGCCGACGCCGAGTCAAGGCAGCCACCCATCCGCAGCGGGTTGTTGGCCAGCAGGCCGATCGTGCGCCCGCCGAGCCGCCCGAAGCCGATGACCATGTTCGGCGCGTACTTCGGCTGCAGCTCCTCGAACGCGCAGCCGTGCGGGTCGACCGGGTCGTCGTCGAGCACCGCGCGGACCAGCGGCCGCACGTCGTAGGCGCGGCGCTTCTGCTCCGGCAGCAGGGCGCGCAGGTCGACGGGCTCGCCGAGCGAGCGCACGTCGAAGATGCCCGGCCGGGCCAGCATGGTGGTGATCCGCCGCGTCCGGTAGAGCGCGTCCAGCTCGGAGTCGGCCACGACGTGCACGACGCCGGACCGCTTGCCGTGCGCGCTCGGGCCGCCGAGGGCCTCCATGTCGATGTTCTCGCCGGTGACACTGCGGACCACCTCGGGGCCGGTGACGAACACCCGGCCCTCCGGCGCCATGATCACCACGTCGGTCAGCGCCGGGCCGTACGCCGCGCCGCCCGCGGCCGGCCCGAGCACCACGGAGATCTGCGGCACCCGACCCGACGCCCGCACCATCGCGGCGAATACCTGGCCGACCGCGTCGAGGGCCTCGACCCCTTCGGCCAGCCGGGCGCCGCCGGAGTGCCACACCGCGATCACCGGGCAGCGCAGCCGCACGGCCGTGTCGATGGCTTCGACCATGTGCCGGCAGCCCTCGGACCCCATGGCGCCGCCCATCCGGACGGCGTCGGAGCAGTACGCGACCACCTTGGCGCCGTTGATCCGGCCGTGCGCCGCGAGCACACCGCTGGTGTCGCGGGCATGCATCGGTACCAGGGTGCCTTCGTCGAACAGCGCCGAGAGGCGGACCTCAGGGTCTCTGGGGTCGACCGGTACGGCAGTACCGGTCACGCTGGTTGCGACGGCGGTGCTCGTCGAAGTGGCGGTGACGGGCGGGCGGATGTCGACCGCTGTCATCTGCGTGCTCCTTGGGGTCAGGTGGGGTCAGACCGAAGCGAAGGCGAGCGCGACGTTGTGCCCCCCGAAGCCGAACGAGTCGTTCAGCGCGGCGGTCAGCTCGACCTTGCGCGCCTCACCACTCACGACGTCCAGCTGGACGCCCGGGTCGAGGTTCTCCAGGTTGGCCGTGGGCGGGATGAGCCCGTCCCGGACCGACAGCAGGGCTGCGATGCCCTCCACCGCGCCGGCGGCGCCGAGCAGGTGGCCGAGGCTGCCCTTGGGCGCGGTCAGGATCGGGTGGTCACCGATCGCCATGCGCACCGAGACGGCCTCGCCGACATCGCCGACCGGGGTCGACGTGGCGTGGCAGTTGACGTGGCCGATGTCGGCAGGGGACAGCCCGGCGCTGCGCATCGCGGCGCGCATCGCCCTGGCCTGGCCGTGGCCCTCCGGGTCCGGTGCGGTGATGTGGTACCCGTCGGACGAGGTGCCGATGCCGGCCAGCCGGCCGTGCACGGTGGCACCCCGGGCGGCGGCGAACTCGGCGCGCTCCATGACCATGATGCCGGCGCCCTCGCCGAGCACGAAGCCGTCGCGGGCCGCGTCGAACGGCCGGGAGGCGTGCTCCGGGTCGTCGTTGTGGCTCACGGTCATCGCGCGCATCTGCGTGAACCCGGCCAGCGGGATGCCGGTGATGCAGGCCTCGGCGCCGCCGGCGATGACGACGTCGACCTCACCGGCCTTGAGCATGCGCCAGCCCCATGCCAGTGCCTCGGCACCGGACGCGCAGGCCGACACGGGGGCGTGTACGCCGCCCTTGGCCTTGAACTCTAGGCCGACGTGCGCGGCCGGGCCATTCGGCATCAACATCGGGATCGTCAACGGGCTGACCTTGCGGACGCCGTCGTTCTCCATGATGTCGTCCTGGGTGAGCAGGGTGACCGCGCCGCCGATCCCGGTGCCGACGATCACCGCCAGCCGCTCCAGCTCGACCTCGGGGGCGCCGGCGTGCTGCCAGGCCTCCCGGGCGGCAATGATCGCCACCTGCTCGCAGCGGTCCAGGCGGCGTGCCTCGACCCGCTTGAGCACCTCACTCGGGTCCACGGCCAGCTGCGCCGCGATCTTGACCGGCAGCTCGTAGCGGTCGACCCAGTCGGCCTCGATCCGGGACACCCCGGACTTGCCGGCGAGCAGGGCCTCCCAGGTCGACGCCACGTCCCCGCCGAGCGGGGTCGTGGCGCCGAGCCCGGTGACTACGACGTCGTTGTTCGAGGTCACTTCGACTTTGCGATGTAGTCCACCGCATCGCCCACGGTCTTCAGCTCGGCCAGCTGGTCATCCGGGATCTTCACGCCGAACTTGTCCTCGGCCTGGACCGCGATCTCGACCATGGACAGCGAGTCGATGTCGAGGTCGTCCACGAACGACTTGTCCGCGGTGACCTCGGCGGCGTCCACTCCGGCGATCTCTTCGACGATTTCGGCGAGACCGGAGAGGATGTCTTCGTTGCTCACGTGGGTTTCCCTTTCCTTGGGTGGAACCTTGGTGGATGTGATCCACCGAGTCTGAGGTGTGCTGGTGGACGGTGGGGCGGCGGGGTCGGACCGGTGCCCGGCCTAGGGGCAGACCACCACCTGGCCGGCGTAGCTGAGGCCGGCGCCGAAGCCGACCAGCAGCATGACGTCACCCCGGGAGATCTCGCCGGCCGCCCGCATGTGGTCGATGGCCAGCGGGATGGAGGCCGAGGAGGTGTTGCCCGAGTGCACGATGTCCTGGGCGATCCGCATGTCCTCGCGGGCGCCGGCCTTGTGCAGCCGCCTGGCCACGGCGTCGACGATGCGCAGGTTGGCCTGGTGCGGCACGAACACGTCGATGTCCGCCGGGGTGAGCCCGGCCAGCTCGACGGCACGCAGCGCGATCGGGGCGATCTGGGTGGTGGCCCAGCGGAAGACGGTCTGCCCCTCCTGCCGGATGGTGTTGGAGTCCGGCGCGATCTGGATGACCTCGTGCATCTCACCGTCGCTGCCCCAGACCAGCGGGCCGACACCGATGTCCTCGGCCGTCTCCGCCGGGCCGAGCACGGCGGCGCCCGCCCCGTCGGCGAAGATGATGCAGGTCGAGCGGTCGTCCCAGTCCAGCCAGTCGGACAGCTTCTCCGCCCCGATCACGAGCACGTTGCGCGACGAGCCGGACCGGATCAGGTCCGACGCGGTGCCCATCGCGTAGCAGAAGCCCGCACAGGCCGCGTTGACGTCCATCGCGCCCGGCGCCGAGATACCGATCTTGGTGGCGACCTGGGCGGCGGCGTTCGGGATCGGGTTGGGCATGGTGCAGGTGGCCACCAGCACGGTGTCCACGTCGGCGGGGCTGAGCCCGGCGTCCGCGACGGCCTTCGAGCCGGCCTCGGCGGCCATGTCGACCAGCAGGGTGTCCTTGTCGGCGATCCGCCTGCTGACGATGCCCACGCGCTCCCGGATCCACTGGTCGTTGGTGTCCACCCGCTTGGCCAGGTCGTCGTTCGTCACGACGTGCTCCGGCTGAGAGCTGCCCCATCCCAGGATGCGGGCGCCGGGCGCCGCCGGGACCAGCCGCAGCGATGTGGCAGGGCGGGTCATGAGGTACCTCCGGTGTGTTCGGCGAGCAGCCCGGCGACCGAGTCCAGGTCGTCGGGACTCTTCAGGGGGAGCGTGGCGGTCCCGCGCAGCTCGCGCTTGACCAGGCCACTCAGGGTGCCGGCCGGGGCCAGCTCGACGACAGCGGTCACGCCGAGCGCCCGCAGCGCGGCCATGCACAGGTCCCAGCGCACCGGCAGGGTGACCTGTGCGACCAGCCGGTCGCGCAGCTCGGTGCCGCCACCGATCTCGGAGCCGTCGGCGTTGGACAGCATCGGTCGGGTCGGGTCGGCGAAGTCCAGCTTGTCGGCGTAGCCGCGCAGCGCCTCCTCGGCAGGTGCCATGAACCGCGTGTGGAACGCCCCGGCCACCGCGAGCGAGATGATCCTGGCCCGCTCCGGCGGCTCAGCGGCCAGCTGCGCCAGCGCGTCGACCGGGCCCGCCGCGACCACCTGGCCGGCGCCGTTCTGGTTGGCCGCGTCCAGGCCGAGCTCGGCCAGCCGCTCGAGCACCTGGTCCGGCTTGCCGCCGAGCACGGCACTCATCCCGGTCCGCTCCAGGGCGCAGGCGGCGGCCATCTCGCGGCCGCGGACGGCGGCCAGCTCAACCGCGGCGTCGGCGCTGAGGGAGCCGGCGACGACCGCCGCGGCCAGCTCACCGACCGAGTGCCCGGCGGTGGGGCAGCCGGCCAGCGCCTGCTCACCGCCGAGGGTGGCGACGAGCTGTTGGTAGGCGAGCAGTGCACCGGCCACGATCAGCGGCTGCGTGATCGCGGTGTCCTTGATCTCCTCCGCCGTGGCGGTGGTACCGAGCTCGGCGATGTCCAACCCGGTGGCCTCCGACCAACGGGCCACGGTCGACGCGGCGTCCACCTGCTCGGCGCGCGGGCCGGTGAGCCAGGGACCGAGCATTCCGGGTGTCTGTGACCCCTGTCCGGGGGCGAGCACGGCAATCACTCGGCACAGCCAACACTGTCGACGGCCTCAGCGGGGGTGATGACGCATACGAACTCCGAGCACGGAGTTTGGAGGTTTCCTCCAAACATGCTGCTGTTCACATCCGTAATGCCTAAGTGAATTTGTAGGGTCGTACAGGTATCGCCGCTGCTCAGTCCAAGTGCGTCCGTCACTCGGAGGAGTGCAGCCGGCCTACGATGAGCGCAATTCGGAGTACAAGCTGGTCCCGGGGATCGGTCGGGTCGAACCCGGTGACTTCAGTCACCCGGCGTAACCGGTAGCGCACCGTATTGGCATGGACGAACAGCGCGCGTGCGCACGACTCGAGCGCTCCGCCGCCGTCCAGGTAGCTCGCCAGCGTGCGGCCGAGGTCGCCACCCGCCGAGGTCAGCGGCTGCACCACAGCGGCGACGAGCTGTGCCTTGGCCGCCGGGTCACCGGCCAGCGCGCGCTCCGGGAGCAGGTCGTCGGCACGTACCGGGCGGGGTGCACCGGGCCAGCCGGTCACTGCCCGCAGTCCCTGCAGGGCGTCCCGGGCGCTCGCGTGGGCGGCGGCCAGGGTGGGCGCGGTCGGCCCGATCACCACCGGGCCGGGGCCGAACGCCTCCGCCAGCCGGTCGGTGGGGCCGGCCTCGCCGGTCTTGGCGGTGGCCGGCAGCGCCCCGGACAGCAGCGCGACCAGCCTGGCGCCCTGCACACCCAGCAGCACCGAGCGGCCGAGCCGGGTGGCGGTGCGGCGCATCGCGGCGAGCGGCTCGGGCTGGTTCTCCGGCGGCGGGCTGCCCACCAGGACGGTGACCGGCCGCTCGGCGTCCCAGCCCAGCGCGGAGGAGCGGGACACCAGCGCGTCGTCGACCTCGCCGCGCACCACGCCGTCCACGACCAGCGCCTCCAGCCGGGCGTCCCAGGCGCCCCGGGACTCGGCCGCGCTGGCGTACACCATGGCCGCGGCGAAGGCGATCTCCCGGCCGAACCGCAGAATGCCCTCGACCAGCAGCTGGCGCTCGCGCTCGTCGGTGGCGAGCAGGGGGAGCTGTTGCTCGAAGGTCTCGATGGCGACGCGCACCAGCTCGACGGTCTGGCGCAGGCTGATGCGCCTGGCCAGGTCGCGCGGCGCGTTGCGGAACGCCTCGGCGGTGAGCCGGATAGTTTGGCCCGGTTCGCCCAGCCACGCGCCGAAGTTCGTCACGCCGGTCTGGGTCACCAGCAGCACGCCGGCACGCTGGTCGGCGGAGAGCCGGCGGAACCAGGGCAGCCGCTCGGACATGGCGGACACGCTGGCCGTGGCCAGGCCGCCGGAGGCCTGCTCGAGTCGGCGTCGGGTCCGGGCTGAGACAGTCGGACCGGAGACCGCGCGCACCGGTGTCACATCCGGCAGCATGGCACGGAATGTCGCCGCCGGGCGCTCACCACCCGGCAGCTCATGTTGAATACGCACCCGTCGACGTCAATTGCCCGTGTCGCCATGAATCAGCGACCGGGGCCTCGGCGAGATAGGTGCCGGGCCCCGGAAGGCAAGCCGCGTGGCCCGCCTCCGGGAGAGGAACGGTCGCGGTCAGCCTAGCGGCGTGACCTTGGTTGCCTGGGGGCCTTTCTGGCCCTGCTCAACGTCGAACGAAACGCGCTGACCCTCATCCAGCGTGCGGTAGCCGCTGCTCTGGATGGAGGAGTAGTGCACGAATACGTCCGCGCCACCACCGTCGGGAGCGAGGAAGCCGTAGCCCTTCTCGCTGTTGAACCACTTGACGGTGCCCTCTGCCATTCTTGCTCTCCTCGTACTGAAATTCCGGGCGCTTGCCCCGGATATCGCGCCGACCCGCAGCGTTCCTGACGCGGGCTGGGATGCTTTCCGCGACCGGAGTACCCCTCCGGACGAGAAGAGCAACGGCGGCAGAGTACCGCGCCTGGCCCAAATGGGGGAGGGGCGTCGCCAAGTGGAGTGATTGGCGATCGGAAGAAAGTGTACGGATCGGGTCAGTACAGGTCATGACATGTGCCGGGGCGGCCCGTGTGGGCCGCCCCGGTCTCTTCCGACATTCGACTTGTCAATTACTTCTGGGTAACCGCGTGTAAATAGTCCGAGGGCCTCGGATCACGCCGATCCGGGATCCGAGGTCTGCGGTCCGGCCGCTTTCGGATCGTCGATGCGGTACTTGCTCGCCGCCGCCACAAGGGTGGCCCGATCCAGCTCTCCCCGTTCCACCAAGGCGGCCAATGCCTGCACCGTGATGGACTCGGCGTCCACGGTGAAGTGCCGCCGGGCCGCCGGGCGGGTGTCGGACAACCCGAACCCGTCGGTGCCCAGTGAGTAGAACTCGCCCGGTACCCACGGCCGGATCAGGTCCTGCACCGCGCGCATCCAGTCCGACACGGCGATCACCGGGCCGGCCGTGCCGTCGGCGTCGGCCAGTGCCCGCCGCAGGTAGGGCACCTGGGGCTCGGCGTCAGGGTGCAGCAGGTTGTGCTGCTCGCAGGCCACGCCGTCGCGGCGCAGCTCGCCCCAGGACGTCACCGACCACACGTCGGCGGCCACCGACCAATGCTCGGCCAGCAGCTCCTGCGCCCGCAGGGCCCACGGCAGCGCCACGCCGGACGCCAGCAGCCGCACCCGCCGGTCGAAGCGCTCCGGCGCCTCCTGGTACCGGTACAGGCCCCGCAACAGCCCGTCCACGTCCAGACCCTCCGGCTCCGCCGGCTGCACGTAGGGGTCGTTGTAGAGCGTCAGGTAGTAGAAGACGTTCGGGTCCCGCCCGGCACGGGCCTCGTCGTCGCCGTACATCCGGGCCAGCGCGTCGCGCACGATGTGCCCGATCTCGAACGAGAACGCCGGGTCGTAGGCCAGCACGGCCGGGTTGGTCGCCGCGAGCAGGAGCGAGTGCCCGTCGTTATGCTGCAGGCCCTCCCCGGTCAACGTGGTGCGCCCCGCCGTGGCACCGAGCAGGAAGCCCCTGGCCATCTGGTCGGCGGCTGCCCAGATGCCGTCACCGGTGCGTTGGAAACCGAACATCGAGTAGAAGATGTACAGCGGGATCATCGCCTCGCCGTGCGTGGCGTACGAGGTGCCGGCGGCGGTGAACGAGGCCACCGAGCCCGCTTCGTTGATGCCCTCGTGCAGCAGCTGACCCTGTTCGCTCTCCCGGTAGGCCAGCATGAGCTCGGCGTCCACCGAGGTGTAGAGCTGGCCGTGCGGGTTGTAGATCTTCTGGGTCGGGAACATGGAGTCCATCCCGAACGTGCGAGCCTCGTCCGGGATGATCGGCACGAAGCGGCCGCCGACCTCCTTGTCCTTGATCAGGTCCCGGAGTAGCCGGACGAAGGCCATGGTGGTGGCCACCTCCTGCTTGCCGGAGCCGCGCCGGACCACCTCGTAGACCCGGTCGCCCGGCAGCACCAGCGGCTTCGCCGTCACCCTGCGGTCGGGCACCGCGCCGCCGAGCAGCCGGCGCCGCTCCAGCAGGTACTGGATCTCCGGTGAGTCCTTGCCGGGGTGGTAGTACGGCGGCAGGTACGGGTCGCGCTCCAGCTCCGCGTCGGAGACGGGGATGCGCTGGGTGTCGCGGAACGCCTTGAGGTCGTCCAGCGTCAGTTTCTTCATCTGGTGGGTGGCGTTGCGGCCCTCGAAGTGCGAGCCGAGGCCATAACCCTTGATCGTCTTGGCCAGGATCACGGTCGGCTGGCCGTTGTGCTCCAGCGCGGCCGCGTACGCCGCGTGCACCTTGCGGTAGTCGTGGCCGCCGCGCTTGAGGTTCCAGATCTGCTGGTCGGACATGTCCGCGACCAGCGCCTTGGTGCGCGGGTCCCTGCCGAAGAAGTGGTCACGCACGTAGCCGCCGTCGTTGGCCTTGTACGTCTGGTAGTCGCCGTCCGGCGTGGTGTTCATCAGGTTGATCAGGGCGCCGTCGCGGTCGGCGTGCAGCAGGGCGTCCCACTCCCGGCCCCAGATCACCTTGATCACGTTCCAGCCGGCGCCCCTGAAGTAGGACTCCAGCTCCTGGATGATCTTGCCGTTTCCGCGCACCGGCCCGTCCAGCCGCTGCAGGTTGCAGTTGATCACGAAGGTCAGGTTGTCGAGGCCCTCGGTGGCGCCGACGTGGATCAGCCCGCGCGACTCCGGCTCGTCCATCTCGCCGTCGCCGAGGAAGGCCCAGACGTGCTGCTGGGAGGTGTCCTTGATACCCCGGTCGTGCAGGTAGCGGTTGAACCGGGCCTGCATGATGGCGTTGAGTGGCCCCAGACCCATGGAGACCGTGGGGAACTCCCAGAAGCTCGGCATCAGCCGGGGGTGCGGGTAGGACGGCAGCCCGTGGCCGGGCCCGCCGTGCGAGATCTCCTGGCGGAAGCCGTCGAGCCGGTCCTCGGTCAGCCGACCCTCCAGGAACGCCCTGGCGTAGATGCCGGGGGAGGCGTGCCCCTGGATGTAGACCTGGTCGCCGCCGCCGGGGTGGTCCTTGCCCCGGAAGAAATGGTTGAAGCCGACCTCATAGAGGGTCGCCGAGGACGCGTAGGTCGAGATGTGCCCGCCGACGCCGACACCGGGGCGCTGGGCCCGGTGCACCATCATCGCGGCGTTCCACCGGATCCACCGCCGGTAGGCCCGCTCGGACTCCTCGTCACCGGGGAACCAGGGCTCCCGCTCGGTCGGAATCGTGTTCACGTAGTCCGTACTGGTGAGCGCGGGCACCCCGACGTGTCGCTCGCGGGCGCGCTGCAGCAGGCGGAGCAGCAAATAACGGGCGCGTTGCTGGCCGGCCGCGTCGAGCATGCCGTCGAAGGAGTCCAGCCACTCCTCGGTCTCGTCCGGATCCACGTCGGGCAGGTAGGCCGCAAGCCCGTCGCGGATGACATGGACTCTGTTCTGGCCGGTCACGGGGGTCTCCCTGAGTTCTCGGTCCGCCCCGCCGAGGCGTGTGCGGTGCTTCGGCGGCGCCCCTTTGAGGTCGCTGTGGTGCCACGGTAAATACCATCGTGCCCCCTGTCGGGGGGAGTGCGCAGGGTGGTCTCACCTCAATCCGTCAAACGATCTCGGTGCGTCCGGTTGCGTTCGGGGGATCGAACGTGTTCGGATTCCGCATCCAAGGGAGTGGGCAATCTCGCACGCGGGGATCGCGAGCAGAGCGCACCAGAGCACAAGGAGGAACACATCGTGGTCGCCGCCGCGGGAGACGCCGGCAAGGCGGACATCGCCGGAAGGCTCGGGATTGAACCCGGAATGGTGGTTCAAGAGCTTGGCTGGGACTCAGACGTCGATGACGAGATCCGCAACGCTGTCGAAGAGCGCTGTGGGGACGATCTGGTCGACGAGGACTCCGACGAGGTCGTCGACGTCGTACTGCTCTGGTGGCGGGATGGCGACGGCGACCTGGCGGACGCCCTGATCGGCGCCGGTACCCCCCTGACCGAGAGCGGAGTGGTCTGGGTGCTCACGCCCAAGACCGGCCGCCGAGGGCACGTGGAGCCGAGCGAGATCGCCGAGGCCGCCCCCACCGCCGGGCTCTCCCAGACGTCGAACGTCAGCGTGAGCGAGGAATGGGCCGGGGCCAGGCTGGTCGCACCGAGGGCGGCGAAGTCCCGGCGCTGACCAGTCGCTACCCCCTGCCCGGCCGCCGTCGACTGGAGCGCGTCACGGGACACGCTCTAGGCTTCGGGTGGCCGCGTCGATCGACGTGGCACTGTGCTGCGCCGAGGAGGCAGGACGCCCATGGCACCCCAGGTCGGGTCCGAGGCCCCCGATTTCACCTTGCGGAACCAAAACAACGAAGAGGTGACGCTGTCGGAGTTCCGCGGCAAGCAGAACGTCCTCGTGGTGTTCTACCCGTTCGCGTTCTCCGGCATCTGCACCGGCGAGCTGTGCGCGGTCCGCGACGACATCGGCAGCTTCCAGAACGACGACGTCCAGGTGCTGGCGGTCTCGGTGGACCACCCGTTCGCCCTGAAAGCCTGGTCGCAGGCCCAGAACTACGACTTCCCGCTGCTGGCGGACTTCTGGCCGCACGGAGCGGTCGCGCAGGCGTACGGCGTGTTCGAGGAGACCCGAGGCATGTCCCTGCGCGGCACGTTCCTGGTCGACCGTTCGGGCACCGTCCAGTTCGCCGAGGTCAACGGCCCCGGTGAGCCACGCGACCAGGGCGCCTGGAAGAAGGCACTGGCCTCGCTCTGAGTCGACCTCGCTCCGAGGCGGCCCAGTGCTGGGCTAATCTCGCTGCGCCCCGGGTCGGGCAACTGACCCGGGGCCTCCGGGCCATACTGAGATCAGCACAGCAACTGAGATCGGCACAGCACCAGATCTAATCGGACCCCGGTCCGGGCGCGTAGCTCAGCGGAAGAGCACTCGGCTTACACCCGAGCGGTCGCAGGTTCGAACCCTGCCGCGCCCACCAGCTTGA
>DATAYB010000472.1:0-6963 GCA_036272795.1 Pseudonocardia sp.
CTTGCCATGATCTCCCCATCTCCTGAGAACGTACTCAGCAAACGCTCGGGCGGCCCCTTTGGTTCCCACCAGGCGCCGGGCTCGGGCCCGCCCGACGCCCACACCGGGTCCGGCGGCGGTCAGCTCCGGGGCAGGCCTGGCGGGTTGACCTGCGACGTCGACACCGCCTCGCCGGAGAGGTTCCACCGCGCCAGCACCTGCGCGTACTGGCCGCTCTTGATCAGCTCGTTGAGCGCGCCGCTGAGTGGCCCGACCAGCCCGTTGCCTTTCTTGGTCATCGCGGCGATGTCGGCGGCGATCTCCCCGCCGCCACTGACCTGGCCGACGATCTTGGTGTCGCCCTTCACCGCGACGTGGTACGCCGAGCCGGGGTTGGGCCCGAGGTACAGGTCGATCCGGCCGGACTGCAGCGCCAGGTAGTAGTCCCCCGGCGACTGGTAGTACTGGATCTTCACGGGCGGCAGCCCGGCGGCGCGGTTCTGGGCGTCCCAGCGCACCAGGATCTGCTCCTGGTTGGTGCCGGCTGCCACGGCGACGGTCCGCCCGGCGATGTCGGCCGGTTTCGCGACGTGCTCGATCGGGCTGTTCTTGGTCGCCTCGAAGGCCAGCGTGTCGACCCGGTACGTGGCGAAGTCGTACTTGTCCTTGCGCTCCTCGGTGACGGTGATGTTGGAGAACCCGGTGTCGTACTGGCCGGAGTCGACCGCGAGGAACAGGTTCTCCCACGACGTCGGCCGCAGCTCGAGCCGCAGCCCGAGGGTGTCCGCGACCAGCTGCGCGATGTCGGGCTCGACACCGATCACCGTCTGGTCGTCGTCGGCGCGGAAGGTCAGCGGCGGGCTCCCCGTGCCGTCAAGGCCGACCACCAGGGTGCCCTTGGCCCGGATCGCGGCGGGCACCTGGGCGGCGATCGAGTCGATCTTCTGGGCGCGGATCCGGTGCTGTTCGGGGCCGGTGTTGACGGTGCCGTGCCCGGCCAGGGGCGCGGCGCTGGGGCCGGCGGCCTGGTCCGGGTCGGGCCCCGCGCAACCGGCCACCGCGAACGCGGCAGCGAGGAGAAGAGCAAGCGCGGCGAGTAGCCGTGGGAACCGGACGGGCACGGTGGCGTTCCTTCGGGGTGCGGGGTTCACGGCAGGACCTTGCTCAGGAAGGCGCGGGTGCGTGCCTCGCGCGGCTGGTCGAGCACCTGGGCCGGCGTGCCCCGCTCGATGATCCGGCCCTCGTCGAGGAAGACCACGGTGTCCGCGACCTCCCTCGCGAACCCGATCTCGTGGGTGACCACGACCATCGTGGTGCCGCCGAGGGCGAGGTTGCGCATCACGTCGAGGACCTCGCCGACCAGCTCGGGGTCCAGCGCCGAGGTCGGCTCGTCGAACAGCAGCAGCTTCGGCCGCAGAGCCAGCGCCCTGGCGATCGCGACGCGCTGCTGCTGGCCGCCGGACAGCCGCCTCGGGTACTCGTCCGCCCTGTCCGCCAGCCCGACCCTGGCCAGCAGCTCGCGGGCGTGCTCGACGGCCTCCGCACGGTCCCGGCCCTGGGCCGACACCGGCGCCTCGACCACGTTGTCCAGCACGGTCAGGTGGCCGAACAGGTTGAAGCTCTGGAACACGAAGCCGATGTGGCTGCGCTGGCGCAGGATGTGCCGCTCGGACAGCTCGTGCAGCCGCTGCCCGGCCTGCCGGTAGCCGATCAGCTCGCCGTCCACCCTGACAAAGCCCCGGTCCACCTTCTCCAGGTGGTTGATGGTGCGCAGCAGGGTGGACTTGCCGGAGCCCGACGGGCCGAGCAGCACCGTCACCTCGCCTGCCCGGACCGTCAGGTCGACGCCGCGCAGCACCTCCAGCGCCCCGAACGCCTTGTGTACACCGCGCAGCTCGACCATCAGCGTCCCGGCGGGTCCCGGACCGCCCGAGGGCCCGGCCGCCGGCTCGGTGACGGTCACCCGAGGAGGCGCGCTCATGCCGTGCTCCGACGACGGCGCTGGCGCGCCAGGCCGGCCTCGGCACGGCGCAGCGAGGCACGCAGCCGTTGCAGCGGTGTCGGCGGCAGCACCCGGGACGCCCCGCGCGCGTAGTACCGCTCGATGTAGAACTGCGCGATCGACATCACCGTGGTCAGCGCCAGGTACCAGATCGCGGCGACGAGCAGCAGCGGGATCACCCTGCCGTTGCGGGTGTAGATCACCTGCACCTGGTAGAAGAGCTCGCTCAACGCCATGATGTAGACGACCGAGGTGCCCTTGACCAGGCCGATCAGCTCGTTGCCCGCCGTCGGCAGGATCGTGCGCATGGCCTGCGGCAGCATGATCCGGCGGAACTGGCGCAGCCTCGGGATGCCCAGCGCGGCCGCCGCCTCCATCTGGCCGGGGTCCACCGAGACGAAGCCGGAGCGCACCACCTCGGCGGCGTAGGCGGCCTGGTGCAGGGACAGCCCGAGCACGGCGGCCGTCAGCGGGCTGATCAGGTCCATCGTGCCGACGGCGAAGAACGACGGCCCGAACGGGATGCCGAACGAGATCGCCCGGTACAGCAGCGCCAGGTTGTACCAGAACAGCAGCTGAAGGATCAGCGGCACCGAGCGGAAGATCCAGATGTAGGTCCAGCTGACTCCCCGCAGCAGTGGGCTCGGCGAGAGCCGCATCAGCGCCAGCAGCGTGCCCAGCACGAAGCCGAGCACGATGCCGAACGCGGTCAGCCGCAGGGTCACCCCGACGGCGTGCACGATCGACGGTGCGAACAGGAACTGGCCGACGGTGCCCCAGTCCCACGCAGCGTTCGTCACCAGCGCGTGCAGCGCCATCGCGGTGAGCACGGCGACCACCGCGGTCGCCACCCAGCGCCACGGGTGGCGCGCGGGCACGACCGTGAGCCTCTCGGCGGGATCGGCGGCGGTGTCGTTCGAGTCGGTCCGGGTCGTCGGCGGGGCGTGCGCGGCGGCGGTGTGTGCGCTGATGGTCATGGCAGGGGGAGTTCCTTTTCGAACGGGTGCTTCCCGATCTGCTCGGGCGGCAGCTGCGGGTCGTACAGCGGGGTGTAGCCGGTGGCCAGGTAGAGGCCCTTGGCCTCGGGCTGGCGGGGCCCGGTGGTCAGGTAGATCCGCCGGTAGCCGCGCGCGGTGACCTCGCGCTCGAGCTCGGCGAGCACCCGGCGGGCCAGTCCACGCCTGCGGTGCGCGGAGTGCGTCCAGATCCGCTTCAGCTCGGCGGTGCGCTCGTCGAAGCGGCGGAACGCGCCACCCGCGACCGGCTCGCCGTCGGCCAGCAACAGCAGCAGGCCACCGTCCGGAGGGCCGAACTCGACGGGCCGCGAGCGCATCTCCTCCCCGATGTCGCCGAGGGTGTGCCGGTAGCGCGTCCAGTACTCGTGCGACAGCTCGGTGAGCATGGGCACGACGAGCGGGTCGGTGTAGGCGACCCGACGGACCTCGAGCGCGGGCAAGGTCACCGGATGACGTCCTCTCGGAGGTGGTGTGACGTGCGGCGGCCACTGGGCCGAGCACGCGCGGAACCCATCCGGCGCTGGGGATCCACCCGCGCCGGGTTCCGTGATCAACAGGGCGGGAGGGCGGTTCGCGGCATGATCAAACAGCCTCGCGGTCCTGTTGATCACGGGAACTGGGGGCGGCGACGGGGCCGAGCGGCAGGGAGTCGGGCTGGTGGGACGGGGTCAGCGACAGATGGCGGTCTGCGTACGGCACAGATCGACGTGCCGGCGCTTCGACCAGGTCAGCGCCGGCACCTTGCGCACCGGCACGGCGTGCGTGCTCCGCACGGTCCCTCCCACGTTCGCGGCGGCGACTGCCACCGAACAACCCATTCGAGGTAATCCCGAGTCGGCCGTAAAGTCAAGCGCATCGGTTAGGTATCGGGTTGCGCAGTGACCGCCGCCACGCGCGTTGAAACCGTCGGGGTGCACGCGTAACTTCGAAAGCAATCCCATCCAGAGCGCGCAGAGAGACCTGGCTCGACGATGCCGCGGCAACCGCGCCCTCACGGCGCGCGGTGCCAACGCCAGGACCGATGGAGGTCACCGTGAGCGGCATACCGCCGGTCACCCCGCTCGTGTCGCGCCGGCACGTCGATCTGTGCCGTACCGCCTCGGCGGTCTGATCCCACCCGACCACCGCACCGGTCCCGGCGCCCGCCGGACCGCCCGTAGTGCTCGTGGAAGGACCCCTCGTGCCCACCCCCCTGCACCTCGCGTTGGAGATCGACGGCGACGGCGCCCACCCAGCGGCATGGCGCCGCGCCGCGCACAGCCCTGATCAGCTGCTCACCCCTCGCCGATCGCGCGGCGTCGCGGCGATCGCGGAGAACGCCGGCTTCACGCTGGTCACCCTGGACGACGACGTACTGCCGCCGGGGCCGGCCGGAGCTCCGACCGGGCGGATCGGCGCGGTCGAGCGGGCCGCGTTCGTCGCCGCCTCGACCAGCACGCTCGGTATCGCGCCGGTCGTGTCGACGAGCTACGCCGAGCCGTTCCACGTCTCGTCGCAGCTGGCCTCGCTGGACCACATCTCGATCGGCAGGGCCGGTTGGGTGGTCAGCGTGTCGCCCGCCCCGGATGCGGCGCGCGCCTGGGGTCGCCCGGAGGTGACCGGTGCCGAGGCGCACGCCGCACAGGCACGTGACGCGGTCCAGGTGTCCCGCGAGCTGTGGGACTCCTGGGAGGACGACGCCGTGATCCGCGACGTGGCCACCAGCCGCTACCTGGACCGCGACCAGCTGCACTACATCGACTTCACCGGTGATGCGTTCGCGGTGAAGGGCCCGGCGATCGTGCCCCGGCCGCCGCAGGGCCAGCTCGTGGTGTTCGCGCCGGCCGGGCTGCTGCCCGCCGACCGGGTGGACGTGACGCTGGTTCGCGGGTCGGAGGTGGCCTCGCTCGGGCGCGCCGACACCCCGCGCACCTTCGCCGAGGTCGAGGTCGCGCTGGACACACCGGCCGAGGGCGCCGCCGAGCGGGTCGCCTCGCTCGCCGGCCACGCGGCCTGGCCGGACCGAGGCCGGCTGCGCTACACCGGTGCAGCCGACGGCCTGGTCCGGCTGCTCACCGAGCTCGCTACGCGGGTCGACGGCGTGCGGCTGCACCCGCTCGTGCTGGACGAGGACCTGTCGGTGCTCTCCCAGCTCGTACTGCCGGCGCTGTTGCGGGCCCGCACGATCGCCCGCCCGGTGCCGGGTGCCTCGCTGCGCGACACGCTCGGCCTCGCCCGCCCCGCCAACCGCTACGCCACCGCCGGAGGTGTCCGATGACCCGTACCGATGCCACCGACGTGCCCTACCCGGACGCCCAGCTGCACTTCGGGGTGTTCTTCCAGGGCGTCAACCACTGGACGATCTGGTCCGACCCGGCCAGCGGCTCGCAGATCGACCCGGCCTCCTACCGCCGAGTCGCCCAGACCGCCGAGCGCGGCCTGTTCGACGCGTTCTTCCTCGGTGAGGGGCTGCGGCTGCGCGAGGTGGACGGCAAGATCCACGACCTGGACATCGCCGGCCGGCCGGACGCGATCACGCAGCTGGCGGCGCTGGCGGCGGTCACCGACAAGATCGGCCTGGTCAGCACGTCGAACACCACGTTCAACGAGCCGGCCGACCTGGCGCGGCGGCTGTCCGGGCTGGACCTGCTCTCCGACGGGCGCGCCGGCTGGAACGTCGTCACCACCGACAACGCCTGGACCGGGGCGAACTTCCGCCGGGGCGGCTATCTCGACCACGCCGACCGCTACCACCGCGCCGAGCAGTTCCTCACCGTGGCGCGGGCGCTCTGGGACGGCTGGGCGGACGGCGCGATCGCGACGACGGCCGGCGCGCCCGACTGGTCGACGCCCGGTGCGGTGGCCCGCGTCCGCGAGCAGAGCGCGCAGTTCGACGTGGACCTTGCGCCGACGCTGCCGCGCAGCCGGCAGGGCCACCCGGTGATCTTCCAGGCCGGCGACTCCACGGAGGGCCGCGACTTCGCCGCCCGCAACGCCGACGTGATCTTCTCCGCGCACGGCACGGAGTTCGACGACGCACTCGCGTTCGCCACCGACCTCCGCAACCGGCTGCGCGCGGCCGGGCGCCCCAGCGACGACCTGCGCATCCTGCCCGGCACCGAGATCATCATCGGGGCCACCGAGAAGGAGGCGGAGGAGAAGCGGCGCTGGGTACGGTTCTCACAGGTCACGGCGGCGACGGCGCTCAACGTGGCCAGCCTGCTGTGGAACCTGGACCTCTCCGACCGCGACGCCGACGGCCCGCTGCCGGCGGAGGACCCGGTACTCGTGGAGAACGACGGCGCCTTCGGAGCCCGCCGCATCGCCGACCCGCGCGAGACCGTGGCGCGCTGGCGGGCGGAGGCCGAGGCCAACCACTGGTCGCTGCGCGAGACGGTGATCGCGCTCGGCCCACAGCGCGGGCACGTGGGCACGCCGGAGGGGCTGGCGGAGAAGTTCCTGCACTTCGCCCGGCACGGCGCGATCGACGGCTTCAACATCACGCCGTACCTGATCCCGGACGGGCTGGACGACATCGTCAACACGCTCGTCCCGGCGCTGCAGGAACGCGGCGGCTACCGCACCGAGTACACGGGCAGCACGCTGCGCGAACACCTCGGCCTCCGCGACCCGCTCACCCGCCGCGCCACGAACACCCGCCGAGCCGGCTGACTCCTCACCGGATGAGCGAGCGGGGCCGCACACGGGGGGTTGTGGCGCGCACCTACTCCGGATACCACACACGGTGAGAACCCGTGTGCCGCCTACCGACGGCCGGTGTCAACTACACAGGCCGTGTGCCACGCGCGCGCAGAGCCCCCGGGCGCCGGCGCGGCCATGTGCGCGCGCCGGCCGGGGCCGCGGTCAGCGGTAGATGCGCTCGGTGGGGGGGCCGTCGTCGCGGTGCCTGGCCGCGCCGGCCGGCTGCGCCGGGGCACCGCCGTTGGCCATGCTCTCCTGGATCGCCTTCTGCGCGGCCTCGGGCAG
>DATAYB010000473.1:0-15845 GCA_036272795.1 Pseudonocardia sp.
GCTCTGCTCGTCGGGGCGACCGTGGCCGGCTGTGGATCACCGGCCGGCTCGGGCTCGGGTTCGCCGGGGTCGGCCGCCGGGTCGGTCGCGCCGGGCAGCTCGGCCGAGGCGAGCAGCTCTGAGCCGGACAGCAGTCCTGGCGCGGCAGCCCCGGGCGGCGGTTCGAGTACCGCCCCGAACGGCGCCGAGCTGGCCGATCCGGAGCATGCCTCGCCGGGTACCCGGGCCGTGCCTGTCTACTACTACGGTCACACGCCGGCCGGGGACCGGTTGTACCGCGAGTTCCATCAGGTGCGGGCGGGTGCGGGGGAGGAGCTCGGCTCGCCGGCGGTCCGGGAGCTGCTGGCCCGGTCGGGTGGGGTCGACCCCGCGTACCGGTCGGCGTGGCCGCGCGGGTGGACGCTGCGCGCACCGGTTCGCCGCGCCGCCGGAGTGATCACCGTCGATCTGGCGGGGCCCGTCGGCGGCGCTGCGGCCGTGCCCAGTCAGGCGTCCGCCGCGCTCGCCGTGCGGCAGCTGGTGTACACCGTGCAGGGGGCGCTCGGTTCGGTCGATCCGGTGCGGATACTCGTCGGCGGCCAGACCGCCCGCCAGCTGTGGGGGCGGGTCGACGTGGCCGCTGCCCAGGGGCGGGATGACCCGTACGAGGTCCGCTCGCCGATCCAGATCGACAACCCCGGGTACGGCGCGCGCGTCGGCCGGACCTTCCGCGTGACCGGTGAGGCCGCCGTCTTCGAGGCGACCTTGGACTGGCAGGTGCTGCGCGGGCCGACCGTCGTCCAGCACGGGTTCGCCACGACGGCCGAGGGCCAGAAGTTCAGCCCGTACTCGTTCCAGCTGACCCTGGAGCCCGGCACCTACACGCTGCGGGTGTCCCAGGAGGACCTCTCCGGCGGCGAGGGCCGCCCGCCTATCACCGACAGCAAGTCGATCACGGTCCGATGAGGTGATCCTCGGCGCCCGCTACCGACAGGGCCCGCTACCGACCGGGCGCGCGCAGGCCGAGGCGGCGCAGCTCGAGCGCGGCCAGGGCACGTACGACGTCCGGGTCGTTGCGCCGCCAGGCGGACGCCGGATCGTCGGTGACCGTGCGCAGCCGCCGCACCGGCACTGCCGTGAGGGCGCGCAGGGCGAGCAGGTCGGCGTCGTGCTCGCGGCAGGCCACCGCCGCACCCGCGAGCCGTGCGTACCGGATCCGCAACGGCAGCCAGATGACCAGCGCCGGCAGTGCGCCGACCATGGCCACCAGGATCGCCGTGCCCATGGCCAACTCGGCGATCGTGTGCATCTGCCCCGCGCCGGCCGAGGCCAGCGACTGGCCGGCCGCGCGGCCGGTGTCCAGCGCGGCGGCCAGCTGGGCACCGACGAACGGCACCTTCGCCGCGGTGCGGGCCGCACTGGCGAACGCGTCACTGATGGTCGTCCCGGCGTTGGTCAGCCCGGTGGCTGGCGCCTGCAGCCGCAGCATCAACGCCCTGCCCCGCTCGGCCGCCCAGCCGAAGCCGGCCAACCAGCCCAGCCCCAGCACGTCCGCGAGCACCTGTCGAGCCGCCCGTGCCGGCCGCTCGGCGTAGAGCTTCACAGTTGTTTCGCCCCGACCTTGTGGCGCGCGGCCAGCTCGCGGTAGACGCTCGGGTTGCCCTGGACCCACCAGGAGGCCGACTCCGTCATCGGCCGCAGCTTGGCGGGCGCACCGAGCGCGATCTGGCCCTCCGGCACGACCATGTTCGGCGGGACCAGGGCACCGGCGCCGACCAGCGCGCGGTCGCCGATCCGGGCGCCGTCCTGCACGGTCGCGCCGTTGCCGATCAGCGCCTCGGTGCCGACGATGCTGTTGTGCACCACGCACAGGTGGCCGACGGTCGCGCCCGGGCCGATGATCAGCGGGTCCTCGCCGCCGTGCAGCACCGAGTTGTCCTGGATGTTGGCGCCGGCCCGGATGATGATCGGCCCGAAGTCGGCGCGCAGCACCGCGCCATACCAGACGGAGGCCTCGGCCTCGACGCGGACGTCGCCGATCAGGGTCGCGGTAGGTGCGATCCAGGCCGACGGGTCGACGGTGGGGGCCGTGCCTTCGAAGGCGAACAGTGGCATGCGCCGAACTCTATGAGCCGGTCAGGAACTCCTGGATCCGGGCGGCCGTCGCCCGCAGGTGCTCCTCGCCCTTCCACTGCTCGACGAGCCGCGCGCCCGGCACCGAGCCGGCCAGCAGCCGGGACACGCTCGGCGGGTGGTGCTCGTCGTTGCCCTGCAACACCAACAGTGGCGTCCCGATCGTCGGCAGGAACGCCGCCGGCACGCTGAACAGCACCTCGTCGCCCCCGAACAGCGCCGTGCGGTAGGCGTCCCACTGTGCCGGGCCGGCCTCCGGGTGGCTCGCCACCTGCTCGCCGCGCCAGTGCTCGAACATGTCGTGGAACCCCTGGTGGTTGTCGTCCAGCCCGATCGTCTGCAACACCACGGCGCGGGCCACCCGCTCCGGCGCGGTGCGCAGCAGGTTGAGGATGAACGGCCCTCCGATGCACTGGCCGACCACGTGGCACCGCTCGATACCGAGGTGGTCGAGCACGGCGAGCTGGTCGGCGGTGTAGGTCGCCCAGCTCTCGGCGCCGGTCACAGGGGCGGTGGACGCGCCCGCGTTGCGCTGGTCCATGGTGATCAGGCGGAAGCCGGTCAGCTGCTTGACGGGGTTCCAGACCTCGCCGTCCCAGTACCCGCCGGACGAGTGCATCCCACCCGGCGCCAGCGTCAGTACGGGGAAGCCCGACCCGTACTCCTCGTAGTGGATGGTCGCGTCATCTCGCTGCAGTACCGGCACCCCTCATTCGAACACGCCCGCCGGCGCCGCGCTGAAGGGTCCTGAGCTGAGCCAGCCGCGGTCAGGGGATGGCGATGCCGGCCAGCACCGTGTCGAGGAACCAGCGGGCACGGTCGTCGCCACTGCCGGTGACCAGCTCCTCCCGCAGGCGGTGGATGTTCGGGTACCGCTCGGGGGGCAGCTGCGCGTACGTGGTGCGCAGGGAGGCGAGCACGGCCTGCTCGCGCGCGCCCCGCTGGCGGTAGGTGGACTCCTCGAGCGCGGCGGCGTTCACGTACAGGGTGAGCTGGTCGACGGCCCATGAAGCGGCCTGCGCGCCGACGCCGCCCCTGGCCAGCAGCGCGAGGATCGCCTCGGCCAGGGCGAGCGCGTGCGGCCCAGTGGGGATCGCGCCGAGTGCCACCCTGGCGATGCCACCGTGCCCGCCGATGACCGTGATCGCGGTGAGCAGCAGGTCGGTCAGGTCGGCACGCCACTCGGCGGCCGGGCGGTCCCGCGCCGGCAGCGGGAGCTCGGCGAGCACCTCGTCGTAGACGCTGGCCAGCAGCTCGTCCCGGTTGGCGAAGTAGACGTAGAGCGAGCCCGCGGCGGTGTCCAGCTCCTGGGCCAGCTTGCGCATGGTCACGCCGTCCAGGCCCTCGGCGTCCAGCACACGGATCGCGGCCATGACGATGCCGGCCCTGGTCAGAGGAGGTTTGGCCGGGCGGGCGCGGCGGCTGACCGGCTCCGGCGGCCGGCTGGTCGGGGTGGCCATGGCGGCAGCGTATCTCGGTGGCGTACACGGCGTTCGTGACGTACGTTGTTCGTAGTGAACGATGTTCGTTACAAACAGTGTTCAATCCCCAACTCGACCAAGAGGTAACCCATGACCATCCTGATCACCGGCGCGCGAGGCACCATCGGCTCCGGCCTGCTGCGGCGGCTGCACGGTCGCGGCCTGGACGTACGCGCATCCGGCCGGGACCCCGAGCAGCTCGCGGTACCTGCCGGCGTGCCGGTCACCGCACTCGACCTGTCCGGCCCCCACACCTTCGGCCCCGCGCTGACCGGGGTCACCGACCTGTTCCTCTACGCCGAACCGGTCGGCATCGACGCGCTCCTGGCCGCCGCATCCGCCGCCGGCGTCAAGCGGGTTGTGCTGCTGTCCTCCGACGCGGTCACCGAGCCGCACGCCGAGCGCCAGCCGCTGGCCCGGCACCACCTCGCCGTCGAGCGCGCGCTGCTCGCCGCACCGCTGACCTCGACACTGCTTCGGCCCGGGGCGTTCGCCGGCAACGCGCTCGGCTGGAGCACCGCGATCCGCGCCGGTGGACCGGTCGAGCAGGCCTATCCCGACGCCCGCACCGCGCCGATCCACCCCGAGGACATCGTCGACGTCGCGGAGCTCGCCCTCACCGAGCACACCCTGGACGGCCGGGCGATCTCCCTGACCGGCCCGGAGCCGCTGACCTTCCGTGACCAGGTCGCCGTGCTCGCCGAACTGCTCGGCCGCCCGATCGAGCTCCGCGAGCTGACCAGGGAGCAGGCCACCGAGCGGATGGGGAGGTACATGCCGGCGCCGGTCGTCCAGTCGCTGCTGAACTACTGGGCAGGCGCGCTCGGCGGGCTGGCCGACGGGGAGGACTCGGTGCGGCGGATCACCGGCCGCCCCGGCCGGACCTTCCGGCAGTGGGCCGGCGAACACCTCGCCGCGTTCGCCTGAGCCGGGTCAGACGGTCAGTCGGGTCAGACGGTCAGCCGGTCAGATGGGCTCCGGGCGAACCCGCCACAGCGCCGACACCGGACCGTGCCCGGCACCCAGCGGGTACGAGTGCCGGACCGCCTCGACGATGTACCGCTTGCCGAACGCCACCGCCTCCGGGCCCGGCAGCCCCCTGGCCAGCCCGGCGGCGATCGCGGCCGCCATCGTGTCGCCGCCGCCGTGGGTGTTGCCGGTCTCGAACCGGGGCCCCGGCAGCTCGGTGAAGGTGTGCCCGTCGTAGAGCAGGTCGACGCAGACGTCCGCGTCCTCGGTCAGGTGCCCGCCCTTGACCAGCACGAACTTCGGCCCGAGCTCGTAGAGCAGCTTGGCGGCCTCGTACTGCGCCGCCCGGTCGTGCACGTCCAACCCGATCAGCAGCCGCACCTCGTCCAGGTTCGGCGTGATCACCGTGGCGCGCGGGAACAGCAGGCCGCGGAAGGCGTCCAGCGCCGAGTCGGCCAGCAGCGAGTCGCCGTGCATGGATGCGGCGACCGGGTCGATCACCAGCGGGGTGCGCCGGCCCGCGCCGATGCCCGCGGTGTCACAGGCATCCGCGACCGCTTCGATGATCTCCGCACTGGCCAGCATGCCGGTCTTCGCGGCGTCCAGGCCGATGTCGCCGGCCACCGTGAGGATCTGCGCGGCGACCGTCTCCGGCGGGATCGGGTGTACCCCGGTGACCCCGACGGAGTTCTGCACGGTCACCGCGCAGACCGCCAGGCAGCCGTGCACCCCGCACGCGTTGAACGCGCGCAGGTCGGCCGCGATGCCGGCACCGCCCCCCGAGTCGGTGCCGGCGATCGTCATCGCCCTGGGCGGGGTGACCCCCACGGTGGCTTGAGGCATGTTCAGTCGCTCGCTATGGGTAGGTAGACCCGGTTGCCCGCCTCGCCGAACTCGTCGGACTTCTCCGCCATGCCGGCCTCGATGGCCTCGACGCTGGTCAGCCCGTGTTTCTCGGCGTACTCGCGGACATCCTGGGTGATCTTCATGGAGCAGAACTTCGGCCCGCACATCGAGCAGAAGTGCGCGGTCTTGGCGGGCTCGGCAGGCAGCGTCTCGTCGTGGTAGCTGCGCGCGGTGTCCGGGTCGAGCGACAGGTTGAACTGGTCCTCCCAGCGGAACTCGAACCGCGCCTGGGAGAGCGCATCGTCCCGGCTCTGCGCGTGCGGGTGCTCCTTGGCCAGGTCGGCGGAGTGCGCGGCGATCTTGTACGTGATCACGCCGACCTTCACGTCGTCCCGGTTGGGCAGGCCGAGATGCTCCTTCGGCGTGACGTAGCAGAGCATCGCGGTGCCGTGCTGGGCGATGATCGCCGCCCCGATCGCTGACGTGATGTGGTCGTAGGCCGGCGCGATGTCCGTGGCCAGCGGGCCGAGGGTGTAGAACGGCGCCTCGCCGCACCACTCCTCCTCCAGCCGGACGTTCTCCGCGATCTTGTGCATCGGTACGTGCCCGGGGCCCTCGATCATCACCTGCACGCCCTTGCCCCGGGCGATGTGGGTGAGCTCGCCGAGGGTCTTCAGCTCGGCCAGCTGCGCGGTGTCGTTGGCGTCCGCGATGGAGCCCGGCCGCAGCCCGTCACCCAGTGAGAACGTCACGTCGTAGGTGCGCAGGATGTCGCACAGCTCTTCGAAGTGCGTGTAGAGGAACGACTCCCGGTGGTGCGCGAGGCACCACGCGGCCATGATCGAACCGCCTCGGGACACGATGCCGGTGACCCGCTTCGCCGTCAGCGGCACGTAGCGCAACAGCACGCCGGCGTGCACCGTCATGTAGTCGACGCCCTGCTCGCACTGCTCGTAGATGGTGTCCTTGTAGACATCCCACGACAGCTTCGCCGGGTCGCCGTTGACCTTCTCCAGCGCCTGGTAGATCGGCACGGTCCCGATCGGCACGGGCGCGTTCCGGATGATCCACTCGCGGGTCTCGTGGATGTTCTTGCCGGTCGACAGGTCCATCACGTTGTCCGCGCCCCACCGGGTGGCCCAGACCATCTTCTCCACCTCCTCCTCGATGGAGGAGGACACGGCGGAGTTCCCGATGTTCGCGTTGATCTTGACGAGGAACTTCTTCCCGATGATCATCGGCTCGGCCTCGGGGTGGTTGCGGTTGGCCGGGATCACCGCCCGGCCGCGCGCCACCTCGCTGCGCACCAGCTCCACGTCGACGCCCTCGCGGACCGCGATGAACCGCATCTCCGGCGTCACGATGCCCGCCCTCGCCCAGGCCAGCTGGGTGGCGGCGCCCTCGACAGGTTCGCGCGCGTCGATCCACGGCTGGCGGTTGCGGGGCAGCCCCTTCCGGACGTCGATCGTGGCCGCGTCGTCCGTGTACGGGCCGGAGGTGTCGTACAGGTCGAAGTGCTCGCCGTTCGTCAGATCCACTCGGCGGACCGGAATCCGCAGGTCGTCCGGACCCTCGATGTACACCTTGTGTGAGCCCTGGATCGGGCCCGTGGTGACGGTGGGGGAGACCGTACGGTCGTCAAGTGCTGTCATGGCGAATCCTCCCTACGCCGGCATTACCCGGACAGGTTCGTGCGGTCGGCGGCACCTAGCCGCCCTCTCAGCCCGTTGGTTACGAGCTCCCGCGTTCTGCAGTTGTGTCCCCGACCGTAACGCGCCGACGCCCACCCCGCCAGCCACTCACCCGCCCGCCCCCGCCCCCCTGACCGGCGAGTCGCTGGATTGTGCAGGCCGTGTCGCTGGATTCCGCGGTCCGTGGCCGGGGTCAGCCGGTGAGCTCGGAGGGCACCGCGACGACGTCCACCATCGCGCCGTTGCGCAGCACGGTCACCGGCAGCGCGACCCCGATCGACTCGGCGAAGAGCTGGCGCTGGATGCCCTGCGCGTCGGTCACCGGCTCCCGCCCGACGGACAGCACCAGGTCGCCCGCGCGCAGTCCGGCCTTCGCGGCGGGGCTGCCCGCCACCACCTCGACCAGTCGCAGCCCCTTGCTCCGCTGGTAGCGCTCGGCGACCGAGGCGGGCACGGGCGCAGGGGTACCCACCAGGCCGAGGTAACCGCGGCGCACGCGGCCGTCGCTGAGCAGTGTCGCGATGATCCGCCGGGTGGTGGGGTTCACCGGCACGGCGAGCCCGAGGCCGACGCCTGCCACCGCGGTGTTGATCCCGATCACCTGGCCCCGGCCGTTGGCGAGCGCGCCCCCGGAGTTGCCGGGGTTCAGCGCGGCGTCGGTCTGGATGACGTTCTCGATCATCCGCCCGGCCCGCCCGCTGCGCGTGGGCAGGGACCGCCCGAGTGCGCTGACCACCCCGGCGGTCACCGAGCCGGCCAGCCCGAGCGGGTTGCCGACGGCCACCACGAGCTGGCCGACCACCAGCTGGTCGGCGTCACCCAGCGTGGCCGCCGGCGGCGTGGTGCTCCGGGCGCGCAGCACCGCCAGGTCGGAGAGCGGGTCCGTGCCGACGACGTCGAACCTGGTCTCGGTGCCGTCGGTGAACTCCGCCTCGCCCTGGCTTGCCTCGGCGACGACGTGCGCGTTTGTCAGCAGCAGCCCGTCGTCGGTGAACACCACGCCGGAGCCGGCGCCTGCCGACCGCCCCCGGCCGACCCGCAGGCTGGCCACGTGCGGGGTGACCTCGGCCGCCACGGCGCTCACCGTGCGTGAGTAGGCATCCAGTTCGTCCATCTTGCCCCACCGCCTTGATTACAGCTTTACAGCAGTAAACGCGCGGGTGGCGCCTGGTGTTCCAGGCTGTCGGGGGACCGCGGAATCCAGCGACACGCCCGCGGAATCTAGCGACTCGCCGGTCAGGGGCGGTGGGTCAGAGTTCGGCGGGGTGGGGGGAGGAGGGGTCCCAGGCGAGGCCGGGGACGCCCCAGCCGTGTTTCTTGAGGGCACGGCGGGCGGCGCGGTCGTGGCGGCCGACGAGGCGGTCGACGTAGATGATGCCGTTCAGGTGGTCGGCCTCGTGCTGCAGGCAGCGGGCGAAGAAGTCGTGCCCCTCGACCTCGACAGGGGCGCCGTCGAGGTCGACGCCGGTCACCTTGGCCCAGTCGGCCCGCCCGGTCGGGAACTGCTCGCCGGGCACGGAGAGGCAGCCTTCCCAGTCGTCGTCGGGGTCGGGCATGATCTCCGGCAGCTCGCTGGTCTGCAGCTCGGGATTGATCACGACACCGCGCCGCTGGACCTCGGCCACCTCGTCCGGGCAGTCGTAGACGAAGACGCGCAGGCCGACGCCGACCTGGTTCGCGGCAAGCCCGACACCGTCGGCCGCCGCCATGGTGTCGAACATGTCGGCAACCAGGGTGCGCAGCTCGTCGTTGAACTCGGTGACCGGCTGGGTGGGCGCGTGCAGCACCGGGTCGCCGATGATTCGGATGGGGCGGACGGCCATGCCCGCGACCCTATCGGGTGGGCCGGACTCGCGGCCGAAGGTGCGTCGGTCCCGGGGTCTGTCGCCCACCCGTGGTCTAATTGCCGGCGAATCACACGGTTGTTGTTTATTGCTCGGTTCCCGATCCGTCGAGGTGCGTGAATGGATTCCGTCGAGGTACTGCCGGACCACCTGGCGCCCAGTGACGAGCTGGCCCGCCGGGACCGCGAGATCCTCGCGTTCGAGGCGCAGTGGTGGAAGTACGCGGGTGCGAAGGAACAGGCCATCCGCGAGCTCTTCGACATGTCAGCGACCCGCTACTACCAGGTGCTCAACGCACTGATCGACAAGCCAGCCGCGATGGCCGCCGACCCGATGCTGGTCAAGCGCCTGCGCCGGCTGCGTGCGAGCCGCCAGCGGACCCGGGCGGCTCGCCGGTTCGGGGTCGACGCGCGCTGATCTCGCGCGCAGTCCCCGCACCGACATCACGAGCGACCGGGAGGTCGAGATGACCGAACCCAATCCGCTGGGCGGCGGCCCTTCCCCGCTTCGCATGGGCGGGTTCGTGATGCTCGGCGTCGCCGCGGTTGCCGCCGTGGTCGGTCTCGTCTCCGCCGCGGGCGGTGGCGACAGCGGCAACCCCGCGCCCGCATCCCCGTCGGTGAACGCCGCCGCATCGTCGGCCCCGGTCAGCGGCCCCGTGCCGGCGCCAGCACCAGCCCCCGCACCCAAGCCCGAGGCAGCTCCGGCCCCCCCACCCAAGCCGGAAGCCGCGCCCGCGCCGAAGCCTCAGGCGGCCCCACCACCGCCCGCGCCCGCTCCGGCGGTGATCCCTCCGATCCCGGCACAGAGGCCGGCCCCCGCCCCGCCGGCGGCGCCTGCTCCCGCGCCCGGCCCCGCGATCGTCCCGCCCGCCGCCCCGCCGGCCGCCAAGCTGCCCGGCGCCGGCCTGCCGGCCGACAACGGGCCCGCCGTCGCAGCCCCCCGCACCCAGGCCCCGCGCCGAGCCGTCGTGAAGGCGCCTGTGCGCGTGTACAACAACAGCCGGATCCGGGACCTGGCCCAGCAGGCGGCCGCCGACTTCCGCGACTCCGGCTGGCAGGTCACCGAGGTCGGCAACTACCCGTTCGGCGCGATTGGCACGAGCACGGTCTACTACGAGCCGGGCAACGGCCGTGACCAGGCCGCCGCGCAGTCGCTGGCCAGCGCGTTCGGCATGAAGGCCGCGCCCCGGTTCAGCGGCATCGCGAACGCCACCCCCGGCCTCATCGTGATCATCACACGGGACTACCAGCGGCGTTGACCGACCGGGCATGATCGCGCGGTGACCGCCGAGCCCAACCCCGTCGCCACTGGCAACCTCGCACCCGGCCCGCGCTGGACCAGGGTGATGCGCGCCAGGGAGCCCGCCGAGCCGTACCGGTCGTCCACCCCGCTCGAGCTGTTCTACGACCTGTGCTTCGTGGTCGCCGTGTCGCTGGCCGCCGCCCGGCTGCACCACGCGCTCGGCGAGCAGCACATCGGCGCGGGGCTGCTCGGCTACCTGATGGTGTTCTTCGCGATCTGGTGGGCGTGGATGAACTTCACGTGGTTCGCCTCCGCGTACGACACCGACGACGCGCTGTACCGGGTGACCACGCTGGTGCAGATCGTCGGCGCGCTGGTGCTGGCCGCCGGGGTGCCAGCCGCGTTCGACCGGACCGACTACGCCGTCATCACCGCGGGCTACGTGATCATGCGGCTGGCCATGGTGGCGCAGTGGCTGCGCGCCTGGGCGGCGAACCCGGCACAGCGCGGCACCGCGATGCGCTACGCGTGCAGCATCACGGTGGTACAGGTCGGCTGGGTGCTGCGGCTGTTGCTGCCGCCGGAGCTCGGGGTTGCCGGGTTTGTGGTGCTGGCGGTGGCGGAGATGGCGGTGCCGGCGTTCGCGGAGCGCCGCGTGAGGACCACCTGGCACCCTGGGCACATCGCGGAGCGGTACGGCTGCTTCACGCTGATCGTGCTCGGTGAGGTGGTGCTCGGGTCGACCTCGGCGATCCAGGAGGCGCTGGCCGAGGGCGAGCACCTGGGCATCCTGCTCGGCCTTGCGGCGGCCGGCGTGGTGATCGTGTTCTCCATGTGGTGGCTGTACTTCGACGAGTCGGCGGAGCGGCTGCTCGAGTCCCAGGAGATCGCGCTGCGCTGGGGTTACGGTCACTACCTCGTGTTCGCCTCGGTGGCGGCGGTCGGCGCGGGGCTCGAGGTCGCGGTCGACTTCGACACCGGTCGGACGGAGCTTGCGCCGCTGCTCGCCGGCCTCGCCACGGCGGTACCGGTGGCGGTGTTCCTGCTCAGCGTGTGGCTGCTGCACGTGCGGCCGCGCCCTGGCGGCGGGGTGCGGGCGCTGAACATCGCCTACCCGGTGGTCGCGGTGCTCGTGCTGGTCACGCCGTGGTCACCGGCGCCGATCCACCTGACGGCGGTGCTGGTGGCCGTCCTCGTCGTGCTCAACCTCGCCGTGAAGCGCCACGCGGACCGGTCCGTCGGCGTCAGCTAGCGGGGGCGGCGATCAGCGCTGCTCAGCGGGGGCGGCGGATCTTGCGGAGTCCGAGCCTGCGGCCGCTGCGCCTCGGCAGGGGTCCGTCGTTCGCGCTGGAGGCGCCGCTGGTCACCGAGCTGCCCCCGGTCACCCCACCCGGACCGCTGCCGTTGGTCGCGGTGCCGTCCTCGCGGCGGCGGCGGGTGTTGAGGGCGGCGGCCCTGGCGCGGGCGGCGCCGGCCACGCGGCCGCGCAGCGGTGGGCGCAGGCCCGGCGGGCGGGTGGTGCGCAGCGCGCGCACGGCGGCCCTGCGCTGGCGCGCCGCGACGTACCAGGCCTCAGGGTGCCGGGCGAGCCAGCGGTACCGGTAGACGGCGTACGGCAGGTGGCCGAGGTAGATCAGCACGGCCAGCGCCAGCGCGAGGAACGGCACGGTGATGATCGCCGCGCCGGCCAGCCCGACCAGCACCAGCAGCGGCGCGATGAACTCGGCCGGCACGCGCACGGTCTTCATCGAAAGGGTGCGCAGCCGGCTGATCATCAGCGCCGCGACCAGCAGCGTCCACACGCCGACGACCAGCGGGTCCGACCAGAAGCCGGGGCCGAACTGCCGGGTGATGAGCAGCGGCAGCACGGCGACCAGTGCGGCGGCCGGCGCGGGCACCCCGACGAAGAACTCCTTGGCGTACGGGGGCTGCTCGGTGTCGTCGAGCAGCGTGTTGAACCGGGCCAGCCGCAGCGCCGCGCAGACCGCGAACACCAGGGCGACCACCCAGCCCACCCGGTTGCCCTCCAGCACCCAGATGTAGAGCACCAGTGCGGGGGCCACCCCGAACGACACGCAGTCGGCCAGCGAGTCGAGCTCGGCGCCCATCTTGCTGGTGGCGTCGAGCAGCCGGGCGATCCGGCCGTCCAGGCTGTCGAAGATGGCGGCGGTGGTGAGCGCCGCGATGCTGAGGTCGAACTGGTGGCTCAGCGCGAACTGCACCGCGGACAGCCCGGAGCACAGCGCCAGCACGGTGATGGCGTTCGGCAGCAGCCGAACTCCTCGGTAGCCGTTCACGGCCATGGGTCAGCTCGCCGGTTCGGGGCCGGCCGACTCGGCCAGCACGGTCTCGCCGCCGATGGTGCGCTGCCCCGGCGCGACGAGCACCCGGGCGCCGGCGGGCAGGTAGGTGTCCACGCGGGAGCCGAACCGGATCAGCCCGTAGGTCTCGCCCGCGGCCACCTCGTCGCCCTCGCCGACCTGGCAGACGATCCGCCTGGCCAGCAGCCCGGCGATCTGCACGACGGCGACCTGCTGCCCGTCGGCGCCGAGCAGCAGCATCGAGCTGCGTTCGTTGTCCTCGCTGGCCTTGTCCAGGTCGGCCGAGAGGAACTTGCCAGGCCGGTAGACGATCTTCTCGACCCGGGAGTCGAACGGGATCCGCTGCACGTGCACGTCCAGCACGGAGAGGAACACGCTGACCCGGGGGAGCGGGGTGTCAGGCAGACCGAGCTCGGCGGGTGGGGTGGCCTCGTCGACGATCGCCACGGTGCCGTCGGCGGGCGACACGATCACGCCGGCCCGGTCGGGGCTGACCCTGGTGGGCTCGCGGAAGAAGGCCGCAACGGCGGCCGTGGCGGCCAGTCCGAGCACGGTGCCGCGCCCGGTGAGGACCCTGGCGAGCAGTGCGGCGGCGCCGACGCCGGCCACGATGGGCCGGCCGCCGGGGTGCATGGGGGGAATCGCGGCGCGGACGAGGCCGACGATGTGGCTCAGTCCGGTAGGTGCGGGTTCGGTGCCGGCCATCAGGGTGAGTCAAATCCTCCACGGTGCGGCGCCAGGATGGCCGCCCGGCCGCTCACGGTACGCCGCGCGGGCCCGCCGGCCCACGGCGGTCTGATGGCGATCACCTTAGCCACAACCGGGCCGCCACGGGCCGCGTCGAGATCGAGGCCGGTGGGACGGGGCGGGGAGTTTGGCGCGCGGGCGCCGGGGTAGTACGGGCGGGGCCCGTGAGCCGGGCCACACGAGCCGAGCCCGGCTCGTGGGCCGGGCAAGTAAAAGGCCGGAGCCGCCATCCCCCGAGACAGCGACCCCGGCCGTGGAACCGCTCGTCCGCTCCCCAGCGACAAGCGGTAGGTCCGTTGGCAGTGGGTTACCCACCGTGCGTCAAATTATTCCCGAGCGCCCGCTCGGTGGTCCAGCCCAATCGCGGGAAACACGCTGGACATGGACCGTTCGGACGAACGCTGCACTGATGTTGACGCCTTTGGGGGGCCAAACGTTGCCCCTTTGGCTCGTGATCTTACTCACACTCGATGAAATGACGCGTCATCACGCTGTGTTGAGCACCACTTGGAGTAGTGCGGCAAGTGTCACTCGATCAGCGATCGAGGATCCAGACGTCGACCTCCTCGCCCGCCGGATGCACCTGTGCCGACTCGTGGAGCTCGATGAGGCAGTTCGCCCTGGCCAACGCCGAGAGCAGGTGGGAGCCCGGTCCGCCGATCGCGCGCGCCAGTCCGGATGCGCTGTCCAGCTCGCCCCTGCGGAACTGTCGGCGGCCCGGCGGGGACTGCAGGGTCTCCGCGAGGCGGGCTCGCACGACTGGCCTATCCGGCCTCGGATGGCCCATTGCGGCCCGTAACGCAGGGCGCACGAAGACCTCGAAGGACACCTGCGAGCTGACCGGGTTGCCGGGCAGCGTGACCGCGGTGACCTCGGCCGCCCCGGGCAGGCCGGTCAGCCGCCCGGCGCCCTGTGGCCCGCCGGGCTGCATGGCCACCTTGACGAACTCGACGCCCCGGTCGGTGAGCGCTTCCTTGACCACTTCGTAGGCGCCGGCGCTGACCCCGCCGGAGGTGAGTACCAGGTCCGGCGGGTGGCCCCGGTCGGTGGCTGAGGCGATCCGCTCGGTCAGGGTCGCCAGGAACCTCGGCACGTCGTCCGGCACGAACCGCAACTGCTCGGCGTACCCGCCGGCGTCGGTCACCGCGGCCGCCAGCATCACCCCGTTCGACTCGTAGATCTGCCCGTGCAGCAGCGGCTGCCCCGGGGCCACCAGCTCCGAGCCCGTGGACAGCACGAGCGCGTTCAGCGGCCGCCGCACCCGGACCGTGGCGGCGCCCACCGCGGCGGCCAGCCCGAGCCTCGCCGCGGTCAGCGGGGAGCCGGCCGGCAGTACCAGCGCGCCGGCCGCGGTGTCGTCGCCCGCCCTGCGCAGGTACGTGCCGGCCGCCACCGGCTGGTCGACCCGGACCTTGTGCACGCCGCCGTCGGTGAGCTCGACCTGGACCACGGCGTCGGCCCCGGGCGGCAGCGGCGCTCCGGTCATGATCCGGTGCGCGGTGCCCGCTCTCAGCGGCGGCGAGTCGGTGCGCCCGGCCGGGATGTCCTCCGGCACCGGCAGCCACACTGGCCGCTCCGGCGAGGCGCCTGCCACGTCCTCGGCGCGCACCGCGTAGCCGTCCATCGCGGAGTTGTCGAACGGCGGCAGCGGGATCGCCGAACGCAGGTCCTCGGCCAGTACCAGGCCCAGCGCGGCGGCCAGCGGCCGGTCCTCGGTGGGGGTCGGCCCGAGCAGCGCGGCGACCGCGGCGCGGTGTTCCTCGACGGTTCTCACGTTGCGCATCCTGCCCTCCCGGACTCTGAGACGGGGCTCTCGGGAGGCGGTTGATTTTGGGTAGCGTCGGCTGCAGTTCGTCCGCAACAACAGGAGGATGCCGTGGCCCAGGGCACGGTCAAGTGGTTCAACTCGGAGAAGGGCTACGGCTTCATCGCCACCGACGGTGGGCCTGATGTCTTCGTGCACTACAGCGCCATCCAGATGGATGGGTTCCGGACGCTCGAAGAGGGCGACCGGGTGGAGTTCGAGACAACAGCCGGTCGGGACGGTCGTAGCCAGGCGGAGGCAGTGCGCCGGCTCTGAGTTCGGGAACAGCGAGGGACCGATCGGCACGCCGTTCGGTCCCTCGCTCGCGAGTGGGGTGTTCGGCCAGCTCACGGTGCCCCGGGCGGGTGTGGGCGGCGTCCACCGGAGCGGGTGTCGGGTGGGCCTGTTGCCTTGCACTCGCCGCATGGGAGTGCTAAACACGGCATTGGCACTCGACACCTGTGAGTGCCAGGTCGGGTCGGTGAGGCCGAGCGCAGGGTTGCCGGTCGTCCGTCGCGGGCACCGTGTCCGACCATCGCGTCATCCCTATCGGAGGACCACACCGCATGGCGAAGATGATCGCGTTCGACGAGGAGGCACGCCGCGGGCTCGAGCGCGGCATGAACACCCTCGCCGACGCCGTCAAGGTGACGCTCGGCCCGCGTGGCCGCAACGTCGTTCTGGAGAAGAAGTGGGGCGCGCCCACCATCACCAACGATGGTGTGTCGATCGCCAAGGAGATCGAGCTCGAGGACCCGTGGGAGAAGATCGGGGCCGAGCTCGTC
>DATAYB010000474.1:0-17696 GCA_036272795.1 Pseudonocardia sp.
GGGCGTCGACCCGGCGCACTGCCAGGCCTGGCTGTCCGCCGAAGCCGCCGCGGTCCGCGACATCCGTGCCCACCTGCTCGACGAACGAGGCCTCAGCCGCCGGATGGTCTACGCGACGGGCTACTGGCGCGCCCGCTGACCGCTCTGAGGGTCGCCCACCGCTCGTACGGGCCTCCCCCTGCGACCTGTCGCGTCAGTTTCCGACGACAAGTGGGAACCGCGACGGCGCCGGCGCTCGGTGTGGCGCCCCTCGCGCTCCTGCAGAGACACAACGACCGGTCCGCCAACGCTCGCCACCAGACCCGGTAGCGCCCCGCCGGGCCGTGCCCACCGAACCCCGCCGGGCCGGCATCCGGCGCCGGCTTGTTGTTACCGAACTCCACAGCAGGCAGGTTTTCGAACTCCACAGCAGGCTTGTTGTTACCGAACTCCACAGCAGGCAGGTTTTCGAGCCGAATTACCTGCCTGCTGTGGAGTTCGGTAACACGCGGCAGCTCCCCGTGCGCCAACCCACAGCCCACGCCAACCCACAGCCCACGCCAACCCGCAGCCCGCGCCGCCCACAGCCCGCGCCGCCCACCCCGGCCTCGACTTGTCGTTGGAAATAGACACGACAAGTGCCACCTGTCACGTCAAAAAGACGCGACTGGTCAGGCCGGGGTCGGAGCACGACGGCGGTCTCGACGCGGACGGCGGGCCACCGGCGGCGGAAGGCAGGCGACGGGGCCGCCAGAGTGCTCGCCGCCACCACTGTCCCCCGACCAGGCTGAGAACCCGGGGCGGGCGCACAGCGGGCCCATAGCTTCGGCATACGGCCAGTACAGCGCCTCAGGTCAGAGTCAGGATCATGAGCGCATCGCTTCCGCTGCCGACCCCCCGGACGATCGGCCGGCCACCCCGGTCGAACGCGGCGATCCAGCCGATCAGCCTACGGCGGCCCGGCCGCGTCGTCGCCCGGTTGCGGACCGGCTTCGCGCCGCGCCGCGCCGACGCCTCAGCCGGCCCACTCGGCGCTCCGGTCGGTGACCCGGCCGGCCCACTCGGCAGTCCGGTCAGCGACGTGGCAGGCCCCGTCGGCTTCCCCCTCAGCGCTCCGCTCCGCTCCCCGGTCGGCGGTCGCCCCGGTATGCCGGTACGCGGGAGCGGGCAGCTCGGCACGGCACCCCGGCGGCGGTGGAACACCCAGCTGATCGGGCAGCTCGTGCGGTTCTCGGCGATCGGTGTGGTCAGCACGGTGGTCCAGCTCGGGCTGTTCCTGCTGCTGCGCAACGAGGTCGGCGCGCTGACCGCGAACCTGATCTCGCTGGTACTGAGCACGGTGGCCAACACCGAGGCGAACCGGCGGATCACCTTCGGCATCCGGGGCCGCACCGGCGCCATCCGGCATCAACTGCAGGGCCTCGCGGTGTTCGCGCTCAGCCTCGCACTGAGCAGCGGCGCGCTCGCCCTGCTCGGCATGGTCGCCCCCACAGCGGGGGCGAGCGCCGAGCTGGTCGTGCTGATCGCGGCCAACGCGCTGCCCGTGGTGGCCCGCTTCGCCCTCCTGCGCGCCTGGGTCTTCGGCGCCCGGCCCTCGGCATGAGCGCGCCGGCGATCGGTGCGGGCGCCAGGTCCGGCGCGGCGGCGACGGGGTCCGGACTGCCGGCGACCGCAACCCCGGGTCGGCGGCCGCGCTGGGAGTGGTTCGCGCTGCTCGGGCTGCTCGGCGGCACCGCGCTGGTCAACCTGTGGTCTCTCGCGGCGTCGGGCTGGGCGAACAGCTTCTACACGGCCGCCGTCTGGTCCGGCACCCGCAGCTGGAAGGCGCTGCTGTTCGGCGCGTTCGACCCGGCGGGGTTCATCACCGTGGACAAACCCCCGGCCTCGATCTGGCTGATGGGGCTGTCGGGGAGGATCTTCGGCTTCTCCAGCTGGAGCATGCTGGTGCCGCAGGCGCTGCTGGGGGTCGCCTCGGTGGCCCTGCTGTACGCGACGGTGCGACGGGTGGCGGGTGGCGGGGCCGGTCTGCTGGCCGGTGTGGCGTTCGCGTTGACGCCGGTCGCCGTACTGATGTTCCGGTTCAACAACCCGGACGCCCTGCTCGTGCTGCTGCTCGTGGTCGCCGCGTACTGCGTGACCCGGGCGCTCGAGCACGCGAGCACCCGCTGGCTGGTGCTCGCCGGCGTGGCCATCGGGTTCGGCGTGCTGACCAAGATGGGGGCGGCGCTGCTCGTACTGCCGGGGCTGGCGCTGGCGTACCTGGTCGCGGCGCCGGCGGGGTGGTGGCGGCGGGTCCGGCAGTTGCTCGCCGGCGGGGTGGTCGTGGTGGTCAGCGCCGGCTGGTACATGGCGCTGGTGGCGTTCTGGCCGGCCGCGGACCGGCCCTACATCGGCGGTTCCCAGACCAACAGCCTGCTGGAGCTCGCGCTCGGCTACAACGGCATCAGCCGGCTGCTCGGGCGCTCCCACGGCTCCGACGGCGGCGGCCTCGGGCCTGGCGGTGGGGGGTCCGGGCCGGGTGCCGGGCACTTCGGTGGGTTCGGCGGGGCAGCCGGCTGGTCGCGGCTGTTCGCGCAGGCGGCGGGCGGGCAGGCGAGCTGGCTGCTGCCGGCCGCGCTGGTCCTGCTGGTGGTCGGGCTGTGGCTGACCCGGCGAGCTCCCCGGACGGACGCCACGCGCGCGGCCCTGCTGCTCTGGGGCGGATGGCTGCTGGTCACCGCGGCGGTGTTCAGCTACATGGCCGGCATCTTCCACCCGTACTACACCGTGGCGCTGGCCCCGGCGGTCGCCGCCGTGCTCGGCATCGGCGGTCGGGAGCTGCTCGGTCGGAAGTCGGCGGAGTCGACAGGAGCGGCGGAGTCGACAGGAGCGCCGCTGGCGGTCTGGGCCGTCCGGGTGGCGCTCGCCGTGCTCGTCGCGGGCACCGGCGCATGGGCCTGGGTGCTGCTGGACCGCACCCCGGCCTGGCAGCCCGCACTGCGCTGGGTGGTACTCGCGGTCACGGTCGTGGCGACGGTCGCCGTGCTTGTGGTCGGCATCAGGCGCCGGTCAACAGGGAGCTCCTCGACCGAGAGCTCGCCGACCGGTGGCTCGGCCGCCGGTACCTCAGCAGGCGGTGGTCGGGTCGTCGCCGGCTGGGTGCTCGCGCTGGCCATCGTGGCCGGGTTGCTGGGGCCGGCGGCCTACTCGGTGCAGACCACGCTCACCCCGCACACGAGTGGCATGGCTTCCGCGGGTCCGTCGGTGGGCGGGTTCGGCAGCGGGTTCCACGGCCGAGGCGACGGCGACCGGACCACCGGTGGCCACGACGGCGGCCGGGCCGCGCACGCGGGCGGGCCCGGATTCGACGCGGACGCCACAGCGGACCCCGCGGCAACGGCACTGCTCCGTTCGGCGGGTACGACCTGGTCGGCGGCCACCATCAGCGCGCGCGGTGCGTCCTCACTCGAGCTGAGCAGCCAGACCGCAGTCATGGCGATCGGCGGCTTCATGGGCAGCGACCCGGCGCCGACGCTCGCCCAGTTCCAGGCCGACGTGGCCGCCGGCCGGATCCACTACTTCGTCGCGGGCGGACCCCGCGGCGGCGGACCGGGCGGGCCGGGCGGGCCGGGGAATGGCGACCAGGACGGCCACAACCAGGGCCGAGGCCGAGGCGGCCGCGACTCGCACGACACCGCGAACGAGATCAGCACCTGGGTGACCCAGCACTTCGCCAAGGTCACCGTCGCCGGCCAGACCTGGTGCGACCTCACCAGGCCCGCCGGCGCGGCGAGCTGAGGTGACGGCGGTCCGACGCTCGCCGTGACCAAATCCCCGGCTCACCCTGACCAAATCCCCGGCTCGCGGGGTGGGGTGGGTGGTGTCGCGGCGGGGTGCTCGTCGCCCGCGGCGCTAGCGGGTGATGCCGGTGTGGCCCAGGGAGTACCGGCCGGTCTGGGGCCAGACGCACAGGCCGTGCGGGCCCCGGCCGACCGGGATCTGCTTGATCAGGTGGCCGTCGTCGGTGGAGAGCACGTACACCGCGCGGTCGTAGCGCCCGGAGAGCCACAGCTGCTTGCCGTCCGCGCTCAGCCCGCCCATGTCGGGGCTGGCGTGGCCGCCGCCGGTGTGCCCGGGGCCGGCGTGGCCGGTGCCCACGCCGAGGCCGGCGGGCGTGCTGGCGCCGGCCTCGGGGATGGGGCCGCCGGGGATCTGCCACTTGGCGAGCTTCGCGCCGGTGTATGCATCGAGCACGCTGACGCTGCCCTCATGGCGGTTGGTGACAAACAGCCTCTTCGCGTCGCGGTCCAGGTAGAGGCCGTGTGCGCCCATCCCGGTGGGGATCTGGCGGAGCACCTTGGTGGCCGTGCCGTCCAGCACCCAGAGCCCGTTCTGGTCGGAGTCGGCGATGTAGAAGACCGAGCCGTCCGGGGCCAGCTTGATGTCCTGCGGGCCCATCCGCCGGTTGCGGTGCGGCATGTCGACCATCCGCAGCAGCTGGTGCGATGCGATGTCCACCACGGCGACCCGGCCGTCGAACTCGCAGGTGAACACGCCGATCCGGCCGTTCGGGGTGAAGTCGGCGTGGTCGATGCCGGCACAGTTCGGGGTGAGCGTCTCGCCCTGCACCTGCCAGGTCTTGGGGTCGTACCAGACCAGCCGGCGGCGCGCCTCCGCGACGACGATCGCCGAGCGGCCGTCCGGCGAGTAGTACATGTTGTACGGGTCGATCACCGGGATCCGGGGGCCGGGCTTGCCGGTGGTCGGGTCGAACGGGGTGAGCGTGTTGCCGAGGTCGTCGGTGGCGTAGAGGGTGCGCATGTCGTGCGAGGGCACCACGTGCTGGATCTCCACGCCGACCGGGTACTTGCCGACCACCGCGAACGTCGTCGGGTCGATCACCCAGACGTCGCCCGACTTGGTGTGCGGCACGTAGACCAGTGGCTTCGCCGTCCGGGTGACGTCGTTGAGCATGTTCGCGCCGGCGTCGGCGTAGACGTTGTGCGGGTCGCGCACCGGCGGCATGCCGGGCAGCGGGTCGACGACCGGGCCGGGCGCCGGTTCCGCCACCCCGGTGTCGGGTGCGGCGGACGAACCGGCGGACGGCGCGGCGGCAGGCGGCGGGGCCGACCCACCACACGCGGCCAGCACGGCCATCAGCAGCGCCGTGACCAGCGCGGATCCACTCCGAACCGCTCGACGACGCGGTCGGGAGCTGGACACTTCACGACGTAATCCGGCAACCACGGCGGGGAGCGTAGCGCCCACAACTTGAGAACCCGCACCCGATTCCCGCCACCCCGGTCTGCCCGGGATCAGCACAGGATCGACACCCGGCCGACCCCGATCTTCATGGCACACTGGGGTGACTTTTGCCGGCCGCTCACCAGCCGCTCACCAGCAGCACATCCCGACGGAGTGACAACACATGCGCTACCTGGTCACCGGTGGTACCGGGTTCCTCGGCCGACACGTACTGGCCCGGCTGCTGGCCCGCCCCGAAGCGGAGATCTTCTGCCTGGTCAGGTCGCCGGGCCGGTTGTCGGCCCGGACGTCCGACCTGGCCGGCCACACACGGCTGACGGCGGTGCGCGGTGACCTGACCGTGGACGGCCTCGGCGTGTCCGACGAGGACGCCGCCACCCTGGCCGGCGTGGACCACGTGCTGCACCTGGCCGCCGTCTACGACCTCACCGCGAGCGACGCGGCGAACCGGGCCGCCAACGTCGAAGGCACCCGCCGCGTGATCGAGCTGGCCGAGCGGATCGACGCGCGGCTGCTGCACCACGTGTCCTCCGTGGCGGTGGCCGGCGACTACCCGGGCCGCTTCACCGAGGCCGACTTCGACGCCGGGCAGCACCTGCACTCGCCGTACTACGCCACCAAGTTCGCCGCCGAGGCACTGGTGCGGACCCAGTCGGCGGTGCCGTGGCGGGTGTACCGGCCGGCCGTGGTGGTCGGCGACTCGCGCACCGGCGAGATGGACAAGGTCGACGGCCCCTACTACCTGCTGCCGGCGATCGAGGCGGTGGCCAGGGCGGCCGGCCCGACCGCGCCGCTGTTCCGCTCGATGCGCATCCCGGTGCCCGACCTGGGCGCCACCAACATCGTGCCGGTCGACTACGTGGCCGACGCGATGGACGCCCTGATGCACGTCGATGGCCTGGACGGGCGGGCGTTCCAGCTGGTCTCCTCGACGCCGCAGCCGGTCAGCGAGGTCTACAACGCGCTGGCGGCCGCCGCCGGAGCGCCCCAGCTCACCCAGGTCATCCCGGACGCGGTGGCCGACCCGGTGCGCGGCCTGGTCGACCGGGTCGGCGAGCTGCTCGGCCGGGTGCCCGAGGTGGTCGAGCTGCGCGACGCGGTGCTCACCGAGATCGGCATCCCGCCCGAGGTGCTGCCCCACCTGAGCTTCGACTCGGTGTTCGACGACACCGAGACCCGCGCCGCACTGGCCGGCACCGGCATCCGCTGCCCGGAGTTCGCCGACTACGCCCCGGTGCTCTACCGCTACTGGCGCGAGCACCTGGACCCGAACCGTGCGCGCCGCCACGGCCCGAAGGGCGAGCTGGACGGCCGGACCGTGATGATCACCGGCGCGTCCTCGGGGATCGGCAGGGAGACGGCGCTGCGGGTGGCCGCCGAGGGCGGTGTTCCGCTGCTGGTGGCCCGGCGCGCCGAGGAGCTGGAGAAGGTCCGCGCGGAGATCGAGGAGGCCGGCGGGCGGGCCAGCGTCTACTCCTGCGACATCACCGACGCCGACTCGGTGACCGCGCTGGTGGCTGCCGCGCTGGGCGACCACGGCCAGGTGGACATGCTGGTCAACAACGCCGGCCGGTCGATCCGCCGCTCCGTGCGCCTGAGCTACGACCGGTTCCACGACTACGAGCGCACGATGGCGATCAACTACTTCGGCGCGGTCCGGCTGACGCTCGCACTGCTGCCGCAGATGTCCCGGCGCCGCTTCGGGCACATCGTGAACATCTCCTCCATCGGCGTGCAGACCAACCCGCCCCGGTTCTCCGCCTACCTCGGCTCCAAGGCGGCACTGGACGCGTTCGCCAGGGTGGTGGCCAGCGAGACCTACGGCGACGGGATCACCTTCACCACGATCCACATGCCGCTGGTGCGCACGCCGATGATCGCGCCGACGAACATCTACCGCGCGTTCCCGACCCGCTCGCCCGAAGAGGCCGCCGACATGGTGATGGACGCGCTGCGCCGGCGCCCCAAGCACATCGGCACCCCGCTGGGCACGGCCGGTTCGCTCGCCTACACGCTCGTCCCCCGCCTGACCGACGCCCTGCTGCACGTGGCCTTCCGGGTGTTCCCCGACTCGGCCGCCGCCCGTGGTGACGACGCCAACGCGGCCAGCGAGATGAGCACGCTGTCCCGGGGTGCGCGGGCGATGGCCAGGGTGCTGCCGGGGATCCACTGGTAGCGGACGCCTCACCCTCTGCACGGTCGTCCGTCGTCGATCTATTCAGGTGAAGAGTGACCTGAATGGGTGACGTGGCGCACGTCTCAGGTTAGGTTCCGGCACACCCTCACCCGCCGAACCGAATCGGAGACGCCGAGCAATGGGGACCCCCAGCAACAGCAGCGCCGCCCAGCTGGACGAGCGGTCGGTACGCAAGATCGCCGGACTTAGCCTCGTCGGCGCCAGCGTCGAGTGGTTCGACTTCTTCCTCTACGGCACCGCCGCCGCGCTGGTGTTCCCCAAGATCTTCTTTCCGAACGCCGACCCGTCGACCGGGGTGCTGCTGTCCTTCGCCACGTTCGGCGTCGGGTTCGTGGCACGCCCGGTCGGCGGCATCATCTGGGGCCACTTCGGCGACAAGGTCGGCCGCAAGAAGGCGTTCCTCGCGGCGCTGATCACCATGGCGATCGGCAGCGTCCTGATCGGTCTGATGCCCAGCTACGCGGCGATCGGGGTGGCGGCGCCCATCCTGCTCACCGTGCTGCGCTTCGTGCAGGGCATCGCGGTCGGCGGGCAGTGGGGCGGCGCGGTCCTGCTGGCCACGGAGTTCGCCCCGAAGCACCGGCGTGGCCTGTACGGCAGCGTGGCGCAGATGGGGGTACCGATCGGGGTGCTACTCGGCACGGTGGCCTACTTCTTCCTGAGCCTGCTGATGAGCGCGGACGCGTTCCTGTCCTACGGCTGGCGGATCCCGTTCGTGGCCAGCGTGCTGCTCGTCGCGGTGGCGGTCTACGCGCACAGCCGGCTGGAGGAGACGCCGGCGTTCACGCGCCTGCAGCAGCTGGCGGCGGAGCGGACCGATGCGGGTGTGGTGAGCCGGTCGCCCGTGCTGGAGGTGCTGCGTACCCACTGGGGCCGCGTGCTGCTGGCGGGCGGCGCGTTCACCGTGGTCAACACGACCTTCTACATCTACATCACGTTCCTGCAGGACTACGGCGTGCGGATCCTGCACATGCCGCGCTCCACCGTGCTGATGGCCATCGCGATCGTGGCGGTCGTGCAGATCCCGGCGCTGGGCGGGTTCGCCGCGATCTCCGACCGGATCGGCCGCCGCAAGATGTACCTGGCCGGCTCGATCGGAACCGCGATCTGGGCGTTCCCGCTGTTCTGGCTGGTCGACACCGGGACCGGGTGGGGCCTCACGCTCGGGCTGCTCGGCGGCCAGCTGACGCTGAGCATGATGTACGGGCCGCTGGCCGCGTTCTTCTCCGAGATGTTCTCTGCCAAGTTCCGCTACAGCGGCGCCTCGCTCGGCTACCAGCTGGGCGCGCTGCTCGGCGGTGCGATCTCCTCGCTCGTGGCCGCGTGGCTGTTCGCCGAGTTCCACAGCAACGTCCCGATCTCGCTCTACATCATCTGCGTGTCCGTGCTGGCCATCGCCTGTGTGCTCGCCCTGACCGAGACCTACCAGCACGACATGGACGACGCCGAGGAGTCGATCACGCCCGCGTCCGCGTAGCCGCGCGTCGAACCGGCCGGCATCCGGCTGGCCGGGGTCCGGCTGGCCGGGGTCCGGCTGGCCGGCGTCCTGCTCCGGATAGCCGGGGAGCGTCGGGTCGGGCATGCTTCGGGCCGTGAAGTCCTTGATCACGCCTGCCTCGGTCGGCGAAGCGGTCCACCACGCGGTCGAGCTGACCTGGGGGCTCGGGCTGCTGGCCAGGGCCGGCGTGGTGGCTCCGATGCGGCCCGACCGGGCGCTCGGCATCGCGTCCGGCTGGCTGCGCTGGGGCACCACGATGGCCACCGGGTACGCCGCCGGGGCGGCCCGCCATCCCGACCGGCCGGCGGTGATCGACGACCGCGGCCTGCTGACCTTCGCCGAGGTGCACCGGCGCAGCGACGAGCTGGCCCGCGCGCTCGCCGACCGGGGCGTCGGCGCCACCACCAAGATCGCGGTGCTGTGCCGCAACCACCGGGGCCCGGTCGAGCTGGCCACCGCGGCCGCCAAGCTCGGCGCCGACGTGGTGCTGCTGAACACGTCGCTGTCCGCGACGACGATCGGGGACGTGCTGCGCGAGCTCGGCGCCTCGGTCCTCGTGGCCGATCAGGAGTTCGCCGACCAGCTGCACGGCCTGCCCGACCGCGGCCAGCTGATCTACGGCTGGGTGGAGCACGGCAGCGAGCCGAGGGGCGCGGCCACCCTGGACGGGCTGATCGCCGCCGGCGGTCGGAGCATGCTGCCGGTGCGCCCGCCGGCCGGCAAGCTGATCGTGCTCACCTCGGGGACGACCGGTACCCCCAAGGGCGCCGCCCGGCCCTCGCCGAAGAGCTGGGCGCCGGCCGGGGCGATCCTGTCCCGGATCCCGCTACGGGCCGGCGAGCCGTCGTTCATCGCGCCGCCGCTGTTCCACACCTGGGGCTTCGCGGCGCTGCAGCTGGCCCTGCTGCACGGCTCGCCGATCGTGCTGCGACGCAGGTTCGAACCGGCCGAGGCGCTGCGGGCGATCGCGGAGCACCGCTGCGGCACGCTGTTCGCGGTACCGGTGATGCTGTCGCGGATCCTCGAGCTGCCCGTCGCGGAGCTGTCCCGGTACGACGTGCGGCTGCGGGTGGTGGCGGTCAGTGGGTCGGCGCTGCCCGGGGTGCTGGCCACCGAGTTCATGGATCGCTTCGGCGACGTGCTCTACAACCTCTACGGCTCCACCGAGGTGTCCTGGGTGAGCATCGCCGACCCCGCCGACCTGCGCGCCGACCCGCACACCGCCGGCCGCGCGCCGCTGGGCACCACGCTGCGGATCCTGGACGACGACGGCAACCCCGTGCCGGACGGTGCGATCGGCAGGGTGTTCGTCGGCAACGACATGCTGTTCGAGGGGTACACGCGGGCGGGGTCCCCGGTCGAGGTGCACGACGGTCTGATGGCGACCGGCGACCTGGGCCGGCTGGACTCCGACGGCCGGCTCTCGCTCACCGGGCGCGGCGACTCGATGATCGTCTCCGGCGGCGAGAACGTGTACCCGGGGCCGGTCGAGGACGTGCTCTCGGCACACCCGGAGATCCGCGAGGCGGCGGTGATCGGGGTCGACGACGAGAAGTTCGGCCAGCGGCTGGCGGCGTACGTGGTACTCGCCTCCGGCTCAGGGCTGGACGCCGACCAGGTGCGCGCGCTCGTCAAGGACCGGCTCTCCCGCTTCTCGGTGCCCCGCGACGTGGTGTTTCTCGACAGCCTCCCCCGCAACCCGACGGGCAAGGTCCTGGCGCGCGAGCTCCCGGCGCCCTGACCCCGCCGCCCGCGGCCGCCGGGCTGGGCCGGCAGGCTGGCCCGGCGGGCAGGCTGGGCCGGCAGGGCCAAGCGGGCTGGCTGGGCCGACGGGCGGGCTGGGCCGGCAGGCTGGGCCTGGCCCCCGGAGTGCTGGGCGGCACGCCGCACGTCGGGCCGGACCCCGTTCGACTTGTCGTGGCAATTAGGCACGACAAGTGGGTCTTGTCGTGGGTATTTCCCGCGACAAGTGAGGCGGAGCGGCCTGAGGATGGGGCGCGGCCGGCGCTGAGTTGGACGGTGGACTACGCGGCTGTGGGTTGAGCACGGGCTTGCGGCGCTGGCACACGGGCCGAACCGGTGTGCGGCTGCACGGCACACACCCCCACAGCGCCGCACACAGGGCCGAACCTGTGTGCGACGGTGTAACGATGTGTGCGGCGGTACGGCCCTGTGCGCGGCGGTACAGCGCAGGTGTCAAAGCCACAACCCGTGCGCCAGCCCCACAACCCGTCTGCCAGCGAGAACCGGCAGCCGCTAGACCGTCTCCTCGCGGCGGGGCTCCTCGCGGGGCTCGATCTCCCGCGCCTCGCTGGTCTCAGCCACCCCGTTCACCCCGTCCACCCGAGGCTCGGGCACGACACCCGGCGCAACGGCCGGCACGACGGCTGGCACGACGGCCACACGGACAGCGTCGGCGCCGCCGTTGCGGTCGCGGCGGGACAGGGTGTCCAGGACGCGGCGGACAGCGGCCATGTGCCGGGCGGTGACCGGCTCAGGGCGCCACGGGCCCTCGACGGGGGCCACCGCGGCCTCGACCTCGACGCGCAGCCGGTCGACGGCGGCGAGCAGCGCACCGTGCTGTTCCCACGCGCCGGCGTCGACGGCGGGGTCGACGAGCAGCAACGAGGCCAGCCGGTCCCGCCGCTCGTGCAGCTCCTCCAGCTGCGCCTCCACCAGCACCCGCGAGCGCGGCGCGTGCGGCTCGTCGGTGGCGATCGGGTCGACGGTCTCCATCGCGTCGGCGAAGGCGTCCAGCACGTCCGCCAGCGCCCGCCGGGCCTCCGGCCGGTAGGCGCCGTCCACGTCGTCCTCCGCGACGAAGTACGTCCGGTCCAGCACCGCGCGGCACAGGTTCCGCAGCGACACGTAGCTGTGCTCCAGCGCGGCCATCGCGGTCCGCAGCCGGGGCTGCGCCTCCCTGGCCACCTTGCCGCGCGGGTTGAGCCGGGCGCTCTCCTCGGTGCGGCCCAGGTGCAGGTCGGCGCGGGCCACCTCGGTGCCGAGGCCCCTGGCGCCCTCCAGGAACCGGTCCGCCTCCGCACGGCTCCACTCGCCGCGCAGCGCGACCGCCATCTCGCGGGCGAACCCGCTGAGCCTGTCGACGAGCTCACCCACCGCGTCGTCGGCCGGCTGGACGTAGAGCGGCGGCGCGATCAGCACGTTGACGAGGATGCCGACGGCGGCACCGATCAGCGTCTCGACCACCCGGCCGGTCGCGGTGGTCTCCAGCCCGGGGCTGCCCGGGGTGAACCCGATGCTGCCGCTGGCCGCCGCGAGCACGAGCATCGCCGAGATCGGCACCTCGAGCAGGTTCGCCCCGAGGCGCAGCAACCGGCCGACGACCAGCGAGATGCCGACCACCGCGCCGAGGCTCCACCAGGTCAACCCGGTCAGCTCGGCCACACCGACGGCGACGAGCACTCCGGTCACCACGGCGGCGATCCGGTCCAGCCCGCTGGTAAGCGTGCTGTACAGCGTCAGCTGCACGACCAGCAGCGCGGTCAGCGGCGCCAGGATCGGCTGCGCGCTGGTGTGCAACATGTCCGCGATCTGAAAGGCGACGACGGCCGCCAGCACCGTCTTGCCGGTGCGCAGGCCCGGCGTCCGGCCTCGCCGAAAACAAGCCGACCAGGCCTTGCGGACGGCATCCGAGGCGGATCCCACTGCCACACTCCTCCCCCTGTACGAGCGCCCCTTTGCGAGCGACATTCCGTCGAGCTACATCGCCGGGGTCGACGTCATTGTTGCCCGGTTCGGGCAGAAGGTGTCGGGCATTACGCCCGGACTGAGGTATCCGGTCACCCTCGGCCACCGAGCGGCACCGCGCCGTCAACCGACGGAGTACGGCAGAGCACACAAGAGCGGCGGGTGCCCGGCCGCTGAGACCGGGCACCCGCCGCCCTGTGAACGTCGAACGAAGGTCAGCCCGCGATGACGATCTTGCCGAGCTCGGCCGACGAGCTGAGCAGGTCGTGGCGGGGCAGCACCCGGACCGTGTAGCCGAGCAGGCCGGCGTGCGGCAGCGGCACGACGGCCTCGAACCGGTCGCCATCGACGTCAGCGCCGCCGACGTGCGCCATGGCCACGGTCACCGGCTCGTCCAGCTCGTCGGACTCGTCCACCCGGCCGACCACGGCCTGCACCGTCACGTCGTCCGGCTTCAGCCCGGCCAGCTCGACCGTGGCGCGCACCGTCATCGGCGCGCCCACCACGGGGCTGTCCGGAACCCCGGACGCGTCCACGCCGCTGATCCGCACCCGGGGCCACGACGTGTTCAGCCGCTGCCGGTACTCGGCCAGTTGGCGCGCGCCGGCGAAGTCCCCGGCGTTGACCACAGCCGCCGCGCGGGCCGCCGGCAGGTACCAGTCCCGGACGTACTCGCTGACCATCCGGGTGGCCTGCACCTGCGGGCGGAGGTTGGCCAACGTGTGCCGCACCAGCTCAACCCAGCGGGTCGGCACCCCGTCGGCGCCGCGCCGGTAGAACGTCGGAGCCACCTGGTTGGCCAGCAGCTCGTAGAGGGCCGCCGCCTCCAGGTCGTCGCGCCGGGTCGGGTCGGTCACCCCGTCGGCGGTGGGGATGGCCCAGCCGTTCTGCCCGTCGTAGAGCTCGTCCCACCAGCCGTCGCGCACCGACAGGTTGAGCCCGCCGTTGAGCGCGGACTTCATGCCGGACGTGCCGCACGCCTCGAGCGGGCGCAGCGGGTTGTTCAGCCACACGTCGCAGCCCCAGTACAGGTACCGGGCCATCGACATGTCGTAGTCGGGCAGGAACACGATCCGGTGCCGCACGGCCGGGTCGTCGGAGTAGCGCACGATCTGCTGGATCAGCGCCTTGCCGCCGTCGTCCGCCGGGTGCGACTTGCCGGCCACCACGAGCTGCACCGGACGGTCCGGGTCCAGCAACAGGGCGCGCAGCCGGGCCGGGTCGCGCAGCATCAGGGTGAGCCGCTTGTACGTGGGCACGCGGCGGGCGAAGCCGATGGTGAGCACGTCCGGGTCGAACACCGAGTCGGTCCAGCCCAGCTCGGGGGCGGACGCACCGCGCTCCAGCCAGGCCGCCCTGACCCGCCGCCGGACCTCCTCGACCAGCCGCAGCCGCAGGTCCCCACGCAGGTGCCAGAGATCGAGGTCGGACACCTCGGACACGTTGCGCAGCGCCTCCTCCGCGCTGGCCCCCTCCAGGCCGGGCTCACCGAGCAGCGCGGCGACCTCGCGCGCCGCCCAGGTGTGCCCGTGCACGCCGTTGGTGACCGAGCCGATCGGCACCTCGTCGGTGTCGAATCCGCCCCACAGGCCGCCGAACATCTCGCGCGACACCTGGCCGTGCAGCTTGGAGACGCCGTTGGCGCGCTGGGCCAGCCGCAGCCCCATGTGCGCCATGTTGAACATGCCGGGGTTGTCCTCGGCGCCGAGCGCGAGCACCCGGTCCAGCGGCACGTCGGGCAGCAGCGAGTCGGTGAAGTAGTAGCGCACCAGGTCCAGCGGGAACCGGTCGATGCCGGCCGGGACCGGGGTGTGCGTGGTGAACACGGTGCCGGCGCGCACGGCCGCGACCGCCTCGTCGAAGTTCAGGCCCCTGCCGGCCATCAGCTCCCGGATCCGCTCCAGGCCCAGGTAGCCGGCGTGGCCCTCGTTGGTGTGGAACACCGCGGGGCTGATGTGCCCGGTGACCTCGCAGTACGCCCGCACCGCGCGCACGCCGCCGATGCCGACCAGGATCTCCTGGCGGATCCGGTGGTCCTGGTCGCCGCCGTAGAGGCGGTCGGTGATGCCGCGCAGGTCGGGCTCGTTCTCCTCGATGTCGGAGTCCAGCAGCAGCAGCGGCACGCGGCCGACCACCGCCTGCCAGACCCGCGAGTAGAGGGTGCGCCCGGCCGGCATGCCCACGGTGACCAGCACCGGGGCGCCGTCCGCCGAGGTGAGCAGCCGCAGCGGCAGACCCTGCGGGTCGAGCGCCGGGTAGTGCTCCTGCTGCCAGCCGTCCAGCGACAGCGACTGCCGGAAGTAGCCGGAGCGGTACAGCAGCCCGACGCCGATCAGCGGCACGCCGAGGTCGGAAGCCGCCTTGAGGTGGTCGCCGGCCAGCACGCCGAGGCCGCCGGAGTAGTTCGGCAGCACCTCGCTGACCCCGAACTCCATGGAGAAGTAGCCGATCGCGGCGGGCAGTTCGCCGTCGGCGGCCTGCTGGCGCTGGTACCAGCGTGGCTCGGTCAGGTAGGAGTGCAGGTCGGCCGCCTGCGCCCGGACCCTGTCGACCAGGTCGTCGTCCTGCGCCAGGCGCTGCAGGCGCTGGGTGGACACCTCGCCGAGCAGCCGGACGGGGTCGTTGCCCACCCGCTCCCAGGCCGCCGGGTCGATGGCCGCGAACAGGTCCTGGGTCGGCGGATGCCAGCTCCAGCGGAGGTTCCCGGCCAGTTCCTGCAACGGCGCGAGCGGTTCCGGCAGCTGGGCACGCACGGTGAACCTACGGAGTGCTCTCACGTGCGGCAGCGTACGTGAATCGATTGCGGGATCGTTACAGCTTGCGCACAAAATAGTGGATCTGGCCCGTGACCTCGACTGTCCGGCGACGAGCGCGCGGCGGACCCGGGAACGGGGCGCACCGACGTGGTTCGGCGGCCGGCGCGACCGGTGATCGACTGATGATCAACTAGTGATCAACTGCCGAGCATAGGGCACGACACATACACCCGACGCGCCCCGGGATGTCGTTTCGCGGCCCCGCTCGGGTGGGTACCTTTGACGCGGCCGAGCGAGCGGCTGAATCGAAACAAGCTGGGATGTGGGGCGCCGTGACTGGACGGCTCGGAATCGACGATGTCACACCGGCTGTCGGCGGAGGCCGCTATCCCAGTAAGGCCGCCGTCGGTGAAAGCGTCCCGATCCGCGCCGTGGTCTGGCGCGAGGGACACGACGCGGTCGCCGCGAACGTGGTCTGGAAGCGGCTGGGCAGCCAGGGCCCCGGACAGCACGTCCGGATGGTCACCGACGGTGTCGGCACCGACGCCTGGCTCGCCAGCGTGGTGGCCGACGAGGCCGGCCTGTGGACCTTCCGCGTGGACGCCTGGAGCGACCCGTGGAACACCTGGCTGCACACGATCCACGCCAAGGTGGACGCCGGCCAGGACGCACTGGAGCTGGTCAACGACCTGGAGACCGGCGCGCGGCTGATCGAGCGGGTCGGCAGGCGCCCCGGCGAGCGCGCCAACCGGGACCTGCTGTTCGGCGCCTCCGCCGCGCTGCGCGACACCACGCTGCCCCTGCCGGAACGGCTGGCCCCCGCGCTGTCCGAGCCGGTCGGCGTGATCCTCACCGAACGGCCGATCCGGGAGCTGCTCACCCGGGGCCGCACCCACCAGGTCTGGGTCGACCGCCGCGAGGCGCTCTACGGCTCCTGGTACGAGCTGTTCCCCCGCTCCACCGGCGGCCGTGACGAGACCGGCCGCGCGGTCTACGGCACCTTCGTCACCGCGTCCAAGGACCTGGACCGGATCGCCGGGATGGGCTTCGACGTGGTGTACCTGCCGCCGATCCACCCGATCGGCGAGGTCAACCGCAAGGGCCCGAACAGCCCCGCCATGCCGGGCGGCAACCCGGACGCCCCTCCCGGCTCGGTCGGCTCGCCGTGGGCGATCGGCTCCAGGTACGGCGGGCACGACGCGATCGACCCGCAGCTGGGCACGCTGGCCGACTTCGACGAGTTCGTGGCGCGCACCCGCGAGCTCGGCATGGAGGTCGCGCTGGACCTGGCGCTGCAGTGCGCCCCGGACCACCCGTGGGTAGCGGCACACCCGGAGTGGTTCACCACGCGCCCGGACGGCTCCATCGCCTACGCGGAGAACCCGCCGAAGAAGTACCAGGACATCTACCCGATCAACTTCGACAACGAGCCGAACGGGCTCTACAAAGAGGTACTGCGGGTCTGCCTGCACTGGGCCGAGCACGGGGTGCGGATCTTCCGGGTGGACAACCCCCACACCAAGCCGCCGAACTTCTGGCACTGGCTGATCTGGCAGATCAAGGCGGTGTACCCGGACGTGCTGTTCCTGGCCGAGGCGTTCACCCGCCCGGCCCGGCTCTACGGGTTGGCGAGGCTCGGCTTCACGCAGTCCTACACGTACTTCACGTGGCGCACCGCGAAGCAGGAGATCATCGACTTCGCCACCGAGCACGCCGCGCGCGCCGACGAGGCCAGGCCGAACCTGTTCGTCAACACCCCGGACATCCTGCACGCGTCGCTGCAGCACGGCGGCCGGGGCATGTTCGCCATCCGGGCCACGCTGGCGGCCACGCTGGCGCCGTCCTGGGGCGTGTACTCCGGCTACGAGCTCTACGAGCACGAGGCGGTCCGCCCTGGCAGCGAGGAGTACCTGGACTCGGAGAAGTACTCGCTGCGCCCGCGTGACTTCGAGGCCGCACTCGCCACCGGCAACTCCCTGCAGCCCTGGATCACCCGGCTGAACGAGATCCGCAAGGGTCACCGGGCGCTGCAACAGCTGCGCGACCTGCACTTCCACTTCGTCGACAACGACCAGCTGCTGGCGTACTCGAAGACCGACCCGGTCAGCGGCGACACCGTGATCTGCGTCGTCACCCTGGACCCGTCGACGCCGCAGCAGGGCACCGTCTGGCTGGACCTGCCGTCGCTCGGGCTGAACTGGGGCGGGTCGTTCGGGGTGCGCGACGAGGTCAGCGGCATCGGCTACACCTGGGGCCAGGCCAACTTCGTCCGCCTGGAGCCGTGGAACGCCGTCTGCCACATCATGACGGTGCT
>DATAYB010000475.1:0-2314 GCA_036272795.1 Pseudonocardia sp.
GGCGGGCAGCGGCAGCGCCTCGGGCTGGCGCGGGCGCTGATGCTGCGGCCCTCGATGATCGTGGCCGACGAGCCGGTGTCGGCCCTCGACGTGTCGATCCAGGCGCAGATACTCAACCTGATGCTCGACCTGCAGCACGAGTACGGGCTGACTTACCTGTTCATCTCGCACGACCTGTCCGTGGTGCGTTACATGTCCGACACGATCGGCGTCATGTACCTCGGCAAGCTGGTCGAGGTCGGCCCGGCCGCCGACGTGTACGCCGCGCCGGTCCACCCCTACACGCGGGGCCTCATCGACACCGTCCCGGTCGCCGACCCCAACCTGGAGCGCGCGAAGGAGCACCAGGGGGTGCAGGGTGAGCTCCCCTCGGCGGTCTCCCCGCCGTCCGGGTGCCGTTTCCGCACCCGCTGCCCCCGCGCCCAGGACCTGTGCGCGGCCGAGGAGCCGCCGCTGCGCCCGTTCACGGCCGAGGGGCACCTGGCGGCCTGCCACTTCCCCCTCCGCGAACCCGACGAGGCCAGCTAGCCGTCAGGCGCCTTCCGGGATGGGCGGCGCGCACCGGGGCCCGTGGACCTCGGCGAACAGCCGGCGGAGCTAAGCTCTTGGCTGGATCGCATTTTCGGGAGGGTGCCCGTGACCGCATGGCGCGAAGACGGGGAGGCGGGCGCGGGGGGTCAGCTGAGGACCTCCGATGCCGAGCGCGAGCAGGCGATCGACGTGCTCAAGGCCGCGTTCGTGCAGGGTCTGCTGAGCAAGGACGAGTTCAGCCGACGGGTCGGCCTGGTAATCGCGTCACGAACCTTTGCGGACCTGGGCGCACTGACCGCGGACGTCCCCGGCTGGGTGACCAGCGCCCGGCCGCCGGCCGGGCACGCCGGTGAGGCCGGCCGGGCGCTCGGGCTGTACGAGGTGGCTTACCTGTGCGGCGGGCCGAGACGGGTCGCCCTCACCGCGGTGGTCACCATGCACCAGGACGAGCGGATAAAGATCTCGCCCGCCCGCCACCGGGTAGTGGTCGTCCGTGACGAGGCGAGCGATCCGGTCGAACGCGCGGTGCTGGATGCCGCGCCGTGGCCGGGTACGGGGCTCGGCCTTGTCCTCGGTGAGGTCGCCGGCTCGGCGGCGGCCGGCTCGGCCGGGGACGAACTGCGCCGCCGCGGCCTGCATGGCAGGCACTCGCACCTGACGGCGGCGGGCCGCGAGCTGCGGGACGAGCTTGCGGAGAACGTACCCGAAGGCCTGCGTATCGCGGTCGCGGGTACGAGTGGCGTCGACAGCGGACTGCGGAAGGTCCTTGAGGCACCCGATCCGCCACCCGGCAGCACCCTGGTCCCGAAACGGCGGGACAAAGGGGAGCCCGCTTCCGCTTACTGGGGGATACCACTCGGCACCAGTGTCTCCGGGTACCCGGGAGTTCCCGGCCGCTGGTGAGCTAGTCGCCTCCCCGCCGCTACCAGGCGGTCAGGCGGCGGGACAGGTCGGTGGCGCCGGGAAGGGCGAGCAGGTGGCTGGCGGGCGGGCTCGGCACGCCCTCGCGGAGCATCCAGTGGTCCATGTAGGTGCCCGCGGGCACCCAGTAGTCCTCGGACTCCAGGTTGCGGCTGACGACGACGCAGCCGTGCCCCTGGCCGGCCCGGCCGGGGTGCTGCGACGGTACCCAGTACGCTCCGCCCGCGGCGCGGACGATGACGGGCGCGAGGTCCACGATCTCGCACCGCTCGACGTACTCCCACAGCCGCCCGTCGTCCAGCGGGCTCGCGGTGAACGGCGGCCACCGCATCGGCTCGCTGCCGACCATGGCGAGGACGCGGACCTGCGGGACGCTCACTGGTGACGCCGGCTGCCCGTGGTACACCGAAAGCAGCACCGTCGCCTGCCGGTCGCTGACCCAGCCGAGCAGGGCACCGTCCCGCGGCACGGGCATGCCCTCGGTGATGACCCGGTGGCTGGCGAGGGGCACCGGCGTGCCCGGCTGGATCTCATGGCACTCTCCGTCGGCCGGGTTCCACGGGCGCAGGGTGAAGCGCTCGGCCGGGTCCTGGGTCAGGACGTAGAAGCCGGTCCCTTCAAAGGCCCCGTGTTTGAGGCCACCGTGACGCAGGACGATCGAGCGGTGCCAGCCGCCGGAATAGCACGGCGACACCGCCAAGGGGTAGGACCTGAAAAGTCGCAGGCATGCGGCGAACGACGCTGCCCCGGAAAGGGCGTGAACGAACACGGGCTGCTCTCCTCGCGTTCCCCCTGGCCGCGCCCGCCGCATTCGGCGAGGTCTGAGGTAGAAGCCGGTAATAACGTGACGCGCGCTTTATAC
>DATAYB010000476.1:0-4746 GCA_036272795.1 Pseudonocardia sp.
ACCGGTTGGCCGACGCCCGCGCCCTGCTGCCGGCGCTCCTACGGTCAGGTGCGCGGGCTCAGACCGAGACCAGGTCGCACACGAAGATCAGGTTCTCACCGGGGGCGATGGCACCGCCGGCGCCGCGGTCGCCGTAGGCCAGGTGCGCCGGGATGACCAGCTGGCGGCGGCCGCCGACCTTCATGCCCTGCACGCCCTGGTCCCAGCCCGCGATGACCTGGCCGACGCCGAGCCGGAACCGCAGCGGGGTGCCCCGGTTCCAGCTGGAGTCGAACTCCTCGCCGGACGACCAGGCGACGCCCACGTAGTGCACGGAGACCGAGTCACCGGACTTCGCCACCGCGCCGTCGCCCTCCCAGATGTCGGTGATCTCGAGGTCGGTGGGCGGGTTGCCGGTGGGCGCGTCGATCTCCGGCTTCGCGTTGCTCACAGGTACGTCTCCAGGTGTGTGTCCGGGCGCCGCCGGCGGTGGGGTCACCGGGTCGGCGGCGTGACGGTCGGTCGTCCGGCGCGCCGGTCACCCGGTGCACCGACCGTCCACGCTACCGAGGGCCCGACGCACCGGTCCCGGCACCCGTCGTGGTGGCGGGCCTTCCGCGGCGGCCCGGTGCGCGGGTATCAAGGGAGGAGCGACCGCGACGAGGGGGACGCATGGCGACACACGACCTGGTGGTACGCGGCGGCACGGTGATCGACGGCGACGGCGGTCCACCCCGTACCGCGGACGTGGCGGTGGACGGTGGCCTGATCGTCGAGGTCGGCCGGGTCAGCGGCGCCGGGAGGCGGGAGGTCGACGCGGACGGCGCCGTGGTGGCCCCCGGGTTCGTGGACATCCACACGCACTACGACGGCCAGGCCACCTGGGAGTCGCGGCTGCAGCCCTCGTCCTGGCACGGGGTCACGACGGTGCTGATGGGCAACTGCGGTGTCGGGTTCGCGCCCGCGTGCCCGGAGCACCACGACCGCCTGATCGAGCTGATGGAGGGCGTCGAGGACATCCCCGGCATCGCGCTGCACGAGGGGCTCGCCTGGAACTGGCGGAGCTTCGACGAGTACCTGGACGCGCTCGACGGCCGCCCGCACGACGTCGACCTGGCCACCCAGGTGCCGCACGCCGCGCTGCGCGTGCACGCCCTGGGCGAGCGGGCGGCGGCGCACGAGGAGGCCACCGCCGAGGAGACCGCGCTGATGGCCGCGCTGGCCAAGGCCGCGGTGCAGGCGGGCGCGCTGGGCTTCTCCACCTCGCGCACGCTCAACCACAAGAGCATCGACGGCGAGCTGACCCCGTCCTATGCCGCCGGCGCCGACGAGTTGACCGCCATCGCGGCGGCGATCGGCACCACCGGCACCGGGGTGCTGCAGGTGGTGTCCGACTTCCCCGAGCCGGTCGAGGAGTTCGCGTTGCTGCGCCGGATGGTGTCCGAGTCGGGGCGGCCGCTGTCGCTCTCGCTGGTGCAGTTCCCGCAGGACCCCGAGCGGCACCGGCAGGTGCTCGGCATGCTGGAGCAGGCGTGGGCCGACGGGCTGCCGATCCGCGCGCAGGTGGCGGCACGGCCGGTCGGCATGCTGCTCGGGCTGGCCAACACCCTCAACCCGTTCATGACGAACCCCGTGTGGCGCCGCCTCGCCGACCTCACCACCGATGAGCAGGCGGCGTGGATGTCCGAGCCCCGCGTGCGCGCGGAGATCCTGGCCGCGCAGACCCGCGAGAAAGACCGGGGCCGGCTCGGCGGCACCATGATCCACCGCTACGAGCTGATGTACGAGCTCACCGACCCGCCGCACTACGAGCCGAGCCCCGCCGAGTCGATCGCGGCCAGGGCGGCCCGCGCCGGCCGCGACCCCGTCGAGCTGGCCTACGACATCCTGGTCGGCGGCGGCATGCTCTACCTCACCGCGCTCAACTACCTCGACGGCAACCTCGATGACGTGCACGAGATGCTCGTGCACCCGCACACGCTGCCCGGGCTGTCCGACGGCGGGGCGCACGTCGGCACGATCTGCGACGGCAGCTTCCCGACGACGTTGATCCAGCACTGGACCAGGGACCGGGCCGGCGCGAAGCTCGAGCTGCCGTTCGTGGTGCAGCGCCAGGCGCGGGACACGGCGCGGGCGGTCGGGCTGAACGACCGGGGCGTGCTCCGGCCGGGCTACCGCGCGGACCTCAATGTCATCGACGTCGACCGCCTGCGGCTGCACCGCCCGGAGATGCGCCACGACCTGCCCGCCGGCGGCCGGCGCCTCGTGCAGCGCGCCGACGGCTACAAGCACACCTTCGTCGCCGGCCAGCAGACGTACGCCGACGGCGAGCCGACGGACGCCCTCCCCGGCCGCCTGATCCGAGGCCCCCGCGCCACCCCGTAAATGGGGGCACAACCGCTCCGGGTGCGCATACGGCAAGGCCCGCTGACCTGCTTAGCGCGAGGTCAGCGGGCCTTTCGCCGGAAGCTTGTGGCCCCGCACAGCGCGGGGCCGGCCGGCGGCTCAGCCCTGGCGGGCCTTGAACCGCGGGTTCTTCTTGTTGATCACGTAGAGCCGTCCGTTGCGGCGGACGACCTGTGAACCCGGCTTGTCCTTCATCGAGCGCAGCGAGTTGCGAACCTTCATGCCCACACTCTACACGATAATGAAAACCATTGTCATATGAGCCGGCTCACCGGCCCGGGAGCACCGTGCCCTGGCCCGAGCCGTCCGACTTCTTGGCCTTCTTCGCGGCGCGCTTCTCCTTCAAGGACTGTCCGGACTTCTTGCTCAAAGCCTGCCGAGGGGACTTGTCTGCCATAGCTCTCCCTGGCGACCGGCCATCGCGTTCAACCGGGCGCGCGCCGAGAATCGGGCCGCCATTGATCGGGTTCGGGCGTGCTGCCTTCCGTATCCCGGACGCGATATTCGGGACCGGCTGAACGGTCCCGGACGGCCTGTCCCGTCACCGTACGCGCCCGGACGGAGCGGCGGGGGCTTCTCCACCCCGATGAGCCGAACGGCCGAGAGATCGCGCATTTCCGTCCGAAGTAGGACGGTGACCACCCGATCAGGGGCAGTCCGGCGACAGCCCGTCACCAGCCCAAACAGCCGTCCACGATGGTTCGAACACTGACCGACTATTCGAGGTCATCCCATTGTTCACATCCTGCACAGTTTCACTTCAATACTTCGAGCCGGCCACCAATGGCGACGCTATTTGGGCTAGCGTCTTACCCCCTTCGGCGGGACAGGTGGAGGTTGTGGATGGCGACCAGCGCACTTCGGCGCGGAGCCACTGCGATATTGGAAGGCCTGGGTACCCGCCGGTGGGGGTATCCACCCCGACTGATGGCGCCGGTGGTCGAACAGCTCGGTCCGATCCGTGCGCTGGGCTGGTTCGCCTGGAACATGTCGCGCTACGGGCTCACCATGAAACGCCTCGGCGCGGTGCGCACCCACCTGCTCTGCCTGGCCATCTCACTGATCAACAACTGCGAGTACTGCACCTACTCGTACGCCTACGCGCTCGAGCTCGCCTACCTGGACGAGCACGGACGGCTGTTCCCACTGGGCGAGCACATGATCGGCACGCTGCGGGGCCTGCCGCCGGCCGCCGCGCGGCGGCTCCTGATCGACGCCACCCAGCGCGCCGGGCTGCACGTCGACGCACGCTGGCTCGATCGCACCTTCGCCATGGTGCTCAGCGATGACCGCCGGCCGACCGATGCCGACGACGTGCGGATCGCCCACCTCGTCCGTATGTTCGGCCGGCTGAACAGGATCGCCATCGCCAGCGGGATCGCCCCGGACGAGGCCCCCACCCCGCTGAACAAGGACCGCACCCTGAAGCGGCGCTACGCCGAGCTGCGCGGCACAGCCCTCTGAGCCCGCCGCCGAACACGTCGACCAATTGCGGTGGCGGAGCGTCCGCGGCGGGCCGCCAATCGACCAGCTCACAGCCATATTCCCAGGTCACGAGGGTGGCGTAACATGAAGGAAACACCGAAACCCTAACCGGATCGGTGGGGTTTGCACCTATCGTTGCCGACCATGGACAGTCCACGCCGCCGAAAGGGGCCGACCGTGCTCGACCGGCCTGCCCGCCGTTCGACGGCCGGCTCGCGGCCGGGCGAGACGCCGGACCGACGACCGAGGGCCGACCGCGCCCGACAGGTCGCGGACCTGATCCGGCAGCAGCTGCTCAGCGTCGGCTTCGAGGACGACCTGCTGCCCGACGAGCGGGTGCTGGCCCGCCAGCTCGGCGCGACCCGCAATGCCGTCCGGGAGGCCCTCGACCTGCTGCGCCAGGAGGGACTGATCGAGCGGCTGCCCGGCGTCGGCACCGTTGTGGTCGGCCGCAAGGTGCCGCACGACCTGCACCAGCTGATGGGGCTCGGCGAGGTCCTGAACGAGCACGGCACGGTGGTCAACGAGGTGCGGACGGTCGGAGCGGTCCGCCCACCCCTCGGTGTCGCGCGCCGGTTGCGGCTGGCCGAAGGCAGCTCGGTGGTCTACATCGAGCGGCTGCGCCGGCTGAACGGCCTGCCGCTCTCGCTCGACCTGACCTACGTCACGCCCGAGGTCGGCGAGCCGCTGCTGGATGCCGACCTGGGGCACCGCGACATCTTCCAGCTCATCGAGCAGACCTCGGGGCGACGGCTGGGCGCGGCCGCACTGACCGTGGAGGCCGTCAACGCCGACCCGCACTCGGCGGCGATGCTCGATGTGCCGCGAGGTGCCGCACTGCTGATGATGGAACGGCTGAGCCACTTCGAGGACGGC
>DATAYB010000477.1:0-10665 GCA_036272795.1 Pseudonocardia sp.
CTCCGCCAGCCACTCCGTCAGCGAAGGCGGCAGCAGATACAGCTGCTCATGCTCCACAGCCAGGAAGTTGTAGCCCACACCCCCATCCTGACCAAACCACCCACCACGACCACAGAACCTAAAGGGCGTGTCGCACAAGAATCGAGACTGATCACCGTGTTCGTGCAACAGCCTCACAGGAGGCAGGTTTTTCGGCCTGGAAACCTGCCTCCTGTGCAGCTCAGTAACACGGCGCCAGCTCGGCGCCAGCTCGACGCCGGTCGACTCTCGACGCAGCCGGCCGACAAGCCAGCAGCCCGAAGCCCAAGTCAGCCCTTGACACCGCCGCCGAAAGTGAACGCGCCACCGAGCCTGCGGGAGAGCCCGAGGTAGAGCAGCACGGCGGGCAGCGAGTAGAGCAGCGAGTAGGCCGCGAGCTGGCCGTAGATCACCTCGGCGTACTGGGCGAAGAACGTGTAGATGCCCACCGACGCCGGCAGGTTGTCGTTGGACAGCAGCAGCACGAACGGCACGAAGAAGTTCCCCCACAGCCCGATGAACGTGTACAGCGCCACGACGGCCAGCCCCGGCCACATCAGCGGCAGCACCACCCGGCGCAGCCCCTGCATGCGCGACGCCCCGTCGGTCCAGGCCGCCTCCTCGAGCTCGGCCGGCACGGAGTCCATGAAGTTCTTCGCCAGCCAGATGGAGATCGGCAGCGCGGTGGTGGCCATGAACAGGATCGTGCCGCTGATCGTGTCGATGAGGTTGACCTGCACGAACAGCCCGTAGACCGGCACCATGATCGCGGTGATCGGCAGCCCGGTCATGAACAGCACCGTCATCAGGAACGGGTGTTTGAGCCGCGAGCGGTACCGCGACAGCGGGTACGCGGCGAGCACCGCGCAGACCAGCGTGACCAGGGTGGCGCCACCGCACAGCACGAGCCCGTTGAGCATCGGGCGGAACGTGGTGTCCTCGGTGAGGATGGCCCGGAAGTTGTCCAGCGACCACTGCTTCGGCCAGGCCACCGACGGCCCGGCGGCGGTGTCGAACGCGGCCAGCAGCAGCCACGCCAGCGGCGCGAGGTAGCACAGCGCGACGAACAGCAACGCCCCGTTGACCGCCCCCTTGCCACGCAGCCGGTGTCGGCTGGTCAGCGCTCGTGAGTGGCGAGTGGTCCGCTGGGACCATTTCTCACCCACGACGCCTGACCAGGTGCTCATGGGGTGTCTCCCAGGCGCAGGGTGCGGAGGTAGACGAGCGAGAAGGCGCCGCCGACCAGCAGCAGGAGCAGGGCCAGCGCGGTGCCGTAGCCGAGCTGGGAGAACTGGAAGGCCTGCTGGTAGGCGTACAGCGGCAGGGTGGTGCTCTTGTTGCTGGGGCCGCCCTTGGTCATCGTCCAGATCAGGCCGAACACCGACAGCGTCTGCAGCGTGATCAGCATCAGGTTCGTGGCGATCGAGCGGCGCAGCATCGGCAGCGTGACCGAGATGAGCGTGCGCCACGTGCCGGCGCCGTCCACGACCGCGGCCTCCTCGATCTCCTTCGGCACCTCCGAGAGCGCCGCCGAGTAGACCAGCATGGAGAACGCCGTACCGCGCCAGATGTTCGCGATCGACACCGCCACGATCGGCGTGGTGTAGAGCAGGTTCTGCGGCGCGAACCCGAGCCCGGTGAGCACGTGGTTGAGCGAGCCGTCGGTGCCGAGGAACGCCGACCAGAGGTAGCCGGCCACCACCTCGGGCATCACCCAGGCCCCGATCACCACGGCGCTGACCAGCGCGCGCACCACCGCGTTGCCCTTGCGCATCAGCAGTGCCAGCGCCATGCCGAGCACGTTCTGGCCGATGATCGCGGACACCACCGTGAAGAACACCGTGTACAGCACGGACTGGCCGAACTCCGCGCTGGTGAACGCCCTGGTGAAATTGTCCAGCCCGACGAAGTGGTACCCCGCCGCACCGGTCAGCGCCATGTCGGTGAACGCCGACCAGATGCAGTACAGGATCGGGCCGACCAGGAAGACCCCGATCAGCCCCACCGCCGGGACCAGCGGCAACCCCCGCAGCGGCGTCAGCGCAGTCGGGTCGGGATGGGGGGCGCGCCCACCGCCGCCGAGCCGACCGGGCGGGCGGCGGGCCTCCTGGACCGCCGCCGGGGCCGCGCTCACGACCCCGCCGCGGTCATCACCGCGTCGCCTGCGATGCCCTTCACCCGGTCGTCGTAGGTCTTGACGGCCGTGGGAACGTCGGCCGTGCCGGTCATCACCGACTCCATGGCCACCTGGATCTCGCTGGAGACCCGGGGGTAGAGCGCGTACGCCGGCCGGTAGTGCGTGATCGGCACGAGCGAGGCGAAGAACTCGTTCGTCGGGTTGGCCGCCAGGTACGCCGGGTCGCTCGCCACATCGGTCCGCACCGGGATCTGCACGTTGTCGATGGACCACTTCAGCTGGTGCTCACGGTCCATGATCAGCTTGAGGAAGTCCCACGCCTTGTCCGCGTTGGCGGCGTTCTTCGGGACCGCCCAGGTCCAGCCGCCGGACATGCTGACCCTGCCGGGCGCCTGGCCGTTCTGGGTGGGCATGGCTGCGGTGCCCAGCACGGTGTTCCACTGGGGCCACGGGGCGGCGTCGGTGGGCAGCCAGTTGTGCGAGATCCAGGAGCCGTCCAGGTTGATCGCCAGCTGGCCCTTCGGCAACATCTGCTGGGAGACCACGTAGGACCACTTCGGGTCCAGCGACTGCGCCGGGGTCGGGCCGAGCTGCTCGGCGTAGACGCTCTTCACGAAGTTCAGGGAGTCGGTGAAGCCCCTGCTGCCGAGCACCCACTTGCGGGACGGCAGGTCGTAGAGGGTGTCGCCGGTGCCGTAGAGCAGCATCTCGAAGCCCTGGATGGACGCCGCCTCGCCGACGCCCTTGCCGGAGTAGATGTTGAACGGGATCACCCCGGGCACCTTCGCCTTGACCGTCCGGGCGGCGTCGAGGATGTCCTGCCAGGTCGTGGGCTTCCAGTCGGTCGGCAGCCCGGCCTTGGCGAAGATCTCCTTGTTGAACCAGATGGCCCGGGTGTCGGTGCCGTCCGGCACGCCGTAGGTCTTGCCGTCCAGCGCCTTGCCGGCGGTCTTGGCGGTGTCGCTGTACTTGCTCCAGTCCGCCCAGGCACCCAGCCGGTCGTCCAGCGGGCTCAGGTAGCCGGCCTCGATGTCGGAGTTGATCTGGAAGGTGTCCTCGTAGACCAGGTCGGGCGAGGTGCGCGGGGACCGCATCTGCAGCTGCAGCTTGGTGAGGTAGTCGCGTCCGAGGCCGTGATCGGCTGCAGGTTCACCGTGGTGCCGGGGTTGGCCTTCTCGAACTCGGTCTTGGCGGCGCCGAGGAACTGCTCGTAGACCGGGTTGCCGCCGAACTGCTTGTAGGCCACCGTGATCTTCGAGCCGTCCGGCTTCTCCGCGCTCCCGCCGCAGGCCGCGAGCGCGACCGCGAGCAGCGCGGCCAGCACGGCCGCGAACACCCGGCGGCGCCCCGTGCCCGCGCCACCCGTACCTCGTTGTGCGGGTCTGGTCACCATGTCCGCCTCCGTCAGTCCGACGTGTGCCTGGGGAACCGCAGGGTCAGGATCTGGAACGGCCGCAGGCCGAGGTCGACCCCGGTGCCGGCGAGCACCGGCGCGGGGCCCGGCTCGGAGTCGGGCAGCGGGCGTTCCAGCAGGTCGGTCACGGTGACCGAGGCCGTGGGGAAGCCCAGCTCGAGGCGGGCGTGAGCGCGCGCGCCGAGTGCCTCGTAGAGCCGCACCACGACGTCCCCGGAGCCGTCGTCGGCCAGCTTCACCGCGGACACCACCACGCCGTCGTGGTCCACACCGACCAGCGGGTCGACGACCACGTTGCCCGGCACCCGACGCTCCGGCAGGTTCAGCCGCAGCCCCTCACGGGTGGCGTCGAGCAGGTCCGCCCCGGGGACCAGCGCGAAGCTCATCCGGTGCACGCCCTGGTCGGTGTCCGGGTCGGGGTAGCGCGGGGCGCGCAGCAGCGACAGGCGCACGGTCGTGGTGGTGCCGCCGTCCGGGCGCACCGTGCGGGTCACGTCGTGGCCGTAGGTGGAGTCGTTCACCACGGCGACGCCGTAGCCCGGCTCGGCCACGTGCAGGTAGCGGTGCGCGCAGATCTCGAACTTCGCCGCCTCCCAGCTCGTGTTCGTGTCCGTGGCCCGGTACACGTGGCCGAACTGGGTCTCCGCCGCCGACCGCTCCGCGCGCACGTCCAGCGGGAACGCCACCTTCAGGAACGTCTCCGACTCGTGCCACTCGACCTCCGTGCTGATCTCCACGCGCCCCGAGCCAGGCGCCACCGAGATCACCTGTGTGGCCGTGGACGCCCCGAACCGGCGCACGACCCGCACGGCCGCCACCCCGTTCGCCGGGGTGAGACCCACCTGCCCGTTGCCGGTCTGTCCCGACCCCGCACCGACCTGCATGGCGCCGGCCTGGACATCCCCCACGGCGTCCAGGCTGTCGGCGTCCAGCAGGTCGGTGACCGTGCGGCGGTAGGTGTGGTCGACGTCCCAGGCGTCCCAGTGCGCCGGCAGGTCGGGGTGGATCTGCAGCAGGTTGCCGGCGCCGCCCGGGGCGATGGCCTCCCGGTTCGAGGCGAGGTCGACCACCGAGATGAGCAGGCCGCGCGCGTCCACCACCACCCTGACCAGGCCGTTGTCCAGCACGTAGCCGCCGTCGAGGGCGGTCAGCGTCACCGGCGGCGGGGCCACCGCGGCGGGCGCTGCGCCGAACGCGGGCACCCCGGCCCGCGCGTGCGGCGCGGCGTTGAACACCACCTCGGTGCCGGCGGCGTCCGGCTCGACCTCGCCGACCAGCGCCCGCTGCGCCGCGTCGATGATCGACTCGAGCTCGCCGGCCACCCGCAGGTAGGTCTCCCTGCTCTCCCGGTGCACCCAGGCGATCGACGACCCCGGCAGGATGTCGTGGAACTGGTGCAGCAGCACCGTCTTCCAGATCCGGTCCAGGTCCGCGTACGGGTAGGGGTGCCCGGTGCGTACCGCCGCGGTGGCCGCCCACAGCTCGGCCTCGTGCAGCAGGTGCTCGCTGCGCCGGTTGCCCTGCTTGTTCTTGGCCTGGCTGGTGTAGGTGCCCCGGTGCAGCTCCAGGTACAGCTCGCCGACCCAGACCGGTGCGTCCGGGTAGTCGTCGTGCGCCTTGGCGAAGAACGTGGCAGGCGCCTCGATCTCGACCCTCGCCGAGCCCTCCAGATCCCGCAGCCGCGCGGCCCTGGCCAGCATCTCCCGCGTCGGCCCGCCGCCACCGTCCCCGTAGCCGAACGGCACCAGCGACCGGTTCGCCGAGCCCTTCTCGGCGAAGTTGCGCACCACGCGCGCCATCTCCTCGCCGGTGAACTCGGAGTTGTACGTGTCGACGGGCGGGAAGTGCGTGAACACCCGGGTGCCGTCCAGCCCCTCCCACCAGAAAGTGTGGTGCGGGAACGTGTTGAACTGGTTCCAGGAGATCTTCTGCGTGAGGAACCAGCGCGACCGCGACAGCGCCACGAGCTGCGGCAGCGCGGCGGAGTAGCCGAACGAGTCGGGCAGCCAGACCTCGTCGGTCTCCACGCCGAGCTCGTCGAGGAAGAACCGCTTGCCGTGTACCAACTGCCGCGCGAGCGCCTCGCCGCCGGGCATGTTCGTATCGGACTCCACCCACATGCCGCCGACCGGGAGGAACTGGCCGGCGGCCACCTTCTCCCGCATCCGCTCCCACAGGTCGGGGCGGTGCTGCTGCATCCACGCCCACTGCTGCGCCGACGACATCGCGTAGACGAACCCGGGGTCGTCGTCCATCAGGGCGGTGACGTTCGCGGCGGTCCTGGCCACCTTGCGGACCGTCTCACGCAGCGGCCACAGCCACGCCGAGTCGATGTGCGCGTGCCCGACCGCGCTGACCCGGTGCGCGCTCGCCACGGCCGGCGCGGCCAGCGCGGCGGTGAGCACGGCACGGGCGGCCGCCGCGGTGCCGGGGATGTCCTTGAGGTCGAGCGCGCCGTCCAGCGCCCGCTCCAGCGCGCGCAGCAGGTTCCACCGGCGCGGGTTGTCGGTGCTCAGCTCGTGCATCAGCTCGGCGAGCACCTCGACGTCCTGTACCAGCTCCCAGACCTGCTCCTCGAACACCGCGAGCACGACCCGGCGGACCCGGTAGAGCGGCTCCTCGCCGGCCGTTCGCACATCGCCGAGCGGGGTGCCGATGTCCTCGATCAGCGGGTTCGCGGCCGCCTCGACATACAGGTCGACGAGCTCGCCACCCTCCGCCTTGTCGGCGATCCGGACCCAGGTGTTGCGCGGGTTCAGGCCCTTGACCGCGGTGCCGTCCGGGCGGTGCACGAGCCCCTCGGCGGAGAACCCCGCCCGGTCCGGCGTGAACCCGAGGTCGACGACGGCCTCCACCGCGCGCCCGGCCCAGCCGGCGGGCACCGTGCCGGTGAGGTGGAACCAGCTCGTTCCCCAGGCCGGGCCCCACGGCTCCTCGGGCCGCAGCGGGCGGTACTCGGCCCCCAGCCCGTCGGCGATCTCCGGCGGCTCGCCCAGCGCGTGCCAGACCCCGACCTCGAGCGGCAGTACCTCACTGTGCACCGCCGGGATCAGCCGCTCGCGCAGGATCCGCGCGATGCGCTGCTCGACAAGGACGCGGTCGTCGTGCATGCAGGCTCCTCATCGAGGCCACGGACGCTGCTGAGCAGGGAACCGACGCTGCCGGGCGCGGAACTGGCCGCCCTCCAACGAGCTACGACGGTAGATTCAGCCCTTTAATGCGTCAATACTGCGAACACGACCCCTGCACGCACTGTGCGCAAAGCCGTGGATCGGCCCCGGGGAGGGAAGGACGGCGGTGAGCACTTCGGCGGATCGACCGGCTGCCCAGCCACCCCCCGGCGTCGCCCTGTTCGAGTGGGTCAAGCGGGAGCTGCTCGGCGCCATCGGCCGGGGCGAGTTCTCCCCCGACGAGCCGTTCATCACCCAGCGCGAGATCGTCGAGCGCTACGGGGTGTCCACCACCACCGCCGTGCGCGCGCTCAACGAGCTGGTGGCCGACGGCCAGGTGGTCCGCCGCCGGGGACGCGGCACCTTCGTCGCCGAGCGCACTCCCCCGCCCGTCTCACCGGGTCAGCCTGTCGTGACCTACGTGAGCCCGGCCGGCGGCGGTGTGCACATGTCCGACCTGCTCGGCGGCCTCGCGGTGGAGTGCGCCGCTCTCGGCTACCGGCTCGCCATCGAGCACACCCACAGCGTGCCGCACGAGGACGAGGTGCTGCGTCGGATGGCGTCCTCCGGCACGCGGGGTGTGGTGCTGTTCCCCCGCGACCGGTCGACGGCGGCGGACGCGGTCGACCGGCTGCAGCGTGACGGGGTGACGGTGGTCGTGGTGGACCGCTACTTCCCCAGCCTGCCGACCGACTCGGTGCTCTTCGACGACTTCGCGGTCGGCTTCGACGTCACCTCGGCGATGCTCGACCGGGGACACCGCGCACCCGCGATGCTGTGGAGCGAGGCCGACGTGACCAGCGTGCGAGACCGGCTCTCCGGGCACTACCGCGCCCTGCACGACCGCGGCCTGCCCGAGCTGCCGGAGCGCTCGGCGCTGCGCGTCTACGACCTGCTCGACCCGGCCACGCGGCGCCAGCGGCTGCGCTCGATGCTCCGGTCGACCGAGCCCCTCACCGCCGTGATCTGTGGAAACGCGCCCACCCTCGAGGTCGCCGCTTCGGACCTGCTCGCCATGGAGGACGGCTTCACCGGCGCGGTGGAGCTCGCCGCGATGGACCAGTTCCTCACCCACGACATGTCACCGCTAGCTGTCGTGTCGGCCCGGCTGCCCGCCCACGAGATGGGTCGCGAGGCCATCCGGCTGACGCACGAACGCATCGGGGGCGCCGGCGCCCCGCTGCGGCACATCGTGCTCAAGGCGACCGTGCAGGTGGCCGACCGGGGCGCGAACACTCTCGGCGTGATCGGCGCGGGCGCCCAGCGGTAGGACCTGGACCGGGCCGCCCGCGCTACCGGGCAACCCGCGCTACCGGCGCTGCAACGCTGACCGGAGCCGGGCAACCAGGATGGCCAGCGCCGGGCGCAAGCGGGCGAACAGGCCGACGACCGCCGGCCGCACCGTGAGCGTCCCCAGCGGCAGCGGCGTGGTCGGCAGCTGCTCGGGACGCAGCGGCTCGCGCGGGGCGTGCGGCTCGTCCTGGTACCAGAGCGCCGTGGTGGCGATGTCGGCGTGCTCGAGCTTCAGGTACCGGCCACCCGACTGCCAGCCCAGCGCCTGGATCGTCACCCGCAGGTCCCGCTCGAACTGGATCGGGTCCGGCGTGTGCCAGCGGTACATGCCGAACCGCTGGTGGGGCTGGTAGATCTGGTCGCGGGGCAGCACCTGGGGCAGGCCGAGGCGGGCGGTCGAGTAGGGCACGTAGCGGCCGGCGAGGTCGAAGTTCCAGGCGCCGCCGAAGTAGTCCTCGGTACCCGTGCCGCACACCGTGGGGAACTCGGTGTCGCCGTCCAGGTAGAACTTCAGCTCGCCCTCACCCCACCAGCCCGGGTCGCCCGGCTCGATCGCCAGGTAGGTGCCGACGTAGCGGCCGCGCCCACGGACGCCGTCGACGAGGGTGTGCACGCCTCCCGGGCCGAGCGGGTTGGACCGGCGCCACTGCGCGTTCAGGTAGCCCGTCCGCTCCGGCAGGTCCTCCAGCGTGTACGTGAGCTGGTAGTACACCGGGACGCCGTGCCCGCTCAGGTTCTCCAGGGTGATGCGGGCGCGCCCCCGGAACGGCATCGGCCAGTAGCTGTTCAGCCCGCCGGCGGGCGCCACCACGATCTGCTCCGAGTCGACCAGTGCCAGCTCGTCGCTCCAGGCGTTGCAGAAGAAGTCACCGAGCGGCACCTCGACGGACGGCGTCGGCTCGCCGTCCCAGTACATCCGCAGCACCTGGGTTCGCAGGCTGGCGCGGTCGGTGGTCAGCCAGAGGTGCCGGACGATCCCGGGGCCCTCGACGTCGGCCAGGGTCGCCGTGTCGCCCGGCGCCAGCGTGATCGACGGCGACACCTTCCAGCCCTGACCCAGGTCCCGGGCGGCCGTTGCGCCGGTGCCCCCGGTAGCCATGCCGCCCGCGCCCTTCGCGCCGGTGAGGTTCTCCGGGCTGACCGACCGGGTCACCCCGTCCGTCAGCTGCCACAACTCGCCCACGCGCGCCCCCGGGGTCACCGATGATCCGACAACCATCGAACACCCCACCGGCGCTCCGGGCCACCATCCGCGCCGGCCACGCCGCCCACACGGCCCCGGATACGCCACCGCGCCAGCCCCGGCTTTTCAACCGGAGCTGGCGCGGAGGGCCGGCCTGTCGGCCGGAGCGACTGTTCGGGTCTAGCCGAGGGGGTTAGCCGTTCCCGTTGTCGCCGTCTGTGGAGTGTTAGTTGTCGCCGTCGTGGTGGCTGTGGTGGCTGCCGCTGTCGTCGCCACTGTCGCCTCCGCTGTTGTCGCCGCTGTTGTCGCCGCTGCCGCTGTCGTCGCTGGCGTTGTAGGTGCCCATGTCAGCGGCTTGCGGCGGCACGTTGCACTTCTGGTTGGCGAAGATCGGGCCGGCCATCACCGGCAGGTTGTCCGGCGGGTTGGCCTGTGCCGGGACCCGCCCTGTGAACGTGTTCTCGCAGTCGTCGGTGGCCTGCTTCGTGCCGTCCTGGCCGTCGATCCACATGTCCAGGTGGGTGTCGGTGCCCGCCGGCTGCTTGGCGGCGCCGGAGTCCTCCACGATCACGTAGCGCTGCACCGAAGGCAGGTAGAACTTCGTGCCCGGCTGCCACGCCATGGCGCCCTGGTGGCCCGGCACCGCGACCGTGATCGGGTCCGCGAACGTGCCCTGCCCGCCCGCCTGCTGGTGCAGCACCGGCTCCCCCACCGTCGACGAACCGGGCGGGGTGTTGTCCTGCCAGGAGTAGCCGGTCAGCCAGATGGTCAGCTGGTTGGGACCGCCCGGGGCCGGCGAGGCCGGGGGCTGTGCCTGCGGCTGCGGCTGCGGCTCCGGGGCGTGCGCACACCCGGCGAGCACAACGGCGAGCGCACCCGCCGCCGCCGCGGCCCGCGCCGACCGGCTCCGTGCCCATCTGCGCGTCACCTGTCCGACGCCGCCAACTCCCGCCATCGTGGCCACCTCACATCGTGCTGTTCACCGTGACCGGCCCCCTCTGGCCGCCGTCCTGACAACTACGTTCTCGCTCGATCTCGCGGACGAGCTGTGTGGTTCATGTGCGCCCGATGTGAACCCCAAACCACCCCTGTGGCGCCCGCCACGCGACTCCGCAGGCGGGAGAAACGCGGACGGGGACAGGTCACCAGGCCCGGTTCGCCACCCACCGCACCGCACACATCGCCGTACCGCCGCACACAGGTTCGGCAGTATGTGCGGCGCTACCACGGTGTGTGCCGTGCGCCCTGCAGCCGGACGCGGCCACCGCGCTGACCCGGTGATCAGCGAGCCTCGGAGTCGGCGCTGGTCAGGGTTACCGGGGTGCCCGCGGCTGCGGAGTCGTAGATCGCGCGGACCACGGCGAGCGTGCGGCCGGCGTCGGCGACGGTGACCAGTGGCGGCCGGCCCTGGACGACGGCGTCGACGAAGTCCCGGTACTGGTCGATGTGC
>DATAYB010000478.1:0-15002 GCA_036272795.1 Pseudonocardia sp.
GTCCTCGACACGACGCAGCAGTCCCGCGCTGTCGTTGCGCAGGTCACGGGACGGCACTTCCGACATGCGACGATCGTAGCAATGTCGTCGCACTCAGCTCCGGCACTGGTCAGCCCGGGTAGTGGCGCGGGGTGAAGACAACCTGCTCGCCGCCGCCGCGCTCGGCGACCCGGGTCTGCGAGGAGCCGACCAGCAGCAGGGTGCGCATGTCGACGTCGGCCGGGTCGAGGTCGGCGAGGCGGACCACGGTGACCCGCTCCCCCGCACCGCCCACATCGCGGCCGAGCACCACCGGGGTGTCCGGCGCGCGGTGCTCCAGCAGCAGGTCACGGGCGGCGGCCAGCTGCCAGGTACGGGCGCGCGAGGCCGGGTTGTAGATCGCGATGACCAGATCGGCGGCGGCGGCGGCGGAGAGCCGGGCGGCGATCACGTCCCACGGTTTGAGCCGGTCCGACAGCGACAGCACGCAGTAGTCGTGGCCGAGCGGCGCACCGACCCGGCTGGCCACCGCCTGTGCCGCGGTCAGCCCGGGCAGCACCCGGACCGGGACGTCCTTCCAGCCCGGCTCGCTGGCCACCTCGAGCACCGCGCTCGCCATCGCGAACACCCCGGGATCGCCCGAGGACACCACGGCCACCCGGGCGCCGCCCCTCGCCAGCTCCAGCGCGTACGCGGCGCGCTCCGCCTCGACGCGGTTGTCGGAGGGGTGGCGGCGCTGGCGGGGGTTCCGCGGTACGCGGTCCAGGTACGGCCCGTAGCCGACCAGGTCGCTGACCTCGGACAGTGCGGCCTGCACCTGCGGCGTGAGCCAGTCCCGCCCGGCCGGGCCGAGGCCCACGACCACGACCTCGCCGACCCCCGACGTCCGAGTTCCAGCCGCCTGGGTCCCGGCGGTCTGGACCCCGGCCGGGGACGACTCGCGCGCCATGGTCGACTCGCGCGCCATGGTCGACGCCGCGAGTGGGCTCGGCCGCAGCGCCAGCGCGAAGTACGGCACGCTCGCCGGGTCGACGTCCGCCAGCGGTGCGACCCGCTGCGCCTCGCCGCTGGCCCGCTCCACGTAGAAGCTCTCGGCCAGCACCCCGGCCTGCTCGGCGGCCGCCCGCACCGAGGGGAAGGTCCGGCCCAGCTTCAGCACGGCGGCCGCATCGGTGTCGGCCAGGCGGCGGGCCAGCTCGCCGGCTGGCAGCGTGCCGGGCAGCACGGTGAGCACCTCGTCCCGCTCCACCAACGGCCGGCCCAGAGCGGCGGCGGCCGCCGCCATCGAGGTCACGCCCGCCACCACCTCGGTGTCGTAGCGGTGCGCGAGCCGCTCGTGCAGGTGCATGTACGAGCCGTAGAAGAACGGGTCACCCTCGGCGAGGACCACAACGTCCCGGCCGGCGTCCAGGTGCGCGGCGAGCCGGGCGGCGGCGTCGGCGTAGAAGTCGTCCAGCGCGCCCCGGTAGCCGCCGGGGTGGTCGGTGGTCTCGACGGTGATCGGGTAGACCAGTGGCTCCTCGACCTGGTCGCCCCGCAGGTACGGCTCCGCGCAGCGGCGGGCGTTGCTGCGGCCGTGCCGGGCGGAGTGGTAGGCGATCACGTCCGCCGCGCCGATGAGCCGGGCGGCCTTGACGGTGACCAGCTCGGGGTCGCCGGGGCCCACGCCGACACCCCAGAGCCGCCCGGTCCGCCGCTGGACCCCGCCGGCCGGTGGCTCGGCCGGGCTGACGGAATCCGCGACTCGCCCTGCCAGAGTCCCCGACTCGCGGGTGTTGTTCGGGTCGGACACCGCGTGCGGCTCGGTCACAGTGCGGTCCCCAGGGGCCCGGCCGGCCCGGTGGGGGTGCGGGACTCGGCGGCGGCGGAGCGGACGGCGGCCAGGTCGGCGCCGAGGTAGCGGGTCTCACCGTCGCGCAGCACGCGGTAGCTGCCGCCCGGCTCGGCGACCACGTCGACCACGGGGCCGGGCGGGCGGCCGCAGCGGCGCGCGCAGCCCGACCAGTGCACCGGCAGCCGGGACTGCGCCACCTCGTCGCCGTCGTCGGGCGGCACGGCGGTGCCGGCGGCGCGCCCGGCGGCCACCGAGGCATCGGCACGCACGTCTGCCAGCGCCTGCGCGCAGCCGGGGCGGCCGGTGCACGCGGACACCCCGAGCGACGGCGAGTGCGGGTCGAGCAGCAGGCCTGCGCCGACCAGCCGGCGTCCGGCGAGCCCGGTGGACGGCGGCGACAGGTCCGGCAGCACCACCCCCCGCCATGGCGTGAGCAGGATCTCGCGCTCGGCCACCGCGGCGAGCACCTGGCAGCGGGCCTGCGTGAGCTCACCGAGCGGCACGGACGCGGCCAGCGCCACGCGGCCGTCGGTCTGGTCGATCCGCCCCACGGGGCCGCGCGGGTCGCGCCCCGGCACGTGCACCGCCGGCCCGAAGCCGCCCAGCTCACCCGGCCCGCCCTCCGCCGCCAGCGCCTCGCGCAGGTCCGGGACCAGCTGCAACGAGCCGTCCGGCAGCTCGGCCACCCGCCACACTCGCGCGTCGGCCCGCCGCCGCAGGAATGCCGTCGCAACGGCCAGCAGGCCGGTGACAGCGGCCCGGACCGGCAGCCGCAGCCCGCTGTCCTGGCCGCCGAGCAGCAGGGCGACACGCTGGTCAGGCAGCGCGAGTGCGGCCACGTCGGCGCGCTGGCCGGCCACGTCGCCACGGCCGTCGTCCAGCGCGAACAGGAAGCGGCCGGGCAGCTCGGCGAGCTCGGGGTCGGCGCAGAGCCTGCGGTCGAGCTCGGCGACCAGTGGGCGGACGTCCAGCGCGCCCACCCCGTCGCGGCCGGACAGCGGCGAGGCCAGCACGTTGCGCGCCCGGTCGTGGGGCACCGAGGGCAGCAGCCCCTGACCGGCCAGCCGGGTGGACAGCTCCACCTCGGCGCCGGTGGCGAGCCCGCGCAGCTGCAGGTTGCCACGGGCGGTCAGCTCGAGCCGACCGTTGCCGAGCTCGGCGGCCAGGCCGGCGAGCGCAACCAGTGCGTCCCTGGTCAGAGCCCCGCCGGGGACCCGGACCCGGGCCAGCCCGCCGTCCTGGGCCCGATGCACCGCGACGGTCCCAGGGCAGCGGTCCGCGCCGCCTCGGCGCTGCATCGGGGTGCCCGAGGCTGCTTCGTTGCGGTCGGTACGCGGTGTGACGAGGGACAGGGCCACCGGTCGATCGTAGACGCCGGGCCAGGGTGGCCTCGGTGCCATACAGTGACCGCACTGGCCCGCGGGCACCTGCCGGTGCACTGCCTGGGCCGCCTGCGCATCCGCCGGCCCGGAGGGCTCACCTGTGATCCTGCTGCTGTCCACGTCCGACACCGACCTGCTCAGCGCCCGTACCAGCGACGGCGACTACCGACTCGGCAACCCGGCACGGCTGAGCACCGAGGACCTTCCGGCGCTGGTCGAGGGCGTGGACCTGGTCGTGGTGCGGCTGCTCGGGGGGCGGCGGGCCTGGGAGGACGGCCTGGACGCGCTGCTGGCCGGGCCTCGGCCGGTGGTGGTGGTCGGCGGTGAGCAGGCGCCGGACGCCGAGCTGATGGAGTGCTCGACGGTGCCCGGTGGGGTCTGTGCGCAAGCCCACAGCTACCTGGCGCAGGGCGGCCCGGGCAACCTCGGCGAGCTGTACCGCTTCCTCTCCGACACCGTGCTGCTAACCGGGTTCGGCTTCGCGCCGCCCACCGCGACGCCGGTGTGGGGCACGCTGGAGCGGCCCGCCGCCGAGGCGCTTCCGGACGACGCCCCGGTCGTCGGCGTGCTCTACTACCGCGCCCACCAGCTCGCCGGCAACACCGGGTTCGTGGATGCCCTGTGCGGCGCGATCGAGGCGAAGGGCGGGCGGCCGCTGCCGGTGTTCTGTGCCTCGCTGCGCACCGCGCCGGCCGAGCTGCTCGCCGAGCTGCGCCAGGTCGACGCGCTGGTGGTGACGGTGCTGGCGGCCGGCGGGGCCACCCCGGCCACCGTGTCCGCGGGCGGCGACGACGGCGCCTGGGACGTGGGCGCGCTGGCCGCCCTGGACGTGCCGATCCTGCAGGGCCTGTGCCTGACCAGCTCGCGCGAAGCCTGGGCGGAGTCCGACGACGGGCTCTCCCCGCTCGACGCCGCCACGCAGGTCGCCATCCCGGAGTTCGACGGGCGGCTGATCACCGTGCCGTTCTCGTTCAAGGAGGTCGACCCCGACGGGCTGACCGTGTACGTGGCCGACGGGGAGCGCGCCTCCCGGGTCGCCGGCATCGCGGTACGGCACGCGCGGCTGCGGCACATCCCGCCGGCCGAGCGCCGGATCGTGCTGATGCTCTCGGCGTACCCGACCAAGCACTCCCGGATCGGCAACGCGGTCGGCCTGGACACCCCCGCCAGCGTGGTCGCCCTGCTCGCCGCGATGCGGGACGCGGGATACGACGTGGGCCCCACCGAAGACGAGCTTGCGAGTCGAGCACACGGCACCGACGGCCCCGATGCGCTGCCCGGCCTGGCCGCCCAGGACGGCGACGCGCTGATGCACGCCCTGATCGCGGCGGGCGGGCAGGACCAGGACTGGCTGACCGAGGAGCAGATCACCGGCAACCCCGTGCGCATCTCCGCGGCGCGCTACCGGGCGTTCTTCGACACGCTGCCCGCCGAGCTGCGCGACGGCGTCGAGCGGCACTGGGGCGCGGCGCCCGGCGAGCTGTACGTGGACCGGTCACGCGACAGGAACGGCGAGATCGTGCTGGCCGCCCTGCGCGCCGGCAACGTCGTGGTGATGGTGCAGCCGCCGCGCGGGTTCGGCGACAACCCCATCGCCGTCTACCACGACCCCGACCTGCCGCCCACCCACCACTACCTGGCCGCCTACCGCTGGCTGGCCGACCCCTCCGAGCATGGCGGCTTCGGCGCGGACGCGGTGGTGCACGTCGGCAAGCACGGCAACCTGGAGTGGCTGCCCGGCAAGAACGCCGGCATGTCCGCCGCGTGCGGGCCCGATGCGGCGATCGGCGACCTGCCGCTGGTCTACCCGTTCCTCGTCAACGACCCCGGCGAGGGCACCCAGGCCAAGCGCCGCGTGCACGCCACCCTCGTCGACCACCTGATCCCGCCGATGGCCCGCGCGGAGAGCTACGGCGACATCGCCCGGCTGGAGCAGCTGCTCGACGAGCACGCCAACATCGCCGCCCTGGACCCGGCCAAGCTGCCCGCCATCCGGCAGCAGATCTGGACGCTGATGCAGGCCGCCAAGCTGGACCACGACCTCGGCGTCACCGACCGCCCGCACGACGCCGAGTTCGACGAGTTCATCCTGCACGTGGACGGCTGGCTGTGTGAGATCAAGGACGCGCAGATCCGCGACGGCCTGCACATCCTCGGTGCGGCGCCGACCGGCGAGGCCAGGGTGAACCTCGTGCTGGCGATGCTGCGGGCCCGCCAGCTCTGGGGTGGCGAGCGAGCGCTGCCCGGTCTGCGCGAGGCACTTGGCCTGCGCGAGGACTCCTCGGAGTCGATGGCCCGCACCGACACCGTAGAACAGCTCGCCCGCGACCTGGTCATCGCCATGGAAGCGCACGCATGGGACCCAGCCGCCGTCCCGCAGGTGCTCACCGCAGCCCTCCCGCCCGACGCAAGCGACATCGATACCACCGCCGTGGCCGACGTACTCCGGTTCGCCGCCACCGAGGTCGTGCCCCGGCTGGCCCGTACCACCGACGAGGTCACCAACGTGCTGCACGCGCTGGAGGGCGGCTACATCCCGGCCGGCCCGTCCGGCTCGCCGCTGCGCGGGCTGCTCAACGTTCTCCCGACCGGCCGCAACTTCTACGCCGTCGACCCGCGCGCGGTACCCAGCCGGCTGGCCTGGGAGACCGGCTCGGCGATGGCGGAGTCGTTGCTGACCCGGTACCGCGCCGACCACGGCGGCTGGCCGCGCTCGGTCGGCCTGTCCGCGTGGGGCACCAGCGCGATGCGCACCGCAGGCGACGACATCGCGGAGATCCTGGCGCTGCTGGGGGTGCGGCCGACCTGGGACGAGGCCTCGCGGCGTGTCAACGGCCTCGAGCCGGTCGCGCTGGACGAGCTGGGCCGCCCGCGCATCGACGTCACCGTGCGCATCTCCGGCTTCTTCCGCGACGCGTTCCCGCACGTGGTGAACCTGCTGGACGACGCGGTGCGGCTGGTCGCCGGCCTGGACGAGCCGGCCGAGCAGAACTTCGTCCGCGCGCACGCCGAGGCCGACAAGCTCGCGCACGGCGACGAGCGGCGTGCCACCACCCGCATCTTCGGCTCGAAGCCCGGCGCGTACGGGGCCGGCATCCTGCCGCTGCTGGAGAGCCGCAACTGGCGTGACGACGCCGACCTCGCCGAGGTGTACGCCACCTGGGGCGGCTTCGCGTACGGGCGCGGGCTGGACGGGCGAGCGGCGCGGCCGGACATGGAGTCGGCGTACCGGCGGATCGCGGTGGCCGCCAAGAACGTCGACACCCGCGAGCACGACATCGCCGACTCCGACGACTACTTCCAGTACCACGGCGGCATGATCGCCACGGTCCGCGCGCTGACCGGCAAGGCGCCGCAGGCCTACATCGGGGACAGCACGCGCCCCGACGCCGTGCGCACCCGCACGCTGTCCGAGGAGACGTCGCGGGTGTTCAGGGCGCGCGTGGTCAACCCGCGCTGGATCGCCGCGATGCGCCGGCACGGCTACAAGGGCGCGTTCGAGCTGGCCGCGACGGTGGACTACCTCTTCGGCTACGACGCCACCACGGGCGTGGTCGCCGACTGGATGTACGAGAAGCTCACCGAGGCGTACGTGCTCGACCCCGAGACCGCGAAGTTCCTCCAGGAGTCCAACCCGTGGGCCCGGCACGGCATCACCGAGCGCCTGCTCGAAGCCGTTGACCGCGGCCTCTGGGAGCACCCGGAGCCCGACACGCTCGCCGCCCTCCGCCAGGCGTACCTAGACACCGAAGCCGACCTGGAGTCCACCACCGAATAACCCGCGAGTCGCTAGATTTTGCAGCGCGAGTCGCTAGATTCTGCAGTGCGAGTCGCTAAATTTCGCGGTGCCCGCGCAGACAGTTCACGGCGGAGGCCGACCCGGTCCTCCGACAGCGCCCGCCGGCAGCGCAAGGCCTTCGCCGGCCGTACGCGCGGGTGGTGTGACACCATGTCGAGGGCGCCACACCGCGCCGAGGCGGACACGAGATGAGCGGCACCGACAGTGAGCAGCAAGATCGTCCTGGGTATCGAGACCTCCTGCGACGAGACCGGCGTCGGGCTGGTCCGCGATGGCGTGCTGCTCGGCGACGCGCTGGCCTCTTCGATGGAAGAGCACGTCCGGTTCGGCGGTGTCGTCCCGGAGATCGCCGCCCGCGCGCACGTGTCCGCGCTGGTGCCGTGCGTACGCGAGGCGATGGGTAAGGCCGGCGCGAAGCCGAGGGACATCGGCGCGATCGCGGTCACGGTCGGCCCCGGTCTGGCCACCGCGCTGCACGTCGGCGTCGCCGCGGCGAAGGCGTACGCGGCGGCCTGGGACGTGCCGCTCTACGGCGTGCACCACCTGGCCGGTCACGCCGCCGCCGACCTGTTGGAGCACGGTGACCTGCCCGCGCGCAGTGTGGTACTGATCGTCTCCGGCGGCCACACCTCGCTGCTCGCCGTGCGTGACCTGGCCCGCGACGAGGTCGTACACCTGAGCGACACGATCGACGACGCTGCCGGCGAGGCGTTCGACAAGGTGGCGCGCATCCTCGGGCTGCCCTACCCCGGCGGCCCGTCCATCGACAAGGCCGCCCGCGAGGGCGACCCGGCGGCCATCGCCTTCCCCCGCCCGCTGACCGGCCCGCGCGACCCGGAGCTTGGGTTCTCCTTCTCCGGGCTGAAGACGGCGGTGGCCCGCTGGGTGGAGCGCTGCGAGGCGGACGGGCGGCCGGTGCCCGTGCCCGACGTGGCGGCGTCCTTCCAGGAGGCGGTGGCCGACGTGCTGACGGCGAAGGCGCTGCTCGCCTGCCGGCAGCAGGGCGTGGCGGAGCTCGTGGTGGTCGGCGGGGTGGCCGCGAACAGCCGGGTGCGCTCGCTCGCCGAGCAGCGCTGCGCCGAGGCCGGCATCACGCTGCGGGTGCCGCCGATGCGGCTGTGCACGGACAACGGCGCGATGATCGCGGCCGTCGGTGACCTGCTCGTCCGCGCCGGCGCCGAGCCGACCGACCTCAGCGTCTCCGCCCGCCCCAGCGTCCTGCTCGAGCGCGCCCAACTCACCTGACCGCCTACGGCGAGTCGCTAGATTTTGCAGGCCGTGTCGCTGGATTCCGCGGGCACGGGTTCGTGTCTGCCGCTGACGGAATCCCCGACTCGCCGTGACGGAAACCTCGACTCGCGGCAGCCTGTGCCACGAAATCCAGCGACACGGCCCGCGGAATCCAGCGACTCGCGCTACAGAATCTAGCGACTCGCGGGGAGGGCAGCCGGTTCGTGGACTCGGTGGTGGCCGTCGTAGGTGTCCTCGACGAGGAAGCGGCGGGCCAGCCGGTGCATCGCCGCGACCAGCTCGCCGTGGCTGGGTGAGCCGTCCGCCGCGAAGCCGGCCAGCTGCGAGGTCAGCCAGGCGAGCAGGCTCTCGGTGACCTTCTGGATCTCGCGCTCACCGGCCGGCGTGAGCCACATGCGCTCGCCGTCGGAGCCGAGGAAGCCGGCCGAGATCGTGCGCGCGAACGCCGGCCAGAGCACCGGGGCGGGCACGTGGACCTGCTCGGCGATCGTGCTCAGCCGTGCCTCGCCGGTGACCTGGATGCGCACGTGCACCTGGTTGACGCACCACATCTCGGCGAGGTCGAGTGTGCTGCGGGCGGTGGCCAGGATGCCGGGGGCCGAGGCGTAACCGTCGCGCCGGAACACGCGGGCGATGGCCAGCTCGAGCTGCTCCCGGTACGTCTGGCCGTCGGGCATCGCGAACCCGCCGCCGACGTCGCTCGCCGCCGCGCGACTGATCCCCCGCAGCGGCACCTGCTTGAGGAACAGCCCGAGTACCAGCGCGACCAGCGCGATCGGGATGCCGGCCCGGAACAGGGTCTGCACGGTCTCGGCGTAGGCGTCGATCACCGGGGCGGCCTGCGCGGCGGGCAGGGACCGTACGCCGGCGGGGCTGTTCAGCGACGCCGGGTTGACGCCGGGTGTGGCGGCCAGCGCCACCGACAGGTTCGCGGCGAGGCGGTTGGCGTAGATCGTGCCGAACACCGAGGCGCCGAACGAGCTGCCCATCGTCCGGAAGAACGTCACACCAGAGGTGGCCACGCCGAGGTCGCGGTAGTCGGCGGTGTTCTGCACGATCAGCGTGAGCACCTGCATGCAGAGCCCGATACCGGCACCGAGCACCAGCAGGAACAGCGAGGTGACCAGCACCGACGTGTGCGCGTCCATGGTCGAGAGCAGGAACATGCCCAGCGCCATCACCCCGCCGCCGACGATCGGGAACGGCTTGTACACGCCCGTGCGGCTGACCGCGTTGCCCGCCAGGATCGAGGTGACGAGCAGGCCGACCACCATGGGCAGCGTGCGGATGCCGGACGTCGTGGCGTCGACGCCTTGCACGTACTGCAGGAACGTAGGCAGGAAGGTCAGCGCGCCGAGCATCGCGAAGCCGACCACGAAGCTGATCACCGTGGTCAGCGCGAACACCGGGTTTCGGAACAGCCGCATGGGCAGCATCGGGTCAACAGCCCGCCGTTCCACGAACACGAACAGCACGAGCGCCGCCACCGACGCCACGAACAGCCCGATGATCACCGAGGAGCCCCACGGGTACGTGGTGCCGCCCCAGCTCGTGGCCAGCGTGAGCCCGGTGGCGCCGAGCGAGACGACCACGATGCCGAGGTAGTCGATCACCGGCCGGGCGGCGGTGCGCACCGAGGGCAGCGTGCGGAACGCGATCGCGATGACCACCACGGCGATCGGCACGTTGACGTAGAACGCCCACCGCCAGGACAGGTTGTCGGTGAAGAACCCGCCGAGCAGCGGCCCGACGACGGTGGTGACACCGAAGACCGCGCCGATCATGCCCTGGTACTTGCCCCGTTCACGGAGCGGGATGATGTCGGCGATCAGCGCGGTGGCGGTCACGGTGAGGCCACCGGCGCCGATGCCCTGCACCGCGCGCATCACGATCAGCCAGGTCATGCTGTCCGCGAAGCCGCAGAAGAACGAGCCGATCACGAACACCGCGCAGCTGACCTGGAACACCAGCTTGCGGCCGAGCTGGTCTCCGAACTTGCCGGCGAGCACCGTCGCGATCGTCTCGGTGAGCAGGTACGCGGTGACGACCCACGACATGTGGCCGCCGCCGCCGAGGTCGGCGACGATCGTCGGCAGCGCGGTCGCCACGATGGTCTGGTCCAGCGCGGCGAGCAGCATGCCGAGCGCGATCGTGGCGAAGGCGACGTTCCGCTTTGCCGCGCTCGTCGAGTCGACGTCCTCGGTCGCTGCCGTCACCACACCACCCCCGTGTCCCCCGACCTACGGATCTTGTGAGGCTACCGCTGCCCTGCCGGGGCGGAACGAGCCGCCGTCCGGTCCCGGGGCCACCGCCGCCCGGCCCCGGGGTGTCACGCCCGGCTCCGGCTACCGCCACGCCCTGGCTGAGCGGGTCGCCCAGTACTTGCCGGCGGGCTCGACGAGCTCGGCGAGCTCCTCGGTCACGTCGTCGGGCAGGGTGACGGTCTCGGCGGCCACGTTGCTGGCCACCTGCAGGGGGTTGACGGCGCCGGAGAGCACCCGCCACGCCCACGGCTGGGCCAGCGCGGCGGCGATGGCAAGCTGGTCGACCGGTATGCCGAGGCGGGCGGCGAGCCGGACCGCGTGTGCCGCGCCCGCGCTGGAGTCCTGGCCGCCCGGGGCCAGCCGACCGTTCGCGACCGGCTCCTTGACGATCACCCGGGCGCCCGAGGCAGCCGCCTCCGCGAGCGCGGGAGCCACGGACGTCTCGAGCAGGTTCCAGGTGGACTGGATCGAGGTGAACAGCGAGGCGCCACCCACCGTGATCTCGAGCGCCCCTCGGACCGCCTCGGCCTGCGCCGGCCCGGACGTGGAGATGCCGACCCGCACCCCGCTGTCACGCAGCTCCCCGAGCGCGCGGTGCAACTCCGCGTTGTCGAGCGCGCCGCTGTCCAGGGTCGCCGAGTGCACGTGGTAGACGTCGAGCCGGTCCCCGAGCAGTGCCCTGGTCTCGGCGATCTGCTCCCGGTACGCCGCCAGCGAGTGGTCCTTGATCTCGTGCACCTCGGCGTCCAGCCGCCAGCCGCCGACGTACCGGTAGCCCCACTTGGAGCCGATCTCGACGTCGTCCACCTCGGGGTGCACGGCCAGCCAACCGGCCAGGAAGTCCTCGGCGCGGCCGTAGGAGCGAGCCACGTCGAGGTAGCGCACGCCGGCCGAGTAGGCGCCGTCCAGGATGGACCAGGTGTGCGAGCGCAGCGCGGCCACGCCCCGGTCGGCGCCGAGGTCCGCGGTGCGCCCCGAGGTGATGTAGGCCGGGCGCGCCACGGCGGCCAGCCCGAGCCCCAGCCGGCTCGGGGCGGCGGTGAGATCGGCGGCCGTGAGATCGGCGATAGGCTCGGCGCCGCTGTTCACAGCCGGCCCACTACCGTGCGCACGGTGATCTCGATGGCCACGCGCTCCGGGTTCGGCCGTGGCTCGCGGTAGCGCAGCGCGTACCGCCGTTCCGCCTCGGCCACCCGCTCCGGCTCGTCCCGCACGCGCGCGGTTCCCTCCACGGTGGACCACCGGCCGCCGTCGACCTGGCACACCGACACCGGTCCACCCGCCGTCCCGGCCGCCCGCACGTTCGCCACCTTGACCGACGCCCCGTGCGCGATCACCCGGACCACGCCGGCCGCCGGGTCCAGGGTGGCGCCGACGGCCACGGTGTGCGGCCGGCCGTCCGGGCGCACCGTGGTCAGGGCGCACACCCGCCGCTGCGTCCAGAACTCGAGCAGGGCCGGGTCACCGGCCATCTCATCCCAATGCACGTCGGCATCCTGCCAGCCGGACGCCCGTCACCGGCCGAGCTACCAGGTCACCGGCAGCGCGCCGACCCCGTAGACGATCGAGAACGGCCGGTAGGCCAGCTCGTCCGGGGGCGTGGCGAGCCGCAGCGTCGGGAACCTGCGCAGCAGCGCGGGGTAGGCGATGGCCATCTCACGCCGCGCCAGCTGGGCACCGACGCAGTGGTGGATGCCGTAGCCGAACGCCAGGTGGGGCTTGGTGTCCCGGTCCGGGTCCACCTGCTCGATGTCCGCGCCGAGCTCGGCGTCCCGGTTCGCGCCGGACAGCGAGCAGATGACCATGTCACCGGTGCCGACCCGCTGGCCGCCGATCTCCGTGTCACGGCGCGCCCAGCGCGGGAACGCCACCTGGACCACGGAGATGTAGCGCAGCAGCTCGTCGACCAGGCCCCCGATGCGGTCCGGGTCCAGCGCGGCGGCCCGGTGGTCCGGGTTGCCGAGGATGTGCACGGTGCCGAGCGCCAGCATGCTCGCGGTGGTGTCGTGGCCGCCGGTGAGCAGCCCGTCGGCCAACCCGGCCAGCTCGCGGTCGGTCAGGTCGTCGCCGTGCTCCCGGATCAGCCGACCGAGCAACCCGTCCCCCGGCTCGGCGCGCTGCCTCGAGACCAGCCCGCCGAGGAACTCGACCGCCTCGCGCATCGCGTCCAGCCCGCCGGCCGGCGCGCCGGAGAGCACGTCGAAGCGGTTGTTGCTGATCCGCTGGAAGTCGCCGCGCTCGTCGGCCGGCACGCCGAGCAGCTCGCAGATCACCAGCGACGGGATCGGGTGGGCGAAGGTGCGGACCAGATCGACCGGGTCGTCCGGGTCGGCGCCGGCGCGGGCCGCCTCGGTCTCGTCGAGGCACTCGTCGACCACCGCGGTGATCCGGGGCTCCAGCTCACGCAGCCGCTTCGCGGTGAACTCACCGATCAGCATCTTGCGCAGCCGGGTGTGCTTCGGCGGGTCGGCCATGCCGAGGCCGCCGGGGTCGCGGTCCTCTGCCGACCCGTCGCCCGCGAACAGGTTCGCGAGATCGTTGCTGAAGGTGTCGGTGTCACCCAGCACGGCGCGCACGTCCCGGAAGCTGGTGACCAGCCAGGCCGTCGGACCGTTCGGGATGATCAGCGGGCTGACCGGCTGCTCGGCCCGCAGCCGAGCCAGCTCGGGAACCGGGTCCAGGCCGTCACGGAGGAACTGCACCAGGGTCAAAGTTGTCTCGGACATCACCGCGATAGTCGTCGGCCGGAGCGGGTCGGTTCCCGGCGTCCTGAGAATCCACCCCTTATTTAATCGTTGACACCGTCAGTAAACTCTTTGACACCGTCACAGATTCTGAAGGAGCGCCGATGTCGTCGCCCACCAGCACGCCCCCCTTGGCCGGTTCGCGGTCGGAGAACTCCGAGCCCACCGGGCCCGACCCGGCCCAGGTGGCCCAGGTCAGGGCGTTCAACCGCTTCTACACGCGGTCCATCGGGGTGCTGGGCGACCACCTGGCCGGCTCGCCGTTCTCGCTGGCCGAGGCACGGGTGCTCTACGAGCTGGCACACCACGGGTCGGGGGCCGGTGGGTTCGAGGGCGCCGAGCTGCGCCGGCTGCTCGACCTGGACGCGGGCTACCTGAGCCGGATCCTGGCCCGGTTCGAGTCGGCCGGGCTGGTCTCCCGGCGGGCCCACCCGGCTGACGCACGACGCCAGCTCATCACGCTGACCGACGCCGGCCGGGCCACGTACGCCGACCTCGACGAGCGCCAGGTCAACGACGTGCGACAGCTGCTCGAGCCACTGTCGGCCGACCAGCGCGGCATGCTCACCGAGGCGATGGGCTCGATCCGGCGCGCGCTCGGCGGCTCCCCCGCGCCGCGCAGTGTGGTGCTGCGCCCGCCGGGGCCGGGCGACCTGGGCTGGATCGTGTCCCGGCACGGCGCGCTGTACGTCGGCGAGTACGGCGGTGACCCTCGGTTCGAGGCGATGGTGGCGCGGATCGTGGCCGACTACGCCGCCGCACACGACCCGGTCAGGGAGGCGGTGTGGATCGCCGAGGTGGACGGCCGACCGGTCGGCTCGATCGCGTGCATGGCGGCCGATCCCGACACGGCGAAGCTGCGGCTGCTGCTGGTGGAGCCGTCGGCGCGGGGACTCGGGGTCGGCGAGCGGCTGGTCGCCGAGTGCGTACGGTTCGCCGGGCGGGCCGACTACCGGCGGATCACGCTCTGGACGACGTCCGGGCTGGCCGCCGCGCGGCGGATCTACCAGCGCGCCGGCTTCGTGCTGGAGGAGGAGACCCCGACGAACGAGTTCGGCAGCGGCGTCATCGGCCAGACCTGGTCGCGCGGGTTGTAGCGAGGGGGCGGGCGTCGTTGCTGCTGGCCTTTCGCGGTTGGGCGAGGCTCACGTCGTTGGGGTGGCCGCCGTCTCGTGCTCCGCCGGGAGCCTGCGGCGTCCCGACGGCTCGAATAACTTGGTCGCCTGAGGGCGGCTGGTCATTTTTGAAAAGAGTCTTGGACGGGACCAGGGCCAGTGGAGCATGTGCGAGAGTCTCACCTTTCGTCTGAACCGGCACCTACAGTCGGGTACGGCACACGACGTGCCCACATAATCAACTTTTTCTTCGTCGCTCAGGACGGTTCGAGGCCCGGAAATTGTCGGTGCCGGTTGGCACAATGTGGGTATGTCGGAAAGTCGGATCGCCACCGCGCGCCAAGCCGTGAACACGGCCATGGCGTCGCTGCGGACGACGTCCGGCTCGACCACTGGTCAGGACTTGTTCGACACGGTCGCGTTCTGGCAGTTCGTGATCCGGCAAGCCCAGTACGAGGTGCTGCACGGCATCGCCCGGCTCGAGAACGAAGGGGAGTTCGCCGAACAGAAAGTCCGCCCCGCCCCGGCAGTGGCCGACCTGCTGCGCTGCACCCCAGGTGAGGCACGTCGAATGGTCGCGGTCGCGGAAAGTGTGTTCCCGACCTCGCTGCACGGGCAGGCGTTGGAGCCGCTG
>DATAYB010000479.1:0-2128 GCA_036272795.1 Pseudonocardia sp.
CCCGTTCGGCACGTACACCGACGTGACCCGCAGGCCGGCGCAGGTCGCCGTCACCGCGCGGGCCTCCGGTTCGGGGAAGCCCGGCTCGTCGACCAGCCCCCGGACCACGTCGTCCAGCCCGACCCGGGACGCCAGCGCGACCCCGTTCCACCGGCCCTCACCGTGGTGGGCCACCTGGTAGCCGCGGTCGGCGAACTCCTTGTCCAGCAGCTCGTGGAACGCGTCGTCGTCCAACTTCGTCTCCTGCAGGCACACGACGTCCGGCTGGCGCTGGTCGAGCCAGGGCAGCAGCCTCGGCAGCCGGGACCGGACCGAGTTCACGTTCCACGTGGCGATGCGCATGTCAGCCCTCCCCCGCCGCGCCGAGCCGGGCCGAACCGGTCAGCGACGGCGGACCGTCCTGTGACCCGGTGGCCAGCTCCACCCAGCCGTCCGGCCCGGCCGGCTCCGACCAGGCCCGCAGCGGAGTACCCGCGAACGCCGGGCGGCGCAGCCGGTAGCGGAACTCCGTCACCGGCGACTCCGGCCTATGCCGCCGGGGCAGCTCCAACGCCAGCAGCGCGAGCAGGGGGCCGTGCACCACGAGGCCCGGGTAGCCCTCGATACCGGTCGCGTACGGGTGGTCGTAGTGGATCCGGTGCGCGTTGTAGGTCAGCGCGCTGAACCGGAACAGCAGCGCCTCGTCCGGCCGCAGCACCAGCTCGTGCTCGGCCGCCGGCTGCTCGGGAGCGGCGGCAGGGGGCGGCGCGGCGGCGGGAGCGGCGACCGGCGCGGCACCCGAGGGCGGGTCAGGCTGGCTGCGGTAGACGATGTCCTGCTCCTCGAGCACGGCCAGCTCGCCGCCGGTGGAGAACTCGTTCCGCACGGTCACGAACGCCATCTCGCCGCTGCGCCCCGTCTTGACCTCGACGGACGTCACCGCCGACCGGCACGTGATCGGCTCGTCCACCGGCAGCGGCCGCTCCTGGCGCCACCGGGCGCCCGCGAACATCCGCCTCCGGTGCGGGATCGGCGGCAGGAAGTGGCCCTCGGCCGGGTGCCCGTCGGCGCCCAGCTCGGCCTGCGCCGGGTGCGCGAGGAAACCGAACCAGTGCCACATCGGCGGCAGCACGGCACCGCTCGAGGCCGCGCCGGCCAGCGGACTCGGCTGGTCGAGCAGCGCCGCGAAAGCCTCCACCGCCCAGCCGCCCACCTGATCCGACCACTCCAGCGGAGCGGGCGCCCAGCCCGACAGGGAACTCGCCAGCTCGCTCATCGTGTTGTCCACCGCACGAGTTCGGACCGTAGCCGATGACACCGACACGACCGTAGGGTCACCCCGAGCAGTCGAAGGGATCATGATGTCGCGCATCGTGCTGGTCGGTGGTGGGTTCTCGATGGACCCGGACATGCTCCTCGACGAGTACGTGTTCGGGCTGACCGGGCGGTCCACGCCGAGCGTGTGCTTCGTACCGACCGCGACCGGCGACTCCGAGACCTACATCGAGCGCTTCCACACCAGGCTGGACGCGCGCTGCCGCACCTCGGTGCTGCGGCTGTTCGACCGGGACGGGTCCGACCCCGGGGTCACGCTGCGCGCCCAGGACGTGATCTACGTCGGCGGCGGCAACACCGCGAACATGCTCGCCGTCTGGCGCGTGCACGGCGTCGACGAGGCACTCGTCGAGGCCTACCGCGCCGGCGTGCTGCTCTGCGGCATCAGCGCCGGCATGATCTGCTGGTTCGAGTCGTCGCTGACTGACTCGTTCGGGCCGGTCCGGCGGCTCACCGACGGCCTCGGCCTGATCGGCGGCAGCGGCTGCCCGCACTACAACACCGAACCCTCCCGCCGCCCCACCTACGAGAGGGAGATCGCCGCCGGCACCTTGCCGGCGGGCTGGGCGCTGGACGACGGCGCCGCTGCGCTGTTCCAGGACGGCGAGCTGGTCGAGTCGGTGGCCCGGACGCCCGGCACGCACCTGTACGCGGTCCACCGGGACGCGGCTGGCCATGCCGTCGAGACCGCCGTCCCCGCCCGCCTGCTCGGGTAGCGCCCTGTCGGTGCCCGGAGAAAACCGGTCGCGCGCCGGCGCGGGCCCGGCTAACTTCCTCCACATGGACCTCTGACAGCCGCGATCACGCAGCTCAT
>DATAYB010000480.1:0-2733 GCA_036272795.1 Pseudonocardia sp.
GTGAGTCGTCGATTCCGTCAGACCGGGCGAGCAGTCCAACGGCCTCGGATTGGCCCTCGACTGGATCTTTCGCGCCGCTTACAAACGGGAGTTGTGCTTACCTCCCGCAAACTGGACCTCTCGCCGGTCAGCCTCCGGCGCCGGCCGGTCACCCGCCTCGCCCAGCTGCTCGTCGGCCTCGTGCTCTACGGCACCAGCATGGCGGCGCAGGTGCGGTCGGGGCTCGGGCTGAACCCGTGGGACGTGCTGCACCAGGGCCTGGCACCCCGGCTGGGCTGGAGCTTCGGCGCGGTCACCGCACTCACCGGGGTCATCGTGCTGCTGATCTGGATCCCGCTGCGGCAGCGCCCGGGGGTGGGCACGGTGGCCAACGTGATCGTGATCGCGTTCTCGGTCGACGCCGCGCTGGGGCTGATCCCGGCGGCGACCGCGCTGCCGTGGCGGATCGCGCTGATGGTCGGCGGCGTGCTGCTCAACGGGGTGGCCACCGCGTGCTACGTCGGCAGCCGGCTCGGCCCCGGCCCCCGGGACGGCCTGATGACCGGCCTGCACGCCAGGACGGGCTGGTCGGTGCGCTGGGCACGCACGGGGATCGAGCTGACCGTGCTCTCGGTCGGCTGGCTGCTGGGCGGCACGGTCGGCGTCGGCACCGTGCTCTACGCGGCGGCGATCGGCCCGCTGACCCAGTTCTTCCTGCCGTGGATGGTGTACCGGGACCGGCCGGCGGCGGTCGTGGTGCCGGTCCGGCCGGTGGGTCCCGTCGCCGGGGGGCCGTGCGCGGCGACGGACTGAGCCGGCGGCGGGGGACTCGTGGGGGAGTGCGCCGCCACCCGGGGGCCCACCCGGCGGGGGGATGGGTTTTACCTGGTCAGGGCCGATATTGGCCGCCATGGGCATCCTGCATCCCCGACCCGGACCACACCCGGTGCACCGCCTGCACCGGCTCGGCGCGGCCGCTGTCGGGGCGTTTCTGATCTTGTTCGCGGCGCTGGGCCTCACCGAGGGCCTGGCCTGGCTCGGCACCACCGGCACGTGGGTGCTCGGGCTTTCCTCGAACGGGCTCCTGTCGGTGATCTCGCTGGTCGTCGGGGTGTTGCTGGTCGGGTCGGCGACCCGCAGCGGCCCGACGGCGTCGACCGCGGCGATCGTGCTCGGCGTGGCCTTCCTGCTCTCCGGGATGGCGAACATGTTGGTGCTGAACACGTCGCTGAACCTGCTCGCGTTCCGGCTGCCGAACATCGTGTTCAGCGTGGTGGTCGGGCTGCTGCTGCTCGTGCTGGGCTCGTACGGTCGGATCAGTGGCGGGCTGCCGCCCGGCAGCCCGTACCGGGGCACCGGGCGGGTCGGGCCGGAGCCGGAGCGGGTCGGCCGCGATCCCGAGGTGACCAGGGAGTTGGCCGAGGCGGAGCGGGCCTTGGCCCTGCGCTACGCGACCGAGGACCAGATCCGGCGGCTGCTGCTGGTGCACGCGTACCGGTCCGCCGAGGATCGCTGCCGCGCCTGGCAGTCCTCCGTCGAGCCGGTGATCACGGTGTCCGACGTTGTGCCGCAATCGGCGCTGGCCGTGCCCGTGGTGGCGCTGCCGGAGCCCGCCGGCCCCGGTCGCGGCCGCGTCGACGCAGGTCAGTGGCGCGCCAGTAGGCAGTCGCGCGCCAGTAGTCGGTGACGCGCGAGTAGTCAGTGGCGTGCCAGCAGTTCGGTGAGGCGGCGGGTGGCGCGGTTGTCGGTGCGCACCGGGTGCGCGGCGGGCAGGGCGCCCCGCCGGACCCGCTCGTCCAGGTGCAGCTCCAGCAGCACGGCGACCCGGTAGGCCGAGTAGAGCCGGAACCACGGCCTGGCGCGGGGCCGGCGGCCGGTGCGGTCGCTCCAACGTTCCCAGACCTCGTCCTCGGTGAGGAAACCGGGCAGCGGCGGGTCGGTGCCGGCCCGTAACCGGTTCATCTCGTTGAGCCAGCTGACGTCGAACTCCGGCGCTCCGGTCCCGGCCAGCTCCCAGTCCAGCAGCCCGGCGACGGCGAACTCGTCGTCGACCACGGTGTTCGCCGGCCGCGCGTCGCCCCACAGCAGCGCGGGCGGCCCCTGCTCGCGCGGCAGCTGCCTGGCGAGCAGCCGGTGCGCGCGCCACAGCGGATCGTCGTCCGTGCCCCGGGCGGGCGGCGCCGCACCGTCCTGGCGCGCGTCGGCCTGCCGCTCACGGCGTGTCAGCCCGTCGCTGCGCGGTCCGCCACGTTGTCGCTCGCCGCGTTGGCGCCCACCTCGGCGGCGCTGCCGGGTGGGCCGGGACTCGACGGTGTCCCGCTCCCCGCGTTGGCGCTGGCACCAGGTCAGGTGGTCCGCCGCCGTGGGGCCGATCGGCAGGCCGTCCAACGGCGGCAGCCCGTGCACGTCGGCCAGCCGGTCGACCAGGTCGGCGCTGAACCGCCGCTGGGCCTCGGCGCCGGCGTCGAACAGGAAGCCGGCCTTGGTGAACGGCGGATCGTCGTCCGATGGCACGCGACCTGGCACCCGCTCCATCGCGTACCCGGGCCGGCCGAGGCGCTCGCCGGCGAGGTCGGTGGCCAGCACGGCGGGGGCGGGCAGGCCGTGTGCCCGGACGTGCCGCAGGCAGTTGACCTGTACGGACAGGTCGTGCTCTCCGAACATGCCGCGCCCGACCGGCGCCAGCCGCAGCACGATCGGCACCCCGTCGGCCTCGGCCAGCAGCGTGCAGCTCGACCAGCCACCGCCACCGGG
>DATAYB010000481.1:0-2731 GCA_036272795.1 Pseudonocardia sp.
CCCGACGCCACCGCGCAGCCCGTCCAGCCACGCGAGCAGGGCATCCCGTTTGCCCTCGGCCACCAGGCTGTAGCCGCTGACGTAGACGATGTCGGCTGCGGTGATCGGGACGGCGGTGAGGTCACCGGGGTGCAGGGCCGACTCCGCGCCGGCGGCGGTGACGAAGGTGCGCTCGCCGGAGTCGTCCACCATGGCGACGGACACCCCGGTGTCCACGCCGACCGAGGGCGCCAGCGCGACCGCGATGCCTTCGGCGGCCAGCGCGGCGCGCACCGAGTCCCCGAGCTGGCCGTCGCCGTGCCCGCCTGCGTAGACCACGGCAGCACCGGCACGCGCGGCGGCGGCCATCACGTTGAACCCGCCACCGGGCACCAGGCTGCTCTCCCGGGCGAACACGTCCCCGCCGACCGGGGGTAGCGCCGGCACCCGCAGTACCAGGTCGAGCACCACCTGCCCGGTGTGCACCAGCCGCCCGTCCACCCGGCCCGGTTTCACCACTGCGCCCCCACCCACCGCGCCGCCACTCACCGCCGCGCCCCGAGCCGGGTCCCACCCAGCAGCGCGTACCCACCTGCCGCGATCACGAACGTGACCACCCAGCCGAGCCCGTTCTGCCCGAGCCACGAGCCCGCCAGCGGACCGGTGAACCACGCGGCGTCGGACGGGCCGGCCATGGTGAACAGGTAGCCGACCACGATCGCCACCGCCCAGGACACCACCGCCGCCGGCCGCATCCCGGCGGAGTACCAGTAGCCGCTGCCGCGCCCGGTGTCCATCAGCGCGACCGGGTCGTAGTCGCGGTGGCGCAGCATGTCGCAGCTGAACACGCCGACCCACGCCGTGATCGGCACCGCGAGCAAGCTGATGAACGCGATGAACGGGGTGTAGAAGCCGTCCGCGACGAGGATGAAGTAGATCGAGCCGACGAAAGTGACCACGACGTCCACGACGACCGCGTAGACCCGGCGGATCCGGATGCCCAGCGTCAGCGTGGTCAGCCCGGCCGAGTAGACCGACAGATGGTTGGACAGCAGCAGCCCGCCGAACGCCGCGACCAGGTACGGCACCGCCATCCAGCCGGGCAGCATCGCGCGGATCGCGGCGACCGGGTCACCGGCGGCGGCCAGCGTGGGGTCGCCTGCGGCGAGCATGCTGCCCAGCGAGATCAGCAGCACCAGCGGGATGCCGGCGCCGGCCGCCGCGGACAGCACCAGCGAGCCGGCCCGCACCGACGGCGCCTGGTAGCGGGCGATGTCGGCGGACGCGTTGGCCCAGCCGATCCCGGTGCCCGCGGCGATCACGCCGACGCCGGCGATCATGGCGCCGACCGGGGCCGGGTGCGCGGCCGCCACCGAGGACCAGGAGATCGTGGCCACCAGGAACCCGCCGACGATCAGGTTCAGAGCACCGAACACCCAGGTCGCCCACCGCTGCACGGCCACCAGCACGGCGTGCCCCAGCCCGGACACCGCCACCGTGCACAGCTCGAACACCGCGATGCACAGCACCGTCAGCAAGGGGTGGGCCTTGGCCTGCGGGGTGGTGCCGAACAGGATCGTGGCCAGCGAGAGCAGCGCGAACGCCGCTGTGGTGGTGTTCACCGTCTCCCAGCCGAGCCGGGAGATCAGGGACACCGCCGTCGGGCCGATGTTGCCGCGCGCACCGAACACCGCCCGGGACAGCGTCAGCCCCGGTGCCCCGCCGCGCCGGCCCGCGATCGACACCGCCCCCACGATGGCGAACGACCCGACCGAGCCGACCGCCGCGACCACCACCGCCTGCCACACGGTCAGCCCCTGCACCGCGACCAGGGTGGCCCCCAGCGGCAACCCCAGGATGCTGATGTTCGCCGCGAACCACACCCAGAACAGCTGGCCGGGCCGCCCGGTGCGCTCCGCCGCCGGCACGGGTTCGATGCCCCGGGTCTCCAGCGCGCCGGCGGCCCGGCCGGCGACTCCCGAGTCAGTGCTGGTGGCCATGGCGTCCTCCGCTGTGCTGCATGGTCCGGAGCTTGAGCAGCCCGTCGACGACGGGCACGAGGTCGAGCTGGTTGACGGTGCACACCTGGTCGACGAGGTCGGCGGGCAGCCCGCTGACCCCGTGCCGGGCACCCAGTACGGCGCCGCAGATGGCCGCCACGGTGTCGGTGTCGCCGCCCAGCCCGGCAGCGGTGCGCAGGGCCTCCCCCGGGTCGTCGCCGAGCCCCTCGGCCAGCGCGAACGCCGCGACCACCGACTCCTGGGAGGCCACCGAGGTACCGATCACGTCGGCCACCGCGTCGGCCAGCTCGAGCCGCGACATGCCCCGGACCCAGCCGCGCGCCCACCGGATCCGCGGCGCCATGGAGCCACCGGCGGCCCAGTGCCCCAGCCGCCCGCCGACCTCGGCCGCCCGTTCCGCCACGTCGAGGGCGTCGGGCAGGTCGGCGCCGCCCACCCCGGCCGACACGGCAGCGGCCACCGCGGCGGCGGCCCCGAGGCCGAGCCCGGTGTTGTGGGTGACCCGGCTGGCCTGCACCACCAGGTCGAGCAGGGCGGCCGGCTCGCTGGCCGGCACGGCGATGCCGACCGGCGCGATGCGCATCGCGGCGCCGTTCGTGGTGCCGTCCCGCCCGGACTGCTCCGGCGACTCACCGGCCCGCAGCCGCTCGATGGCCCGCCTGGTGGACGGACCGAGCAGGTCTGCCGAGCCGCGCCGGACCATGTCCTGCTCCCACAGCTCCAGCGCCTCG
>DATAYB010000482.1:0-3086 GCA_036272795.1 Pseudonocardia sp.
AGGTCGGTGAGGCGCTCCACCGGTTCGTTGGCGAACACGAGGCGCAGGTAGTGCTCGCCGGCGGGGCCCCAGCCGTCCATCGGGGTGGCGGCGACCTTGCCGAGGCGCAACAGGCGCTCCGAGACGGCCGCCGGCGCGAGCCCGAGTGGGCGGGTGTCGATCAGCAGCGACCAGCCCCCGTTCGGCGGCACGACCGGGTAGCCGGCGAGCTCGGTCAGCACGGTGTCGCAGCGCCGGCCCCAGACCGCGGTGGCCTCGGCGACGTCGCGGTCGGCGTCGGGCGCGGTGAGCGCGGCAGCCACCCCGGCCTGCGCGATGCCGACCTGGCACACCACGTTGGTCAGGCCGACCAGTCGGATGTCGGCCAGGATCGGCGCGGGGCCGACCACCCAGCCGACCCGCCAGCCGATCAACCGCAGCTCCTTGGACGCGGAGCCGACCGTGATTGTCCGCTCGGCCAGCCCGGGGTGTGCTGCCGGGTGGCTGGGTGGCGAACCGTCGAACCGGATCCGCTCCATCGCCGCGTCGTAGACCAGCCACGCGTCGTGCCGCTCCAGCGCCCCCGCGAGCGCCGCCCAGTGCTCGGCGCCGAGTACGAGTCCGGTGGGCATGGCCGGCCCCATCATCAGCACTGCCGCAGTACGGGGGCCGACCGAGGCGGCGAGCACGTCGGGGTCGACCGTCCAGCCGAGCGCGCTCGCGGTCGCCGGCACGAACCGGGGCACCCCGCCGGCCAGCAACACCCGGTTCACCAGCCCCGCGTAGATCGGGTCGCAGAGCACCACCTCGTGGCCAGGCTCGACCGTGGCCAGCAGGGTGTTCAAAATGCCGTTGAGCCCGCCGGCGACGCTGACACACTCGGTGTCCGGGTCGTAGCGGCGCCCCGCGAACCGGCCGACGTGCCCGGCGGCGGCCCGGCGCAGCCCGTGGTGGCCCGGGAACGGCAGGTAGCTGTTGGCGGCATCGTCGTCGACGGCGGCATGGGTGGCCGCGAGCGCGCTGGCCGGCGGGCGCAGGTCGGTGTCGAGGTTCTCCAGCCGGAGCAGCTCCGGGTCGGCGGCGGCGTCGGCGGCGTCACCGACCCGGTCGACGCCGATGCCGGGGATGTCTCGTAGCCGGGTCACGGACATGCGCGCTCCTGAGTTCTCTATGACGGTACGGCGTACCACTATGCTGATACGCATGGAGGGAACGCAAGTGGTCGGCCGGAACATCCAGCGGCTCCGCGCGGTGGCCGGTTTGTCGCTCGCCGAGCTGGCCAAGGCCGCCGCGATGAGCAAGACGACGCTGCACGGGATCGAGCAGGGCCATGGCAACCCGACGCTGAGCACACTGTGGGCGCTGGCCGCCGCGCTCCGGGTGCCGCTGGGTGAGCTGCTGGAGTCCCGCGCCCCGGCGGTCGAGGTGGTCCGGGCCGGCGGAGGGCCCCGGGCGGACGGGGAGGCCGTGCACGCGCGCCTGCTGCACCGGATCCGGCTGCACGGCACTGTCGAGGTGTACGACCTGCGGGTCGACGAGGCCCGGCAGCACTCGGCAGCGCACCTGCGCGGGGTGCAGGAGTGCCTCGTGATCACCCACGGCGAGCTGACCGCCGGGCCGGCTGACGACCCGGTCGCGCTGGCCGAGTCCGAGTCCGTCCGCTTCGACGCGAGCCGGGACCACGTCTACCAGGCGCGCCGGCCGGACACCCGGGCCGTGCTGCTGATGCTGCACCCCGACCCAGACTGAGCCCGCCCTGGTCCGGGACAGACCGGACCACGGCGGGGCGCTGGGCCGGACCGGTCACTCGAAGCGCAGCGCCTCGATCGGCCGCAGCCCGGCCGCCCGGTTGGCCGGGTAGCCGCCGGCCAACAGCCCGATCCCCAGGCTGACCGCGAACGCGATCACCACGGGCAGCGTGGTCAGCTCGGGCGTGGGGAACGACGGGACCAGCGAGGGCAGCACCAACCCGGCCGCCTCGGTGACGCTGACCCCGACCACCACGCCGACCAGTCCGCCGAGCCCGGTGAGCAGTACCGCCTCCACCAGGAACTGCTTGAGAATCGCCGACCGGCGTGCGCCGATGGCTTTCCGAATACCGATTTCCCGGGTCCGTTCGGTGACCGCGACGAGCATGATGTTTGCGACCCCGATACCACCGACCACCAATGAGATGGCGGCGACCGCGGTGGTGAAAACGGTCAGGAAGTCGATGAACTGGCCGCGCTGGGTCAGCAGGCTCGTGAATGAGTGCACGTTGTAGTCGCGGTCCACCGGGGTGCGGATGTCGTGCTGTTTGTCCAGGATGGAGGTGACCTCGTCGGTCGCCTGGTTGACGGTGTCGGCGCTGGTCGACTTGACGATGATCTGGTCGATCTTGCCGTTGTCGTCACCGACAAGGTAACCGCGTGCCGCCCCGAGGGTCGTCATCACGACGTTGTCGTTCTGCCCGTCCGGGGTGAGCACGCCCGCGACGGTGAAGGTGGTGTTGTTGAGCCGCACATCGGAGCCGACCACCTGGTTCAGGTTCGCGTTCGGCCCGTAGAGCAGCCCGACGGCCTGCTCGCCGAGCACTGCGACCTTCTGGTTGCCCGACTCCTGGTCCGAGCTGAACCAGCTGCCGGCGGCGATCGACCGGTCGGAGATGTCCAGGTAGTTCTCGGTGGCGCCGACCAGGCTGGCCCGTTCCTGGGTCTGCCCGGCGGTCAGGGTGACGGTGCCGGTCACGCTCGGGGTCACCGACGCGATGTCGGGCGCCAGCTGCGGGTTGCGCAGCGCCGTGACGTCGGAGTCGGTGAGGTTGCGCGCCTCGCCTCCGCCGGGCACCGCGCCGGTCGCCTGGGTCACCGTGATCTGGTTGCCCAATGCGCTGAACTGGGCGTCGAATCCAGCCTTCATGCCATTGCCGAGGGCCACCAGCACAATCACGGCGGCGACGCCGATAATGATGCCGAAAGTGGTCAGCACGGAGCGCAGTCGATTGCTCCGCAAACTGCGGAGCGCGGCCAGCAGCGTCTCGCCGAAGTTCATGACGTTCTCCCTCTCCGAGGGGTCCGCACGGGTTTTCCAGATACCAGCTCACCATCGCCGGCAATGGCGACCATCTG
>DATAYB010000483.1:0-8543 GCA_036272795.1 Pseudonocardia sp.
GTGTCAGCTCCCGGTAGCCGGGCCGGGAGAGGACCACCTGATGTTGTCCCTGGTGTTGATCGGTGTGCTCGGCGGGCTGATCACCGGCATCTCGCCCTGCATCCTGCCGGTGCTGCCGGTGGTGTTCTTCGCCGGCGGAGGAGGCAAGGTGGTCGGGGGAGGCAAGGTGGTCGGGGGCGGCACGGCGGTTGCCGTGCGCGCCGCCGCACGGCCCAGCCGGCGTCCCTACGCCATCATCGCGGGGCTGGTGCTGAGCTTCAGCTTCTTCACCCTCGCCGGGTCGATCCTGATCAGCGCACTCGGACTGCCCGATGGCATCCTGCGCGCTGTCGGCCTGACCCTGCTGGTGCTGATCGGCCTCGGCCTGATCTTCCCCCGTCTCGAGGCGCTGCTGGAGCGGCCGTTCGCGCGGCTGCCCCAGCGGCAGGTCAACAAGGAGACGGGTCCGTTCGTGCTCGGACTGGGGCTCGGCCTGCTGTACGTGCCCTGCGCAGGGCCCGTCCTGACCGCGATCACGGTTGCCAGCGCCAGCCACCGCATCACCTGGCAGACCGTCGCGCTCACCCTGTCCTTCGCGGTCGGCGCCACGCTGCCACTGCTGGCGTTCGCGCTGGCCGGGCAGCGGGTGGCCGAGCGCGTCACGGCGTTCCGCACCCACGCCGCCACGGTCCGCCGGGTCGGCGGTGTGGTCATGCTGGCCCTGGCCGTGGCGCTCGCCCTCAACCTCACCGACGCCCTGCAACGTGCCCTGCCCGGCTACACCGACACCCTGCAGCACCAGGTGGAGGGCAACCCGGCGTTCGCCCCTCGGCTGTCCGACCTGACGAACGACTCGAACACCGCGCTCTCCCGGTGCGCCGACGGCGCGACCGAGCTCCAACAGTGCGGTCCGGCCCCGGCGATCACCAAGATCAGCCGGTGGCTCAACACCCCGGGCGGCGCTCCGGTCGATCTCGCGACGCTGCGCGGCAAGGTCGTACTGATCGACTTCTGGGCCTACTCGTGCATCAACTGCCAACGTGCCCAGCCCCACGTGACCGCGTGGAGCCGCACCTACGCCGGCGCCGGGCTCCAGGTGATCGGGGTGCACACCCCGGAGTTCCCGTTCGAGCGCGACCCGGCCAATGTCGCGGCCGCGACCCGCCAGTTCGGCATCACCTACCCGGTCGCGCTCGACAACATGCTCGCCACGTTCACCAACTACCGCAACCAGTACTGGCCGGCCGAGTACCTCATCGACGCCACCGGGCAGGTGCGCCACCTGGCCTTCGGCGAGGGGCACTACGCGCAGACCGAGACCCTGATCCGCCAGCTGCTCGAGCAGACCCACCCCGGCATCGCGCTGCCGCCTCCGACCGAGGTCGCCGACACCACGCCCACCGCGACCGACCTCACCCCGGAGACCTATCTCGCCTACGGGCGCACCCGCGGCTACGTCGGGACAGCCCCGGTGCACAACACACCTGCCGAGTACCGGTTCCCCCGGGATCTCCCGCCCGACAGCGTGAGCCTGGCCGGCACGTGGACCACGAACGACAACTACTTCGCCTCGGGACCCGACGCCCAGCTGCGGCTCAACTTCAACGCCGAGGACGTCTACCTCGTGCTCTCGGGGGAAGGCACCGCGACCGTCTCCACGCCGGGCGCGCCCGAGGTCGCGATACCGGTCTCGGGCACCCCCAACGCCTACCGGATCCATGCGGGCGGGCAACAGCACACCGGCCAGCTCACCGTCACCCTGAGCCCGGGCCTGCAGGCCTACGACCTGACCTTCGGCTGAGGGGTCGCGCCCGCGCGAGGTGCGGGACATCAGCCTCGTGGAGCTCAAGCACAACGTGGTGGCGCTGGCCAGGGCGGCGACCCGGCTGCGAGCCTCGGCTCGGTGCGGTAGCCGGCGACCTCCCTGGCCAGCCGCGCGGCGTCCCAGCCGAGCAGCGGCGCGACCAGTGCGGCGACCTGCTCGGCCGCCCCGGCGCCGCCGTCCGGGCGCTCGATGGCCAGCCGGGTGCGGCGGGCGAGCACGTCCGCCAGTCGCACCGCGCCCTCGTGGCTGGCCGCGTACCGGAACTCGACGGGCAGGTAGTCGCCGGTGCCGGGGATGGGCCCGGCCAGCGTGGGGTCGTCCAGGATCGGCGCCAGCACGGCCGGCAGCTCGTCGCCGTAGCGGTGCAGCATCCGGTCCAGCTGGGCCTGCTCGACGCCGAACTCGGCCGCCAGCCTCGGCAGATGGTTGGCCACCACCTGCCAGCCGGCCGCCCCGACCAGCGGCAGCGTGGCGGTCGGGGAGGGCGGCAGCGTCCTGCCGAGCGCCCGCGCGGAGGCGTCCACGGCGTCGCGGGCCATCACGCGGTAGGTGGTGTACTTGCCGCCGACCACGGTGATGAGGCCGGCGGGCTGCTCCAGCACGGTGTGGTCGCGGGACAGGGCGGACGTCGTGGCCGAGGCCGGCCCGTGGTGACCGGGGGCGGCGGCCAGCAGGGGGCGCAGCCCGGCGTAGGCCCCGAGCGCCTGAGACCGTTGCAGCGGCCGGGCCAGGTACCGGTTGACGTTGCGCAGCAGGTAGTCGACGTCCTCGGTGTCCACGGTCGGCGCGGCGCGGTCCCCGTGGTAGGCGGTGTCGGTGGTGCCGAGCAGCCAGTGCCCGAACCACTTCCGCAGGATGATCACGGAGTCCTCGGCGCGGGCCAGGATGCCGGTTTCGGACTCGAACGCGTCATGCGGCAGCACGACGTGCACACCCTTGGCCGGGGTGACCTGGAACGTCGCCGCGCCGGCCATCGCCTGCACATCGGCCGCCCACACCCCGGCCGCGTTCACCACCACCCGCGCGCTCACGCCGAACGGCTCGCCGGTGGTCCGGTCCACCGCGTCGACGCCGGTGACGCGGTCGCCGGTGCGCCGCAGGCCCGTCACCTCGGCGTAGCTGACCAGGTGGGCGCCGTAGCCGGCGGCGGTGCGCGCCACGGCGAGGGTGTGCCGGGCGTCGTCCATCCGGCCGTCGTAGTACTGCAGCGCGCCGGTGACGACCGACGGGTTCAGCCCCGGTGCCTCGCGGAGCGCGCCGCGCCGGGTGAGGTGGCGGTGATGTGGCACGCCACCCTGGCCGCCCGTGCGCCGAGCGAGGGCCATCAGGTCGTAGAGCGCCACACCCGCGCCGATGTACGGCCGTTCCCAGTGCCGGGTCAGCGGGAACAGGAACGGCTCGGCGGACACGAGGTGCGGGGCGAGCGTGCGGATCATCAGGTCGCGCTCGCGCAGCGCCTCGGCGACCAGCGAGAAGTTCAGCTGCTCCAGGTAGCGCAGGCCGCCGTGCGCGGTCTTGCCGGAGCGAGAGGACGTGCCGCTGGCCAGGTCGCCCGCCTCGAGCAGCACCACCGAGAGGCCACGGGCGGCCGCGTCCAGCGCCACGCCGGCGCCGGTGACCCCGCCGCCGATCACCACCACGTCGTGCCGGCCGTCGGCCGAGGCGGCCAGCGCGGCGGTCCGCGCGGCGGGGGAGAGCCGAGCGCCGGTCACGGGGCCACCTGGAGGGGCGTGGTCGGCGCGGTGAGCACGCGGCGGCGGTGCAGCTCGTCGGGCCGGTTGTCGAGCCGGGCCACCGTCGCCGGCTCGAGGTACCGGGGTCTGCCGACGGCGAGCGCGCCGGACAGCACGCGGGCGGCCTTCACCGCCATCGTCGTCACCGCGAGCACCTGGGCGGCGTTCTCACCGAGCGCCACGATCCCGTGGTTGGCGAGGTGGATCAGCCGGGGCGGCGTGCCGTGGGCGTCGAGGTGCTCCGCCAGGCCACGGCGCACCGCCCTGGCCAGCGGCAACCCAGGGTCGGCGTAGGGGACCAGCAGCGCGTGGGCGCCGCACACCACGACCTGGTCGGGGAAGAGGCTGCCCGCCACCAGGTCGGCGGCCCGGTCGGAGCAGAGCAGCGCGTTCACCGCGGTCGGGTGGGTGTGGCCGACGACGTGCGTGCCCGGCAGCTGCAGAGCCAGCGCGTGCAGCATCGTCTCGATCGAAGCGAGCTTGCCGGTGGGCCCCGGGGCACCGGCGCCGGGACCGGCGCCCGAACCGAAGGCCGCGTCCGGGTCACCGTTGACACCCGAGCCCTCCGGCCTCGAGGGACGGATCGCCGCGCGCAGCCGGGCGGCCAGCCCGGGCTGGTCGTGCTCGTCGAGCTCGGGGTCGTCGATCAGCGCGAGCACGGCGGCATGGTCCAGCCGGACCAGGTCGTCCTCGGTGACCCCGCCGAGCCGCGTCCCGCTGGCCTTGACCAGGAATGTGCCGTCACCCAGCGCCGCGGAGGTGTTGCCCTCGCCGAGCACCACCAGGTCCGCATCGGGGTCGCCGAGCTGGTGGGACAGGGCGACCAGGCCGCGGCGGGCGCCCGGCAGGTCGATGGGCTGGCTCATTGGGCGCCTCCGGCGGTCGGCGGCGGCCCGGTCCACGGTGCGGTCCACAGTGGGCGGGCGGCGGCGAGGTGATCAAGGTAGCGGCGGTAGCCGTCGTCGTACCGGGCGCGCCGGCCGGGGTCGGGCTCGACGACGTCGTCCGGGGCGGTCCACGCGGCGGTGTCCAGCTCGATGCCGAGCGCGCCGGCAGCGACGAGGACCGCTCCCCGGGCGCCCACCTCGGGGGTGCGGGCGAGCTCCAGGGGTACCCCGAGCACGTCGGCGAACACCCGCAGCCAGGCGCGCGAGCGGGTGCCGCCGCCGCAGACCACCAGCCGCCCGGAGCGCCCGGCCACCTCGAAGCAGTGCCGGGCGGCGTAGGCCAGCCCCTCGCACATCGCGCGCACCAGGTCGTGCCGGTCGGTGGTCATCCGTACCCCGGTGAGCTGGCCGGAGGCGTGCGGGTCGACGAACGGGGCGCGCTCACCGGCGGTCGCCAGGTAGGGCAGCACCGCGACGCCGCGCGCGCCGGGCGGGCTGCTCGCCAGCGCCTCGTCCACCGCGTCCACGCCGAGCCCCAGGGTGCGCAGCAGCCAGTCCAGCGACGCGGTGCCAACCATCGCCGGCATGGCGCGCAGCCAGCGCCCTGGCACCCCGGTCGACACGTGGAACCCGGCCGGCTCGCCCTCGGTGTGCAGCCGGTCGACGTGGACCAGGCAGCCGAGTGTGGTGCCGACAATGAGCAGTGCCTCACCGACGCCGGCCAGCCCGCCACCGAAGCCACAGGCCGGGAAGTCGAACGGCCCGGAGCTGACGGGCAGGCCGGCCGGCAGCCCGAGCCGCTCGGCGCCGGAGCCGGTCAGTGCGGCCACCGGGGTCGGCGAGGCGATCGGGGCGAGCAGCTCGCGGCGGTGCGCCAGCCCGGTCACCGAGAGCACCTCGTCGCTGTAGCCGGTGCCGGTGCCGTCGCCGAACGGCATGGAGCTGTCGGACGGGTCCGTGGCGCGCATCCCGGTGAGCCGCCCGAACACGGCGTCCTTGCAGTAGCCGGCGGTCACCGCTCGGTCCAGCACCTCGGGCTCGTGCCGGTCCAGCCAGGCCAGCAGGGGAGCCGGCGCGCCGGGGAACAGTGCGCTGCCGTTCACCCGGAACACCCGGTCGGTGACGCCGTCGGCGGTCCACTCGCCGAGCAGCCCCGCGGCCCTGCCGTCCAGCCAGGACAGCGCGGGGCGCACGGTGCGGTGCTCGGCGTCGGTCAGCCAGCAGCCGTCGCCCTGGCCGGTCAGCGCGACGAGCTCGGGCGTCACGCCGGCCTCGGCCACGACGCCCTGGACCACCCGGCCGACATGCGCGAGCACCTGCTCAAGGTCCTGCTCGACCGCGCCGGCCACCCCTGCGCCGCCGTGGGTCATCTCCAGCGGGCAGCCGCCTACCGCCAGCGCGCCCCCGTCGGCGTCGAACAGCACCGCCTTGACCACCGAGGTGCCGACGTCGACGCCAAGCAGTACGCCCGGCCGCACGCCCGGCGCCGCGCTCATGACCCGGCTGGCACGGTCTGCCCGTAGCTGTTCAGCATCTCGGCGACGCCGTCGATCTCGTCCAGCGGCAGCAGGTGGGGCTCGCCGATCAGCTTGGCCTGGTGGTAGAGCTTGCACACCCATTCCAGGTAGATGCTGCGCGTGTAGGCCTTGGCGAGGGTGTCGCCGTACGTGGTGGCGCCGTGGTTCTGCATCAGCGCGCCGAACCGCCCGGCCATCGCGCGCACGCTGTTCTCGGCCAGCTCCGCGCTGCCGAACCGGGCGTACTTCGCCACCCGCACCGGCCCGCCGAGCAGTGCGATCATGTAGTGCACCGGCGGCACCTCGTCCATCAGCACGGACAGGGTGGTGCAGTACAGCGGGTGGGTGTGCACGACCGCGCCGGCGTCGGTGGCCCGGTAGACCGAGGTGTGCATCGGGACCTCGGAGGAGGGGTCCAGGCCGTCCTCCACCTTGTTGCCGTCAATGTCGATCACGCAGATCGACTCGGGGGTCAGGTCGTCGTAGACCACGCCGCTCGGGGTGATCGCGATGTGGTGGCCGGAGCGCACGCTGAGGTTGCCCGAGGTGCCGACGGTCAGCTCGTCGGCCTGCATCCGGTGGCAGAACTCCACCAGCTGGACGCGTTCTTCGTACAGCAGCATCTCGGGTTCCCTTCCTGGGTGTGCCTCGTGCCCCGGTGTGCGCACCGAGGCCGGTGCTTAGGTGCTCGGGGTGGCCACGTCGACCCGGACGTCGTGGTCGCGCAGGGCGGCCAGCGCGGACTCCGGGATGCCGGCGTCGACGATGATCGACTCGAACCGGTGCACCGGCAGCAGCCGGTGCATCGCGTTGCGGGCCAGCTTGGTGTGGTCGATCAGCAGGTGCGAGCGGGTGGCGGCCTCGACCATCTCGCGCTTGACCGCGACGATCCGGTCCTCCTGGTGGAAGGCGTAGCCGTCGCGGACCGCGGAGGTGCTCAGGAAGGCCGCGTCGAAGCGCAGCGCCCTGACCGCGTCCACGCAGACCGTGCCGAGGTAGGAGTCGTGGTGCGTGTTGTACTCGCCGCCCAGTGCGATCACCCGCACGTCCCGCATCCTGGCCAGCTCGTTGAGTGCGCTGAGGTAGTTGGTGGCCACGGTGAGCGGGGTCAGGGCGGCCAGGTGGGGCAGCATCTGCAGCGCCGTCGTCGAGTCGTCCAGCAGCACGGACATGCCCGGCTCGACGTGCCGGCAGGCGTACTGGGCGATCATCCGCTTGGCCTCGATGTTGGCCTTGGCTCGGTACTCCACATTGGACTCGAAGGTGCCGCTGGGCTGGGCGGTCGCCGCGCCGCGGGCCTTGCGGAGCACACCCTGGCGCTGCAGCTCGTCGAGGTCCCGGTGGATGGTCATGACCGAGACTCCGAACAGCTCGGAGAGCTCCTGGGCGGACATCGACCCGGTGTCGAGCACCAGGTCGGTGATCCGGGCCTGGCGCCCCTCCGGGCTGAGCCGGGCCGGGCGCTGGCCATCCGTGGCCGGCTCGCCTGGCTCCGGTGCCGCTTCCATGACCGGCGCCTCCTCGTAGTCTCTGGATCACACGAGCCTCGAGCCCCACTCGTACGTGCGACTCGCATCACATCGCCTCGGCGTGGCTCCCGTCAAGTTCTCATGTGAAATCAACAGCGCACAACGTGAACTTCTGGGCGTCGCTGACCGGCCAGAACGCCTGCATGTGGCCTGATCGGGCCATCGCTCCAGGTCAACACCCGAGCAAAGGTCACGGCTCGCAACGTTACTTACACATATTGACCTGAGATGTGGACCCGCCTTACTGTGACCCGAACCGGTGAGCGGTGAGGCGAGTCACACCCGTTCGGGCTGGCCCGACCGCGTAGGTCGATCGTGAGGAGCTGCGGTGCTCGGTCCCGAGGGAGTCGTGCCGGACGGCGCTGCCGGGCAGGCGACCGAGCTCACCCTGGTCCGGCACGGCCGCACCGGCTGGCACTCCGACAACCGCTACGCCGGCGCCAGCGACGTGCCGCTCGACGAGGTCGGCCTGGCGCAGGCCGACCGGCTGGCCGACTGGGCCGCCCGGCACCCGCACGACGTGCTGGCCTGCTCGCCGCTGCGCCGCGCCCGGCGGACCGCCGCCCCGGTGGCCGCCGCGCTGGGCCTGTGCGCCGAGATCGTGCCGGCGCTGCGCGAGATGGACTTCGGGGTCGCCGAGGGCGCCACCCTGGCTGAGCTTCGCCAGCGCGACCCGGCGGCTGCCGAGGCGTTCCTGGCCGATCCGCTGCGCTACCCGTTCCCCGGTGCCGAGGCACCCGAGGCCGTCGCCGAGCGCGTGCTCGGCGGGCTGCGGGAGCTGGTCGCCCGCCATCCGGGCGCATCGGTGCTGGTCGTCGGCCACAACACCGCACTGCGGCTCGCGCTGTGCGGCTGGCTCGGCATCCCGCTGCGCCACTACCGCGACGTGCTGCCCCGGCTGGAGAACACCGCGGTCACCCGGCTGCGGGTGCCCGCCGACCTCGCCCGCCCGCCGGCGCTGCTCTGCCTCAACGTGCCCCTCGACAGCGCTGCCGCCGAGTCGTCCGCCGCCCCCGCCGAGTCCCGCCCAACGATCGAGCTGAACCGGAGGACCCGATGATGCGTCCCGAGTC
>DATAYB010000484.1:0-4393 GCA_036272795.1 Pseudonocardia sp.
GACCCCGCGACCCGCTTCCTGCTGGACCGCTACCACTCCACGATCTGGTACGGACCCGACCGGCACCTCGTGCACTACTGCATCCGGGGCGGCGAGTACCTCAACGTCGTCGCGATCGTGCCGAACACCCTCGACGTCGAGCAGACCTGGACCGCGCCGGCCACCGCCGACGAGCTGGTCGAGGCGTTCCCGGGCTGGGACGACCGGGTGGCGGCGATGCTGTCGAAGGCGGAGGGGGACGCCTCGAGCTGGGCGCTGTTCCGCCGCCGCCGCGACCCGGTGTGGGTGGACGGGCACGTCGCGCTGCTCGGCGACGCCTGCCACGCGATGCTGCCCTACCAGGCCCAGGGCGCGTCCCAGGCCATGGAGGACGCGGCCGTACTGGCCGAGGAACTCGGCGGCGTGACCACGGACGGCATCGCCGAGGCCCTGATCCGTTACGTCGGTCGCCGCGCCAAGCACGCAGGTATGGTGCAGGACGCGTCCTGGGCGAACATGCGCTTCTACCACCTGCCGGACGGTCCCGAGCAGGAGGAGCGCGACCGCAAGCTGCGCGAGTTCAACGGCGAATCCGACGTGTCGTACGACTGGCTCTGGCAGGGGACACCGCTGGGCGACCCCGACCTGGAGTCCTTCCACTACCCGTTCGTGCGCTGAGCGCGCACCCATGAAGGACGGAGCGACCACGCGATGCGCACCGGAGACCAGGTGGTACAGGACCTCCCGTGGAAGTGGGGCGTCCAGGGCAAGATCTTCATCATCGGCGGGCTCGGCTACATGTTCGACGCGTGGGACGTCACGCTGAACGGGTTCCTGACGCCGCTGCTGGGTACCGCGTTCCACCTGAGCACCGCCGAGCGCGGGCTGATCGCCACCGCGAACCTCATCGGGCTGGCCGTGGGGGCGATCACCTGGGGCACCATCGCCGACCGGCTGGGCCGCAAGCGGGCGTTCGGGCTGACGCTGCTGATCTTCGCGCTGTTCTCCGCCCTGGGTGCGCTCTCGCCGAGCTTCGGGGTGTTCCTGGTACTCCGGTTCATCGCCGGTATCGGCCTCGGCGGCTGTATCCCCGTGGACTATGCGCTGGTCAGCGAGTTCAGTCCGCGCGCGCAGCGTGGCCGGGTGCTGACCGCGATGGACGGCTGGTGGCCGATCGGGGCCACCCTGTGCGGGCTGTCGGCGACCCTGCTGCTGCCGCTGCACGGCAACTGGCGCTGGATGCTCGCCGTGATGATCCTGCCGGCCGTGTTGCTGTTCTGGCTGCGCCGGGGTGTGCCGGAGTCGCCGATCTACCTAGCCAGCGCCGGCCGGGAGGCCGAGGCGCGCGCGGTGATCGACGACCTCGTGCTGCGCACCGGCGCCAGCGCGGAGCCATACCGGATCCCCACCGCGCCGGCCGACCGGGGCAAGGGCGGACTGGTCGCCGCGGCGGAGCAGCTGCGCAGGGTGTGGGCGTTCAGCCCCGTGCTGACCGGCATGATCTGGCTGCTGTTCTGCACCGTGCTGCTGGTCTACTACGCCGCGCTGAGCTGGATGCCGTCGATCCTGCGTGCCCAGGGCATGGGTGACGTCGCCGCGTTCGCCGGCACGACGGTGATGAACGCGGTCGGGATCCTGGGCGTGCTGTGCTCGGTCCTGCTGGTCGAGCGGGTCGGCCGCAAGTGGGTGATCGGCGTGTCGGCCCCGCTGGCGTCGCTGGCGCTGGTGGTGTTCGCGCTGGTCCTCCGAGTGAACGCCATCGCTGCGCTTACCACGATCGCCGTGTTCGGCTTCTTGATCCTCATGGTGATCCCGGTGCTCTACGCCTACGTCTCCGAGCTGTACCCGACGCAGCTGCGGGCCAGCGGCTTCGGCTGGGCGTCCTCGGCCAGCCGGGTGGTCACCGGGTTCACCCCGCTGGTCTTCGGCAGCCTGTTGTGGCCGGTGCTGGGCCTGCCGCTGACGTTCGCCGTGCTCGCCGCCGTGGTGGTGGTCGCGGTGCTCTGGATGGCGAGGGTCGGTCCGGAGACCAGGGGCCGCGAGCTGGACCGGATCACCCCGGACGAGTTGCCGCCGTCGCTGGCGCCCGACGGCGCGGCTGTCCAGGCTTGACCGTATGAAGCCCGCCGCCTTCACCTACCACCGGCCCGGTTCGGTCGCCGGCGCCCTGGGGCTGCTGCGTGACCTCGGGGACGACGCGAAGATCATCGCCGGCGGGCAGAGCCTGGTCGCGATGATGAACTTCCGGCTGGCCCGCCCCGAGCACCTGATCGACATCCGCAAGGTGCCGGGGCTCGGCCAGATCCGCCGCGACGGCGACAGCCTGCGGATCGGCGCGCTGGTCACCCACCGTGCGGTGGAGGTCGCCCAGCTCGGGCCCGACTTCGACGTACTGTCGCGGGCGATGCGCTGGGTCGGCCACCTGCCGATCCGCACCCGGGGCACGATCGGGGGCAGCCTCGCGCACGCCGATGCCACCGCCGAGTGGTGCCTGCTCGCGGTGCTGCTGGACGCGGAGCTCGTGATCGAGGGGCCGGCCGGGCGGCGGTCGCTGGCCGCCGCCGATTTCTTCCAGGGCGTGTTCACCACCGCGCTGGAGCCCGACGAGCTGATCGTCGAGGTCGTCTTCCCCCGGCCGGCGCCCCGCGCGGCGCTGACCGAGTTCGCCGAGCGGCGCGGCGACTTCGCCATCGTGGCCGCCGCCGTGGACCTCGACCTGCCCCGTGTCGTACTCGGCGGCGTCGCGCCCACCCCGTTCGTCGTACCTGTGAGTGGTATTGGTCGTGATAGCGACCAATACCACTCACAGGTTGCGGAGGTGGCACAAGAGGCGGTGCGGGTACGGGACGAGCCGGGTGTGAGTGCGCACTACCGGCGGGGGTTGGTCCGCACGCTCGTGACCAGGGCGTGCGCCGAGGCCGAGGAGGTCAGGTGAGTACCAGGGAGCCCGGGCTCCGCCGGGACGGCAGCTGGGTGGGCGCCTCGGTGCCCCGCCGCGAGGACCCGAGGCTGCTGGCCGGCCGGGGCAGGTTCGTCGACGACATCACACTGCCCGGCATGCTGCACGCCCAGTTCGTCCGCGCCGGGGTGGCGCACGCGCTGATCACCGGGATCGACCTGTCGGAGGTGCGCGCGGTGCCCGGGGTGGTCGCCGCGTTCACCGCCGACGACCTGGCGCTGGCCGACATCACCGCCCTGCTGGACCGCCCGCCGCACGAGTTCGTCCCCACCGCGATGCCGGTGCTCGCGCGGGACAAGGTGCGCTACGTGGGTGAGCCGATCGCCATCGTCGTGGCGCGCGACCCGTACGCGGTCGAGGACGGCGTCGAGGCGGCGATCGTGGAGTACGAGGAGCTGCCGCCGGTCATGTCGGACACCTCGGCGCTGGCCCCCGAGGCCGCCCTGGTGCACGCCGAGGCGCCGGCGAACACGCTGGTCGACGTGTCGCTGTTCGCCACCGAGGGCATCGAGGCGATCTTCGCCGAGGCGCCCACCGTCGTGCGGGTGCAGGCGAAGTCCGGCCGGCAGAACGCGCTGCCGCTGGAGACGCGGGGTGTGGTCGCCGACTGGGACGACCGCGACGAGCAGCTGCGCGTGCAGACGTGCACCCAGATCCCGCACCAGGTGCGTACCGTGCTGGCCCGCTGCGCCGGGCTGGACGAGCGGCAGGTCCGGGTCACCGTGCCGGACATGGGCGGCGTGTTCGGGCAGAAGTGCGTGGTCGGCCGGGAGGAGATCGCCGCGGCGGCAGCCGCGCTCCGGCTGCGCCGCCCGGTGAAGTGGATCGAGGACCGCCGCGACGCGCTGACCGCCGCCTTCCTGGCCCGCGAGCAGCGCTACGACGCGCGCGCCGCGTTCGACGCCGACGGCTCGATCCTGGCCATGGACGTGGACATCGTCTGCGACATGGGTGCCTACTCCTGCTACCCGTTCACCGCCGGCATCGAGCCGCTGATGGCCAGCGCGGAGATGCCCGGGGTGTACCGGCTGCCGGCGTACCGGGTGCGCGGCCGCGCGGTCACCACGAACAAGGCGCCGACCGGGCCGTATCGCGGCGTCAGCCGGCCGCAGTACGTCATGGTGATGGAACGTCTGATGGAGAGAGCAGCGAAGGCGCTCCGTATGGACGCCGTCGAGGTGCGCCGCCGCAACGTGATCACCGTGTTCCCGTACCGGGGCGTCAACAACATCACCTACGACCCGGGTTCATACCGCGAGTCGCTGGACCTGTGCGAGCGGGTGCTGCGCGACGAGGGCTGGCACGAGGTCCGCTCCGGGTCACCGGACCGCGTGATCGGCATCGGCTACTCGTGCTTCTCCGAGCGCACCGGCTACGGCTCGGGGGCGTTCGCCCAGCGCAAGATGTCCGTGGTGCCCGGCTTCGACATCTCCGAGATCAAGATGGACATCTCCG
>DATAYB010000485.1:0-3194 GCA_036272795.1 Pseudonocardia sp.
CGGCCGGCTGCGTACTGGCCGACCGGCTCAGCGCCGACGGCAACCAGGTGCTGGTCCTTGAGGCCGGCGGGGCTGACGACGACATAATGGTCAAGGTGCCGGCGCTGTTCGCCGGCATGTTCCAGGGCCCCAACGACTGGAACTACAACTCCGACTCCGAGCCCGGCCTGCTGGGCCGGCGGGTCTACCTGCCGCGGGGCAAGATGCTCGGCGGCTGCTCGTCGATGAACGCGCTGATCTACATGCGCGGCGCCCGTCAGGACTTCGACGCGTGGGTCCGTGACTTCGGCGCCACCGGCTGGTCCTACGACGAGGTCCTGCCGTACTTCACCCGCTCGGAGAACAACGCCGACATCCACGACCGCTACCACGGCACCGACGGTGGCCTGCACGTCACCACCCAGCGCTGGACCTCGCCGCACGCCCAGGCGTTCATCGACTCGGCCGTGGCCGCGGGCATCGAGCGCAACGACGATTTCAACGGCGAGCACCAGGCCGGCACCGGCATGTTCCAGGTGACCGCCCACAACGGCAAGCGGTGCTCGGCCGCCGACGCCTTCCTGCGCCCGGCCCTGGAGCGCGACAACGTCGAGCTGCTCACCAGCGCCACCGTGCACCGGGTGCTTCTCGACGGCCACCGCGCCGTCGGCGTCGAATACGAGCGGGACGGGCAGCGGCACACAGCCACGGCGACCCGCGAGGTCGTGCTCAGCGCCGGCGCGTACAACACCCCCAAGCTGCTGATGCTGTCGGGCATCGGCCCGGACGCCCACCTGCGTGAACACGGCATCGACGTCGTGCTCGACTCGCCGCAGGTCGGAGCCAACCTGCAGGACCACCCGCTGACCCTGCTGCACTGGGCCACTGACGCCGCCGACACGCTGGCCGACCTCGGCGACCCCTCCTACTACGAGCAGTGGATGGCCGACGGTACCGGCAAGCTCAGCTCCAACGCCGCCGAATCGGCCGTGCTGTGGAAGTCCGACCCGGCCCTGGACCGGGCCGACTTCCAGATCATCTTCGTCCCCGGGTTCTTCTGGGAGCACGGCATGCGCCGCCCGGCCGAGTCCGGCATGACCATCGGCCTGTCGTACAACGGGCCGACCTCCCGCGGATCGGTCCGGCTGGCCTCGGCCGACCCGGCCGCCGCCCCGCGGATCGTCAGCAACCTGCTGTCCCAGCAGAGCGAGGTGGACGCGGTCCTGCGGGCGATCGACCTGGTCGACGACATCGCGTCTCGCGTCCCGCTGGCCGACGTCCTCGGCGAGCGGGTCAACCCCGGGCGGGGCACGCCTGACCTGGCCGCGTGGGTGCGGGCCGAGACCCAGCACATGTATCACGCGTCCTGCACGGCCCGCATCGGCTCGCCCGAGGACGGCGTCGTCGACCCCGAGCTGCGCGTGCACGGCATCGACGGGCTGCGCGTCGTGGACGCCTCCGTCATGCCGCGCATCGCCTCCGGCAACACCAACGCCCCCACGATCATGATCGGCGAGCGCGGGGCCGACCTGTTGCTCGGCCGCCCCGCCCCGGCGAGCCCGCTGGCCGCGCCGGCCTCCGCCTGACCCGGGCGCCCCCGCCCACCGGAACCCGAGACCTGAGGGACAACGATGACCACCCAGACCCTGGGCACTGACGCCCGCATCCCCGACGACATCGCTGCCGCTGCCGTCCTGCCGGCGAGCTACCGCGACGAGGAGAACATCACCTACCCGGCCTTCGCCTGGCTGCGCCGCAACAACCCGTTCGGCCAGGCCCACGTCGAGGGCTACGCACCCATCTGGCTGGCCACGACCCAGGCCGACATCATCGCCATCGAGCGCGACCCGGCCACCTTCACCAGCGGTCGCGACGAGCCGATGATCAACGACAGCGCCAGCAACGCCTTCCTGCAGCTGATGCGGGGCGACGCCCGCACGCTCGACACGCTCGCCTACATGGACGCCCCCGAGCACACAAAGATCAAGAACGTCACGAGCAGCTGGTTCTTGCCGGCCTCGATCCGCAAGCGCGAGGACGACATCCGCGTGCTGGCCCGCAGCGCGGTCGAGCACCTTATGTCCTTTGACGGCGAGTGCGACATCGTGCAGGACTTCGCCCTGCGCTATCCGCTGCGGGTGATCATGAGCCTCTTCGGGGTGCCGCGCGAGGACGAGGAGCTGATGCTCAAGCTCACCCAGGAGCTGTTCGGCACAACCGACCCCGACGAGCAGCGCAGCGACGTTGCCCTGGAGCCCGACGTCGCAGCCCGGATGTGGCGTGCGGCCATCGCCGACTTCTCGGCCTACTTCAACGAGCTGTCGGCCGCCCGCCGCCGGGAGCCCACCGACGACCTGGCCTCCCTCATCGCCAACGCGAAGGTTGACGGCGAGTACCTGACCGAGTCCTTCGTCAACGGCTACTACATCGCCATCGCGACCGCCGGGCACGACACCACGTCCTCGACCGTCGCCGGAGCCATCCAGGCCCTCGCCCGGTTCCCCGAGCAGCTGGAGGCCGTGCGCTCCGACCTCGGCCTGGTGAGCTCACTGGTCGACGAGGCCGTGCGCTGGGTATCCCCGGTGAAGCACTTCCACCGGATCGTCGGCCACGACACCGAGTTCGCCGGGCGTGAGCTGCGTGAAGGCGACAGCGTGATGCTGCTCTACCCCTCGGCCAACCGGGACGAGGCGGTCTTCGAGAACCCCAGCGTCTTCGACGTGACCCGCCGCCCGAACAAGCATCTGGCCTTCGGCTTCGGCCCGCACATGTGCATCGGGCAGCACGTCGCCAAGCTCGAGATGCGCATCCTCTTCGAGGAGCTGCTGCCCCGCGTCACCTCCTTCGAGCTGGCCGGGCCCGCCAAGTACGTCGCGGCCAACTTCCTGTCCGGCGTGAAGACCCAGCCCATCGCGTTCACCAAGGCCTGACGGACCCACCATGATCGACGACGCGAGCCGGGTGGTAATCGTCGGCGCCGGGCACGGGGGCACCGCGGTCGCCGCCCTGCTCCGCCAGGGCGGCTTCACCGGGCGGATCACCGTGTTCGGGGCCGAGCGGCACCTGCCCTACCACCGCCCGCCGCTGTCCAAGACCGGCACCCAGGACGGGCCCGAGCTGCTGCGCCCGGCCGGCTTCTACGCCGACCAGGACATCGAGCTGCGGCTGGACGTCACCGTCGCCGCCCTGGAGCCGGCGGCGGCCCAGCTCGTCCT
>DATAYB010000486.1:0-14500 GCA_036272795.1 Pseudonocardia sp.
CGAGCACGCTGTTGGCCAGCACCAGGTTGCGGGTGGCCAAAGGTAGTGCCCGCTGGTAGACGACCGCACGGATGCCGGCCAGCAGCTCGTCGCTCGCCGCCGCCACCGAGCCGCCGATGGTCACCCGCGCCGGGTTGTAGACGTGCACCAGCGTCGCCACCACCTCGCCGATCAGCCCGGCCGCCTCGCGGACCAGGCCGACCGCCGTCGGGTCGCCCCGGGACACCAGCGCACGCACGTCGTCGATCGTCGCGGCGCGGGCACCACCAGCCTCACCCAGCCGGCGGGCGATGGCCGCCGCCGACGCCACCGCCTCGATGCAGCCCACGTTGCCGCACACGCAGCGGATCTCCGGGGCGCCGCGCACGCGGATGTGCCCGATGTCGCCGGCCGCACCGTCGGCGCCGTGGTGCAGCGCGCCGGCCTGGGTGATCAGCCCGCCGCCGATCCCCGTGCCGACCTTCACGAACAGCAGCGGCGACTGGTCGGCCGGCAGTGCCCTGGCCTCACCGAGTGCCCGCAGGTTGACGTCGTTCTCCAGCTGCACGGGGCAGCCGAACGTGCGGCGCAGCCGGGCGGTCACGGGGTAGCCGTGCCAGCCGGGCATGATCGGCGGCCGCACCGGGACGCCGTGCCGCCCGTCCACCGGCCCGGGCACCCCGATCACCGCCGCCCGCACCGGGCCGCCGCCGCGCACCGTGCCCCGCAGCTTGGCGAGCTGGGCCTCGACGGTGTCGAGCACGGCGTCCGGGCCGTCCGCGACGTCGATGTCCACGTGGGTGTGCGCGTGCACGCGCTGGCTGAGGTCGACGACGGCGAGGTGGGCGCCACGCACGCCGAGGTCGGCGACCAGCACGAAGCCGCCCCGGGGGTTGAGCGCGAGCCGGTCGGCGGGGCGGCCCCGACCGGGGGTGGGCCGGGTGCCGTCGAGCAGCAGCACGCCTCGGCCGAGTAGCTCGTCCACCCCGGCGCTCACCGTGCTGCGGGCCAGGCCGGCGGCGGCGACCAGGTCGGCCTTGCTCACGGCGGCCCCCGAGGCGACGAGCCGGGCCAGCGTGCTGAGCGTGATCGCGCGGTTCGTCGCGGCGTCCACCCTCGCCGGGCCGTCGGGGGTGGCGTGGGCCAGCCGCAGCGGCGGCAGCGGGGACGGCTCGCGCACCGGTGCCTCCTCGGCCTCGGGGCCTCGGCGCCCCGTTCACCCCGCACCATATTTCGCCCGACAAATGACTGGAAAGGGCTTTATTCAGTCGTTGTACGGCACTGGTCGTTGCTCGGACACTCGACCCGCACGTCACGCGCACAACGGAGTGGAGCCATGACGAGTCCTGAGACGGCAGGGCCCGGGACGGCAGGGCCCGGGACGGCAGGGCTCGAGGCGGCGGCGACTCCCCAGGCCGAGAGCTCCCGAACCCCGTTGTTGCGGATGCGCGGCATCGTCAAGCAGTTCCCCGGTGTGCGTGCGCTGGACGGCGTGGACCTGGCCGTGGCGGCCGGCGAGGTGCACTGCCTGCTCGGCCAGAACGGGGCCGGCAAGTCCACGCTGATCAAGGTGCTGGCCGGCGCGCACCGCCCGGACGCCGGCGAGATCGAGTGGGACGGCCGGGTCGTCACCTTCGGTTCACCGCACGCCGCCGACCAGGCCGGCATCGCCACCATCCACCAGGAGTTGGACCTTGTACCCGGCCTGAGCGTCGCCGAGAACGTGGTGCTGGGCCACGAGCCGGCCCGCCTCGGCTTCACCCGCCCCGCCGGCGCCGAGCACATCGCGCGGGCCCTGCTGGCACGGCTCGGCCACCCGGAGATCCCGCCGGGGCGTGAGGTCGGCCGGTTGCCGGCGGCGGGCCAGCAGGTGGTCAGCCTGGCCAGGGCGCTGTCACGCAACGCGCGGCTGATCGTGATGGACGAGCCGTCGGCGGTGCTGGACAGCGAGGAGGTGGACAACCTGTTCCGGGTGGTCCGCGAGCTGACCGGGGCCGGCGTCGCGGTCGTCTACATCTCGCACCGGCTGGCGGAGATCCGCCGGATCGGCGACCGGGTCACCGTGTTCAAGGACGGCCGCACGGTCGCGCGCAACCTGCCGGCCCGGGACACCCCGACCGCCGAGGTGATCCGGCTGATGACCGGTCGCGCGGTCGAGTACGCCCTGCCGCCGCGCGGCCCGGAGCCGACCGGGGACGTGGTGCTCGAGGTGGCCGCGCTGGGCCGGCGCGGCGAGTTCGCCGACGTGTCGTTCACCGTGCGGGCCGGGGAGGTCGTCGGGCTGGCCGGGCTGGTCGGCTCCGGCCGCTCGGAGATCCTGGAGACCGTCTACGGCGCGCGCCGGCCGAGCACGGGCACCGTCCGCGTGCATGGCCGTGCGCTGCGCCCGGGCTCGGTGCCGGCCGCGGTGCGCGCGGGGCTCGGGCTGTGCCCTGAGGAGCGCAAGAGCCAGGGGTTGCTGCTCGCCGAGCCGGTGTACCGGAACGTCTCGCTGCCGGTGCTCGGCCGGTTCGCCCGCGCGGGGTTCCTGCGCGCGGACGCCGAGCGCGCCGCCGTCCGCGTCGCCACCGCGCGGCTCGACGTGCGCCCCGCCGACCCGACCCGACCGGTCCGCACGCTGTCGGGCGGCAACCAGCAGAAGGTCGTGCTGGCCCGCTGGCTGCTGACCGGCTGCTCGGTGCTGCTGCTTGACGAACCCACGCGCGGCGTCGACGTCGGCGCCCGCGGCGAGATCTACGCGCTGGTCAGACGGCTGGCCGCGCAGGGGGTGGCCGTGGTGCTGGTGTCGAGCGACGTGCCCGAGGTACTCGGGCTGGCCGACCGCGTGCTGGTAGTGCGCGACGGCCGGGTGGTGCACGAGGCACCGGGTGGCGAGCTGGACGAGGCCCGCGTGCTCGACCTGGTCATGGAAGGGAGCCGGGATGAGCGTGCGTGACGCGATCGTCAGCCGAGCGGTACCGGGGGAGCCGGAGCCCCGGAAGGCCCGGCTGGCGGCGCTGCTGGACACCGGTGCCGGCCGGAACCTCGGACTCGGCGGCGTACTCGCGGTGCTCTGCGTGATCGGCGTCGCCACGGCGGACACGTTCGCCACCACCGCCAACCTGCTGATCATCATGACGTCGGCGTCGATCATCGGGGTGCTCACGGTCGGCGTCACGATGGTGATCATCGGTGGGGGCATCGACCTGTCGGTTGGCAAGGTGATGGCGCTGGCGTCGGTGTGGTCGACAACGGTGGCCACGCAGTCCTACGGCCCGGTAGTGATGATCTTCTGCGCGCTGGCCGTCGGCGCCGGGGCCGGGCTGGTCAACGGGCTGCTGATCGCGTACGGCCGGATCGTGCCGTTCATCGTCACGCTGGCGATGCTGATCTCCGCGCAGGGGCTGGCCGAGCAGATCTCCGGCAAGCGCAGCCAGATCGTCACCGATCCGACCATCGCCGCCATCGCCAGTACGCGGCTACTCGGCATCCCGCTGCTGGTGTACCTGTTCGCGCTGGTGGTGGCCGTGGGCTGGGTGGTGCTCAACCGCACCACGTTCGGCCGGCGCACCTTCGCCATCGGCGGCAACCCCGAGGCGGCCCGGCTGGCGGGGCTCGACGTGCGCCGCCACACCGTGCTGCTCTACGTGGTCTCCGGCCTGTGCTGCGGCATCGCGGCGATCATGATCACGTCGCTCACCACCACCGGCTCCAGCACCCACGGCACCCTCTACGAGCTCGACGCGATCGCCGCGGTGATCATCGGCGGCACGCTCCTGACCGGCGGCCGGGGCACCCTGGTCGGCTCCATCCTCGGCGTGCTCGTGTTCACCACGATCACCAACCTGTTCGTGCTGAACAACCTGGCCACCGAGGTCCAGAACATCGCCAAGGGCGCGATCATCGTCGCCGCCGTGCTCTTCCAGTCCCGCGCCCAACGCAACAACCCGTGAGTGGTATTGGTCGCTGGGCTGATTGATAGCGACCAATACCACTCACAGGCCACCGAAGGAGAACCCGTGAGTACCAGTACTGGTCTGCGCCGCAGGAGACTGCTCACCGGCGCGCTCGGGGTCGGCGCCGGCATGGCACTGACCGCGTGCACCAGCAACGCACCGCCGGCCGCCTCCGGCCCCGCGCCGGGTACGGGGTCGGCCGCCCCGGGCGGGAACAACGCGGCGCCCGGCCGCCCGGTCACCATCGGGTTCTCCGCGCCCGCCGCCGACCACGGCTGGATCGCCGCCATCGCCAAGAACGCGCAGGCCCAGGCCGGCCAGTACAGCGACGTGACGTTCGAGGCGGTGAACCCGACCAACGACATCACCCAGCAGATCGGCGCCGTCGAGACGTTGATCAACAAGAAGGTGGACGCGCTGGTCATCCTGCCCAACGACGGCAGCCAGCTGACCTCGCTGGGCCGCCGCGCGATGGCAGCCGGTATCCCGGTGATCAACCTGGACCGGGTGTTCGACACACCGCTGGCTTACCGGACGTGGATCGGGGGCGACAACTACGGCATGGGCGTGAGCGCGGGCAACTACATCGGCAACCGGCTCAAGGCGGGCGGCGTGGCCAACCCTGTGATCGGCGAGCTGGCCGGCATCGACAGCCTGCCGCTGACCCAGGCGCGCAGCAAGGGCTTCCGGGACGCGCTGGGCAGCTTCGGCTTCACGGTCGGGCCGCGCCAGGCCGCCGACTTCACCGCCGCCGGTGGCCAGCGCGTCGCGGCGAACCTGCTGCAGGCGGCGCCGAAGCTCGATGCCCTGTGGAACCAGGACGACGACCAGGGCATCGGTGTGCTCGCGGCGATCCAGCAGGCCGGCCGGAGCGAGTTCTTCATGGTCGGCGGCGCCGGTTCGAGCAACGCGATGCGGGCGATCCAGGCCGACAACACGGTGCTCAAGGCGACGGTCACGTACAGCCCGACGATGGCCTCCTCGGCGATCGCGCTGGCCAGGCTCGTGGCGCAGAAACGGGGCATGGGTGACCTCGTGGAGAAGGAGGTGCCGGCGTCGATCACGCTGGCCTCGGCGACGGTGACCAGGGAGAACGTTGCCGACTACCTGCCGCTCGGCTTCGACTCCTGATGGGGGCGGGTACCACGCTGGGGATCGGCATGGTCGGTTACGCGTTCATGGGCGCCGCGCACTCGCACGCCTGGCGCACGGCCGGCCGGTTCTTCGACCTGCCGCTGGCCCCGGAGCTGACCGCGCTGTGCGGCCGCTCCGCCGACGGGGTGGCAGCCGCGGCCGAGCGGCTGGGCTGGCGGTCGGTCGAGACGGACTGGAAGGCGCTGCTGGCCAGGGACGACGTGCACCTGGTGGACATCTGCACGCCGGGGGACACGCACGCCGACATCGCGATCGCCGCCCTCGACGCCGGCAAGCACGTGCTCTGCGAGAAGCCGCTGGCCAACACGGTCGAGGAGGCGCGCGCGATGGCCGCCGCCGCCGAGCGGGCCGCCGCGCGCGGGGTGCGCAGCATGGTCGGGTTCTCCTACCGGCGGGTGCCCGCGCTGGCACTGGCGCGGCGGCTGGTGGCGGACGGGCGGATCGGCGAGATCCGGCACGTGCGGGCGGCGTACCTGCAGGACTGGATCGTCGACCCGGAGTTCCCGCTGGTCTGGCGGCTGCGGAAGGAGTCGGCCGGGTCGGGGGCGCTCGGGGACATCGGCGCGCACATCGTCGACCTCGCCCAGTACCTGACCGGCGACCTGCTCACCGGCGTCAGCGCGCTCACCGAGACGTTCGTCAAGGAACGGCCGCTGCCCGTGGTCAGCTCAGTCGCGGGTGGGCTCTCCGGGTCGGCCGGCTCTGTGGGCTCGGCCCGAGGCGAGGTGACCGTGGACGACGCCGCCCTGTTCCTCGGCCGTCTCGCCGGTGGCGCGCTGGCCAGCTTCGAGGCCACCCGCTTCGCCACCGGCCGGAAGAACGCGCTGCGCATCGAGCTCAACGGCAGCCTGGGCTCGCTGGCTTTCGACCTGGAGTCGCTCAACGAGCTGCAGCTCTACGACGGTACCGAGGACGCCGACACCGCCGGGTTCCGCCGCATCCTGGTCACCGAGCCGACCCACCCGTACGTCGCCGCATGGTGGCCGCCCGGGCACCTGCTCGGCTACGAGCACACCTTCACCCACCAGGCCGTCGACCTGGTGGCCGACATCGCCGCCGACCGTGACCCGGTGCCGTCCTTCGCCGACGGGCTGCGCGTGCAGCTCGTGCTGGACGCGGTGCAGCGCTCGGCGGCGAACGGCAGCGGCTGGCAGCCCATCACCGACTGAGGGGGAACACCGAGCATGGCCCGACCGATCACCCTGTTCACCGGCCAGTGGGCGGACCTGCCGTTCGAGGAGGTGGCCCGGCTGGCGTCCGGCTGGGGCTACGACGGCCTGGAGATCGCCTGCTGGGGCGACCACTTCGACCCGTGGGCGGCATGTGCGGACGACGGCTATCTCGCCGGCCGCCGCGCCATCCTCGACAAGTACGGCCTTGCCGTGCACGCCATCTCCAACCACCTCACCGGGCAGGCCGTCTGCGACGACCCGATCGACGAGCGCCACCGGGGCATCCTGCCGGCGCGGGTGTGGGGCGACGGCTCTGCGGAGGGCGTGCGCGAGCGGGCCGCCGAGGCGATGAAGGTGACCGCTCGCGCGGCCGCCGCGCTCGGCGTCTCCACCGTGATCGGCTTCACGGGGTCCAAGATCTGGAAGACGGTGGCGATGTTCCCGCCGGTGCCGGAGTCGATGATCGCGGACGGGTACCGCGACTTCGCCGACCGGTGGAACCCGATCCTGGACGTGTTCGACGAGGTCGGGGTGCGGTTCGCGCACGAGGTGCACCCCTCGGAGATCGCCTACGACTACTGGACGACGGTCGCCGCGCTGGACGCCGTGGACCGCCGGCCGGCGTTCGGGCTGAACTGGGACCCCAGCCACTTCGTCTGGCAGGACCTCGACCCCGTGGGCTTCCTCTGGGACTTCCGCGACCGGATCTATCACGTGGACTGCAAGGACGTGAAGCGCCAGACCGGCAACGGGCGCAACGGCCGCCTCGGCTCGCACCTGCCATGGGCGGACCCCCGGCGCGGCTGGGACTTCGTGTCGACCGGGCACGGCGACGTGCCGTGGGAGGCGTCGTTCCGGATGCTCAACGCGATCGGCTACGACGGGCCGATCTCGGTGGAGTGGGAGGACGCCGGCATGGACCGGCTGGTCGGCGCCCCGGAGGCGCTGTCGTTCGTGCGGCGGATGGCCTTCGACCCGCCGTCGGCGGCCTTCGACGCGGCGTTCTCCAGCGGCGGCGAATAAGACCCCGTGGGTGGTATTGGTCGCTATAGCGACCAATACCACTCACGGGGTCCGACCTTTGGTGGCGGCGACGCTGAGCTGGACGATCTGGTCGATCAGCTCCTCGCGGCCGAGCGGGATGCGGCCGGCGAGCCAGCTGGTGACCGCCTCCGTGATGCCGGCGACCAGGATCAGCGCGACCAGCTCGGTGCGCGGGTCGTCACGGCCCAGCCGCAGCACCTCCTCGGCGAGCAGCCGCGTGTAGCTGTGGATCGCCTGCTGGCGGCGGGCCCGCAGCGCCGGGTGGCCGGGTGCCTCGACGTACAGCCGCGCCACGCGGGCGTCGTCCATGGTGGCGATGAGCAGCTCGATCGTCGCGCGGACCCGGTCCAGCGGGGCGTCGCCGGCAGTCCGTAGCGCCGCCAGGATGTCGCCGCGCAGCGTGCCGAACATGCCGTCCAGCGCCTCCACCAGCACGGCGTCCCGGTCGGCGAAGCTCTCGTAGAAGTAGCGCCTGGTCAGGCCGGCCCGCTCGGCGACCGCCTGCGCCGTCGCCGCCGCCACGCCTCCCTCGCCGACCAGGTCGAGGCACGCGGTGACCAGGCGCTGGCGCCGCTCGGTCCTGCGCTCGTCCGCGCTCACGCCCCGGTAAGGCCGTACGACGTCTGTCACAGTGCCCAATCTTGACACACTCGTGTACCTAGTTCTACCGTCAATCTAGATACATGAGTGTGTCAACTTTGGTGGGAGGGTCGTCGTGGCATGTTGTCTCGCGGTCGCAATGGTGATCGCGGTGCTGCGGGCCGGCTGGTACCGGCTGGCACCGGGGCGCCGTCCCGCCCGGGCCGGGTTCGCGCCGCCGGCCCGTCGACCCGCGCCGGGAGTCGCGGTGGCGCCGGCCGTGGTCGAGCCGCTGCGGGGGAGTGGCCAGGCCGGGGAGCCGGCGCCGCCCCGGCGCGCCCCGGTCCGCCACCGGGTCGGGTTCGCACTGGTCATGGCCGGTGCCGGCTGGTCGGTGCTGAGCGTGCTCGCGATGCACGTGCCCGGTGGGGCCGCGCATCAGCACGGCCCGATCGGCGCCGCGGCCCTGCACGCCATTGACGCCTCCGGCGCGGCCGAGGCGGCGACGCGCGGGTTCGACATGGCCGGGGTGCTGATGCACGGCCCCGGACTGGTCGCTATCGCCGTGGGCCTGCTGCTGGTCCTCGGCCGGGCGCGCCAGTTCCCGACACAGCAGTTCGAGGCACGGCAGCCGGCGCCGCGCCGGCTGTCCCACCGTCCGCTGACCCCGCGCCCCGGGCGCGCTACGTGAGGAACGAGATGACCACCGAGATCGTGCCCCAGGCCGTCCAGGGGCGTGCCGTCCGGCGCACCACCGTCCTACTGCCCGAGCCGAGCGGCGTACTGCCTCCGGTGACCGCCCGCCGGATGCGCCGCGCGCTGCTCGGCTACGCGGTGGCCTGGCTGGTCGGCCTGCTGCCGGCGGTGCTGGGCGCGGCTCCGGCGCTGGTCGCGCTCGGTCTCGGCGTGGTGGTGCCGGGAGGCGGGCTGTTCGCCACCGGGCACGGGGTGTGGGGCGCCGTCACCGTCGTGGCGTTCGCGGCGTCGCTCGTGGTGTGGTGGTTCGCGGCGCCGGTGGTGCTGCCGCCGCTGGTGTGGCTGGCCGCCGCGGCGGCCTCGGCGTTCGCGGCGGGCCCAGAGCCCGTTGCCGGCGCCAGCGTGGTGACCGTCGCTGCGGTCGCCCCCGTGCTGCTCGCCGCCGCGCACCTGGTGCACCGGGTGCGGCACGCCGGCCAGGTCCGCACCGGGCGCGCGCTGAACGCCCGGCTGGCCGAGGTCGAGTTCACGGTCACCGGGCCGCCCGCCCTGGCGACCGACCTGCCCGTGGCGGAGAGCAGCCCGGAGGACCTCGCCCGGCTGCGGTACGCGCTCGACCTGGCGCTGCAGCCACCGGACGAGTTCGAAGGCTTCACGCACCTCGACCAGTACCGCGAGGCCGCGCTGCGCTACCAGCTCAACGCGCTGGGCTACGGGGTGGCGATGTCGCAGTACACGCGCACGCCGGCGTTCAGTGGCTACCTCGCGGAGGCCCAGTCGAACGCCATCACGAAGATGCTGCAGCGCCGCGTGTGGGGCTACTGGGCGAAGGAGAACGCCTGGGGCAACCTGTCGACGGACCGCGACCCGGTGGCCAACCGCGAGAACATCATGCTCACCGGGTTCCAGGGCCTCATGGTCGGCATGTACGAGTCGCTCAACGACGACCGGTTCTCCCGGCCGGGCGGGCTGACCTACCGCTGGTCGGACACCGAGGCCTACGCGCACGACTTCGGGGCGCTGGCCGGCTCGATCCACCGCAACATGGCCGGCTCGGACTACACGCTGTTCCCCTGCGAGCCGAACTGGATCTACAGCATCTGCAACACCTACGGCCTGAACACCCTGCTCAGCCACGACCGGCTGCATGGCACCGGGTACGCCCCGGACGTCCTGGACCGGCTGCGGCACGCCTACGAGACCGAGTTCCTGCGCCCCGACGGCCGGATCGTCGGCGTCCGCGCCCGGCATCTCGGCCTGTCCTGGAACTTCTGGGCGAGCCCTTCCATCCAGCTGAACACCGCGTACTGGATGCACGCCGGGCTGCCGGAGATCGCGCACCGCACGTGGTGGCTGCTGCGGGAGAACGAGCTGACCCTGGACGGCGGCCGGCTGGCGCTGCCGTTCTCCGCCAGCAACCGGCTCGACCCCGGTGACTACACGCTCGGCCGTGACACGTTCGGGCTGGTCGCGGTCACGATGGCCGCCCGGGAGCTCGGTGACGAGGAGTACGCGGCCGCCGCGCAGGCCACCCTGGACGAGCGGGAGCCGGTCGCCTCGGCGCACGGCGTGGACCGCTACGGCGAGGCCTCCGGCCTGACCAACCTCTACGGCGTGCTCGGACGCTTCGGCCGGCCAAGCGGCCTGCGCGACCTGCTCAACCACGGTGCCCCGGACACTTGGCGCACCGGCCCGCGCCTGGCTGCCGCCGCCTACCCGGACGTGCTGGTCGCCAAGGCCGTGACGGACGGCCACGCCCTCGACCTCACCCTGCGCCCCGGCGCCGGCCCGGTCCGCACCGCGCTCGAGGTCGACCGCCTCGTCCCGCACCGCACGTACACCACCTCCGGCGCGCGGTCGGACACGGTGACCGCTGACGCCACCGGCCGCGCCCTCGTCGACATCGACCTCGGCGCCCGCCTCGAGCTCCGCCTGCACTGAGAGGTCGTGAGTGGCAATGGTCGCTAATAGCGACCATTGCCACTCACGGGTGTTGAGAGGGCGGCGTGCGCCAGGTGCGGGGTGCGACTCCGTGGTGGTGGCGGAACGTTCTGGCGAAGTAGCCGGGGTCCGGGTAGCCGGCGCGGCGGGCGACCTCGGTGACCGGCAGGTCGGTCTCCACGAGCAGCCGCCGGGCCTCCGTGAGCCGCCGCTCGGTGATCCAGTCCTGCACGGTGCGGCCGGTGCGGCGGCGGACCTCGGTGGTCAGGTGCCCCGGGGTCAGGCTCAGCTCCCTGGCCACGTCCCGCAGCGAGAGCCGCTCCGCCGGGCAGCGGGTGCTCGAGATCGGCTGCGGAACCGGCAACCTGACACTGCTGGCCGACCGGCTGTGCCCCGGCGGGCGCGGCCGGTCCGGTTCGAGCACGGCTACGGCCAGCGGCTCCCGTACCCGGACGCGTCGTTCGACCGGGTGCTCTCCGCGTTCATGCTGCACCACCTGGAAGGGGAGACCCGTGGGCAGACCCTGGCCGAGGTGCGGCGGGTGCCGCGGCCGGGCGGTGCGCTCTACCTGGTCGACTTCGGCGGCGATGTGGTGGGGCCGGAGGGTGTCCTGGCCCGCCGGCTGGGCCACTCCGCGCGGCTGCGGCACAACCTCGGCGACGGCGTGCTGGCGGACCTGCGCGAGGCAGGATTCACCGAGTCCACCGAGCTGGCACAACGGGTCGGCCGGCTCGGCCCGGTGACCTACTACCGGGCCGCCATCTGATCTTGCGGCGCCGCTGTCGCGGCTGCCGTCAAAGCGGTCCGAGCTGCGCCGACTCCTCCGAGCCGTGGCCGTTCCGAGCTGGACCTGGCTGGCCGGCTGGTCGACACTGATCAGGGTGGAGGCGGATGAGCTGCGCGCGGCCATGGTCGCCGGGCTGGTGGCGGGCGGCCGGATCCGTTCGCCGGAGGTGGCGCGGGCGTTCGAGGCCGTGCCCCGGCACCTCTTCCTGCCGGACCTGCCGCCCGACCAGGCCTACCACGACGAGGCCGTCGCGACGAAGTGGCTCGACGGCGTCGCGGTCAGCTCGGCGTCGCAGCCGTCCATGATGGCGATCATGCTCGAGCAGCTCCAGCTGCGGCCGGGGCACCGGGTGCTGGAGATCGGCGCCGGCACCGGCTACAACGCCGCGCTGATGGCCGAGCTGGTCGGGCCGACCGGGTCGGTGGTCGCTGTGGACATCGACGAGGACCTGGTGCGGGGGGCGGCGGAGCACCTCGCGGCGGCGGGCTGGACGGACGTCGTGCTGGCCACGCGGGACGGCGCGCTCGGCTACCCGGAGGCCGCCCCGTACGACCGGATCGTGCTCACCGTCGGCAGCTGGGACATCCAGCCGGCCTGGTGGCGCCAGCTCGCGCCGGGTGGGCGGCTGTTGCTGCCGCTGTCGGTGCGGGGCAGCCAGCTGTCGGTGGCGCTGGACCTGCTGCGTGGCCCGCCGCCGTGCCTGCGCGGGGTGTCCGTGCGCAGCTGCGCGTTCGTCCGGCTGCGTGGTTCGGGCGCCGCGCCGGAGAGCAGCCGCCCGCTGGGGGCGGACGGGCTGGCGGTGCAGACCGGCGACGAGCGTGAGCTGGACACCGCCGCGCTGCTCGCGCTGCTGGCCGCGCCCGGCCCGGAGCGGTCCTGCCCGGTCCGCCTGGCCGCGATCGACCTCTGGGACGGGCTCGGGCTCTGGCTCGCCGTGCACGAGCCCGACGTGTGCCGGCTGCTGGTCAGCGCGGCGGCGTCGGAACGGTCGCCCTCGCTGCTGCCGGCCGGGATGGACGGCGGCACGGTGGCGTTGCTCGGCCGGCGCGGGCTGGCGGTGGTGGTGCCGAGGCAGAGGGACGGGGTGGAGTTCGACCGCCGCTTCCCGATCGCGGTGCGGCCGTACGGGCCCGATGGTGGTGAGCTGGCGGAACGGCTCGCCGGGTTGCTCGGGGACTGGGCGGCGGCCGGGCGCCCTTCGGCCACCGAGCTGCGCATGCGGGCCTACCCGGCCGACGTGGCGCCGCCGACCGGGCCCGGTGCGCTGGTCCGCAAGGCGCACAGCCAGCTGGTGCTGGACTGGCCCTCGGGCCGCGGCCGGCGGCCGGCGGCCGGCGGCTGACGGAGCACGCGGCCGGCGGGTGGCGCTCGGACCATCCCGGCAGCCACCGCCGGGGGGTCACCCCGACGGCGGTAACACGGACGACGGGCCGGGGCGCGCGGCCTTATGGTGGTCGGGTGAGCACAGTCGCCGACACCGACACCGAGGTCCGCACCGATTCCGAACCGGGCGCAGCAGGCGGGCAGGCCGAGCCGCGACCGGCCGACTCGCTGCGCGAGGAGGTGCACGCCGCCGCGCGCCGCGCCCGGGTGGCCGCCGGCCACCTGGCACTGCTGCGCCGCGCGGAGAAGGACCGGGCGCTGTTGGCGCTGGCCGACGCCCTGCGCGCACATGTCGAGCCGATCCTGGCCGCCAACGCCGAGGACGTCCGCGCGGGGCAGGAGGCCGGCATGGCCAGCGCGCTGGTCGACCGGCTGACGTTGACCGAGGCGCGCGTGGAGGCCATCGCGGGCGGGCTCGCCAAGGTCGCCAGCCTGCCCGACCCCGTCGGCGAGGTCGTCCGGGGCAGCACGTTGGCCAACGGGCTCGAGCTGCGGCAGCTGCGGGTGCCGATGGGCGTGGTCGGCATGGTGTACGAGGCGCGCCCGAACGTGACGGTGGACGCCGCCGGCCTCGCGCTGAAGTCGGGCAACGCGGCACTGCTGCGCGGCTCGTCGTCGGCGCGGCACACCAACACGGTGCTGGTCGACGTGCTGCGCGAGTCGCTCACCGAGTCGGGGCTGCCGGCCGACGCCGTCCAGCTGCTGCCCTGCACCGACCGCGCCAGCGTGCACCACCTGATCACCGCTCGCGGGCTGGTCGACCTGGTGATCCCGCGCGGTGGCGCAGGCCTGATCTCGTCGGTGGTGCTCGGCGCGACCGTGCCCACCGTGGAGACCGGCATCGGAAACTGCCACGTCTACGTCGACGCCAGCGCCGACCTGGACGTCGCCGAGCGCATCGTGCTGAACTCGAAGGTCCGCCGGCCGTCGGTGTGCAACTCCGCCGAGACGGTGCTCGTGCACAAGGACGTGGCGGAGCGGTTCGTGCCGGCGGTGGCGGCGTCGCTGCGGCTGGCCGGGGTCACCGTGCACGGCGACGAGCGGTTCGTCGCGCTCGCGCCGGGCACCGCGCCGGCCACCGCCGAGGACTGGGACACCGAGTACCTCTCGCTGGACATCGCCGCCGCCGTGGTCGACTCCCTCGAGGACGCACTGGCGCACATCGCCGAGCACGGCTCGCAGCACACCGAGGCGATCGTGACCACCGACCTGGCCGCCGCCAACGCCTTCACCGCCCGCGTGGACGCCGCGGCAGTCATCGTGAACGCCTCCACGGGGTTCACCGACGGCGAGGAGTTCGGCATGGGCGCCGAGATCGGCATCTCGACGCAGAAGCTGCACGCCAGGGGCCCGATGGGCCTCGCCGAGCTGACCACCACGAAGTGGGTCGTCTGGGGCGACGGCCAGGTCCGCCCCGGCTAGTCCCGGCGAGTCGCTGGATTCCGCGGCCCGTGTCGCTGGATTCCGCGGGCGGCGCGTACTCCCAGGGGTGACCCGGGAGTGCCTCCCCGGGGATGACGACCGGGCGCGCCCGTATGCCTACCGTCGAACGCATGACCGAGATCCTGCGTGACCTGCGGATGTACTGGACCGACGGCCGGCCGGTCGAGCGGCTGGCCTACGTGGTCGGTGCGGTCCTGCTGTTCTCCGGGCTCGCCCATCTCGGCGTGCAGGCGCTCGTCGGCGGGCCGTGGGACGGGCCGGTGTCGTGGCGCAAGCCGACGACGTTCGGCCTGTCCTTCGGCCTGACCGTGCTCAGCGTGACCTGGGTGGCGTCCTTCCTGCGTATCGGGGAACGGCGGAGGGCGGCGCTGCTCGGCGGGTTGCTG
>DATAYB010000487.1:0-15804 GCA_036272795.1 Pseudonocardia sp.
CGCCGACCCGATCATCGACAGGTCCGGCGAGCCCGCTGAGCTCCGGCGAGCGCTCGTCGAGACCCGCCGCGCCGGCTACGCGCTGTCCTACGGCGCCAACCACCCCGGGGTGCACGGCATCGCCGCGCCGGTGGCGTCGACCTTCGAGCCCGTCGGCGGCGCGGCGCTGTCCGTCGCCGTGTCCGGGCCGGCCGCGCGCTGGACCGAGGTCCGTATGCGCGCGTTCGCGGACCGGCTGCTCGACACCTGCGCTGAGCTGTCCGTGCTGCTCGACGACCGCGCCGGCGCACTCGCCCACCACTGAACCACCACCACTGAACCACCAGAAGGAGCCCACGACGTGAGCACACCGGCGAGAGCGCGGCTGCGCGAGCTGTTGAGCACCGGGGCGCTGGTCACCGCCCCGGGGGTGTTCGACGGGATCTCCGCCGCCCTGGTGACCCGGACCGGGTTCGAGGCGGCCTACCTGACCGGCGCCGGGGTGGCCGCCGCCGGGTTCGGCCTGCCGGACATCGGGCTGGTCAGCCAGACGGAGATGGTGGAACGCGCGCGCATGGTCACCGGGGTGCTCGGGGACCTGCCGTTGATCGCCGACGCGGACACCGGCTACGGCGCCGCGCTGAACGTCGTGCGCACCGTGCGGGAGTACGAACGCGCGGGCGTCGCCGCCCTGCACCTCGAGGACCAGGCGTTCCCGAAGCGCTGCGGCCACCTCCCGGACAAGGAGCTCATCGGCGTGCCGGAGTACCTCGGCAAGCTGCACGCCGCCCTCGATGCCAGGAACGACCCTGACCTGGTGATCATCGCGCGGACCGACGCGCGCGGACCGCTGGGCCTGGACGCCGCGATCGAGCGCGCCAACCGCTACGCCGATGCGGGCGCCGACATGATCTTCGTGGAGGCGCCCCAGAGCCTGGCCGAGCTGGCACGGATCGCGCGGGAGGTACCCGCCCCGCTGCTGGTCAACATGGTCGCGGGCGGGCTCACCCCCGAGCTGGCCACCGAGCGGCTGGCCGAGCTCGGCTACCGCGTGGCGATCCACCCCGGCGCCGCGCTCGGGGCCGCCACCGGCGCGATGCTGCACTCCCTCGCCGCGCTCGGCGGGGTCGACCCGAAGACACTGCAGCCCACCGGGCCGAGCGGGTTCTTCGAGCTCGTCGGGCTGCGCGAGTGGGCCGCCCTCGGCGAGCGCTACCGCACCGATGGGCCGGACCCGACCAGCGAGCGCTACCGCACCGACGAGTCCCACCCGACCGACGAGCAGGGAGCCCGCGCATGGGCATGACCATGATAGAGAAGATCCTGGCGCGGTCCGCCGGCCAGGCCGAGGTGCATGTCGGGCAGACCGTGGTCTGCGACGTCGACATGACCGTCATGATCGATCTGCAGTTCGCCACCGGGTGGATCCAGCCGCTGCGGATCAACGACCCCGACAAGGTCGCCGTGATCATGGACCACGCCGTGCCGGCCCCGACCGTGCAGGACGCCGAGGGCGGCCCGAGGGCGCGCAGGTTCGCCCGCGACTTCGGCATCAGCCGGTTCTACGACGTCGGCCGGCACGGCATCTGCCACCAGGTCATCGCCGAGAACGGGCTCGCCCGCCCGGGCGAGATCCTGGCCTGCACCGACTCGCACACCTGCGCGGGCGGGGCCTACAACACCGCCGCGCGCGGGCTCGGCCCCGCCGAGGTGTTCTCGATCCTGTGCACCGGCAAGACGTGGTTCACCGTCGTCCCGACCATCCGCTACGAGCTGACGGGCGAGAAGCCGGACGTCGTGAGCGGCAAGGACATCTTCCTGCACATCGCCGGTGAATACGGCGACGCGACCAACCACAACCTGGAGTACGGCGGACCGGGGCTGGCCTCGGTCCCGATGCACGACCGCCGCACCATCGCCACCCAGGGCGCCGAGGTCTCCGCCGACTTCTCCACGTTCGGCGTCGACGACGTGCTGCGCGACTGGCTGGCCGAGCACACCGACCGCCCCTACACGCCCGCCGAGGCCGACCCGGACGCCGCGTATGCGGCGGTCCGCGAGATCGACCTGTCGGCGCTGGAGCCCTACGTGGCCCGGCCCGGCACGGTCAGCAACAACTCGTTCCCGGTCTCAGAGCTGGAACGCCGCCCGGTCGACCAGTGCTTCATCGGCTCCTGCGCGAACGGCCAGCTGGAGGACCTGCGGATCGCCGCCGACATCGTGCGGGGCCGGCAGGTGGCGCCCGGGGTGCGGCTGCTGATCACGCCAGCCTCGCAGCGGGTGTACCGGGACGCCCTTCGACTGGGTTACCTGGAGGCACTGGCCGACGCCGGCGCGGTGGTCACCAACTCCACCTGCGGGGCGTGCTTCGGCTATCACATGGGCCTCGTCGGGGCGGGCGAGGTGTGCCTGACCGCGAGCACCCGCAACTTCAAGGGCCGGATGGGCAGCCCGGACGCCGAGATCTACATGGCCTCCCCCGCGACCGTTGCGGCGTCCGCGCTGGCGGGGCACATCGTCGACCCCCGCACCGCGGCCGGATCGGAGCACGCCTGATGGAGCAGCAGCTGGAAGGACGGGTGTGGGTGGTCGGCGACTCGGTCACCACCGATGCCATGTACCCGGGCTTCGCGATGAAACTGCCACCGCGCGAGGCCGCCAAGCACGTGTTCTACGAGCTGCGGCCCGGCTGGACCGAGCAGGTAGCGGAGGGCGACATCGTCGTCGCCGGCCGCAACTTCGGGCTCGGCTCGTCCCGCCCGGTGGCCTCGCTGTTCCGGCACCTCGGCATAAAGGCACTGGTCGCCGAGGAGTTCAACTCGCTGTTCCTCCGCAACTGCATCAACTTCGGGCTGCCCGCACTCACCGCCCCCGGGGTCACCGGCGCCTTCACCGATGGCGACACCGCGCGGCTGCACCTGACCGAGGGCTGGTGCGAGAACACCGGCACGGGCGTCCGGCTGGCCGCCGAGCCGCTGCCGGGGTTCGTGCTCGACATCCTGGACGCCGGTGGCCTGCTGCCGAAGCTGGCCGGGGAGGGCTACCTGCCCGCCGACGTCGCCGCCGGGCTGCGCTGAGATGCCCCGCGAGACACCGACCGAGCTCGCTCCCGGGGTGCTCCGCATCCCGACCGGCCCCGGCAACAACGCGTTCCTGGTCGACGGCGACGACGGTCTGATCCTTGTCGACGTGGGCTGGCTGGGCGCGCCGGCACGCATCGAGGCCGCCGTCACGGAGTTCGGCCGCGCGATCACCGACATCCGCCGTGTCGTGATCACCCACGCCCACCCCGACCACGTGCGGGGAGCCGCCGAGCTGCGCGCGCGGTCCGGCGCCCAGGTGCTGATCCACCGGGCCGACGCGGAGTGGCTGCGCACCGGGCGGGTGCCGCCGGAGGGGCGCTCCGGCCGGCTCGGGCGACTTGTCGACCGGGTGCCGCTGCTGCACTGGCGCCCGCTCGAACCCGACGGCGCGCTGGCCGACGGCGACTACGTGGGCGACTCCAGCGGCCTGCGGGTGATACACACGCCCGGGCACACACCGGGCCACATCGCCCTGCTGCACGAGCCGACCGAGACGGTGCTCGTCGGCGACGCGATCTTCAGCCGGGGTGGCACGCTCAGCCTCGGCCCAGCCGCGCTCGCGGCCGACCCGCTGGCCCGCCCGGCCGGCCTCGCCCGGCTGCCACGCGCGGTCAAGGCCGTCGGTCTCGCTCACGGGGACGCGCTGGTCGACGACGACCTCGAGCGCTACGCCGCGCTGCTCCCGACCTGAGCAGGCACAACCTCCGTCAGCGGAGGGCGCGCCAGACCTCGCCCAGCGCCTCGACGCCCTCGTTGATCTCCGTGGTGGTGTTCGCCGCGTAGCCGAGTACCAGGCCCGGTTGGTGGGCGCGCTGCGCGTGCCAGGACAGCGGCTGAACCTTGACCCCGCGCGCGAGCGCGGCCGCGGCAAGGTCTGCGTCCTCGAACGCCCCGTCGAACGTGATCATGAGGTGCAGGCCGGCGGCCGCCCCGTGCACGGCCGCGCCGGGCAGGTGACGGGCGATCGCGGCGATCATGGCGTCCCGGCGACGGCGGTGCCGGCGGCGCACGAAGCCCAGCTGGCGCTCCATCTCGCCGGACTCCATCAGGCGCGCGAGCACCAGCTGCGCCAGTACCGGGTTGCCGAGGTCGGCGTTGCGCTTGGCGGCCCGCACGTCGTCCAGGTACCGGCGCGGCACGAGCAGCCAGCCCAGCCGCAGCGCAGGCGCGAGCAGCTTGGAGACGCTGCCGGTGTAGCAGACCTGCTCGGCCAGCATCGCGCGCACAGCGGGCACGGGCGGCCGGTCGTAGCGGTGCTCGGCGTCGTAGTCGTCCTCGATGACCAGCCCTCCGTCACCGGCCCACACCATCAGCTCGCGCCGCCGCTCGCCGTCCAGCACCACGCCGGTCGGGAACTGGTGCGCCGGCGTCAGCAGCGCCGCCGCCGCGCCGCTGGCCCGCAGCTCGTCGACCCGGATGCCCTCCGCGTCGACGGCGACCGGCGGCGTGGCCATACCCCAGTTCCGCAGGTGCTGGCGCACCCCGAGCGAGCCGGGCTCCTCCACCGCCACCTCCGAGATGCCGGCGCGGCCCAGTACCTGCGCGAGCAGCCCGATCGACTGGGCCACCCCGGCGACGATCACGACTTCCGCCGGGTCGGCCCGGATACCGCGGTTACGGGCCAGCCAGTGCGCCACCGCGAGCCGCAGAGCCGGCGTGCCGCTGGGGTCGCCGTAGCGGAAGTCGGCCGGCGTGAGCTCGTTCAGCACCGCACGCTCGGCCCGCAGCCACGCCACCCGGGGAAAGGCGGCCAGGTCGGGCACCCCGGGCGCGAGGTCGATCCGGGCCGGCGCCTCCCGCAGCGCGTCGAAGATGTCCGACCCCGGCTCGGCGGCGAACAGCGCCTTCAGTTCCAGCTCGCCGGGCCGTGCCCCCCTGCCAGCAGCCCCGCCGGCCGGCGCGGCCAGTGGCGCGGCCACGACGATCGTGCCGGCCCGGCCGCGTCCCACGACGTGGCCGTCCTCGGTCAGCCGCTGGTAGGTCTCGGTGACCACCCCCCGGGACACGCGCAGGTCGGCAGCCAGCACCCGGGTAGCCGGCAGCCTGCTGCCCAGGGGCAGGCGGCCGTCCGAGATCGCCAGCCGCAGCTGGTCGGCCAGCCAGTCGGACAGCCCACCGGTGGGGGCGTCGGCGATGTTGAGCTGCAGAAAGTCGGAGCCGGCGGTTGTGGCCCGGTCGCCTGGGCTGTCTCGAGCTCTGACCACCGGTCCATTGTCACCGTGGGGCGGCGCCACGCGAAACCGCGGCGACGCCTGGCCCACCGAGCCGGGTGACGGCCACCCACACAGAAACGCCGCCGCACCTCCCTGAAGGGTGGGTACTGCGGCGTCTCGGGTTTCGAGGCCAGGGGTCAGCCGAGCTTGGCGTCCTTGGAGTTGCCGAGGAGCTGGATCTTGCCGTTCTTCACCTGGTGGATGAAGATCGCGGTGCCGACCACGTTGCCGTCGGGCTGGAACTGGATGGGCTTGGCGAGGCCCTGGAACTTCAGCGTGGTCAGGAACGTGTTGATCGTGTCCGGGGTTGCGTTGCCGGCCTGGATGGCCTTCACGAACGCCGTGGCCGCGTCGTAGCCCTCGGCCGCGTACACGGCCGGCTCGATGCGGTAGCGGCTCTGGTAGTCACCGTAGAACTTCTTCAGGTCACCCACCGTGGACTTGGCATCCGGCACGGCACACGGGCAACCGACGATCGCACCCTCGGCCGCCTTCTCCCCCGCGCCGCTGACCAGCCCTGGGTCGAGGCTGCCGTCGCCGGTGGCGAACGTCGAGGTCAGACCGGCGTCGCGGATCTGCTTGAGTAGCCGCCCACCCTGCGCGTAGTAGCCGCCGAAGAAGATCACCTCTGGGTCGTACGCCTTGATCTTGGCCACTGTCGAGGAGTAGTCGGAGGCGCTCTGCGCGAACTGGTCACGCTGGACGGAGACGCCCTTCGCCTCCAGCTCCTTGTTGGCGGCATCGGCGATACCGACGCTGTACTCCTGGTCGTCGCTGACCACGAACGCCTTGCCGGGCTTCTTGGCCGCGACCAGGAAGTCGGCGATCGCGGGGCCCTGGGCCGCGTCGCTGGCCACCACGCGGTGGAAGTACTTCCAGCCGTTCTGGGCCAGCCCGGGGTTGGTGGCCACAGCGGAGATGTTCGGGATCTTGGCCTGTTCCAGGATCGGGTCGGCGGCCTTGGACTCGCCGGAGAACGTGGGGCCGATCAGTCCGACGATGCCGTCCTGCTGAACTGCCTTGGTGACCAGGGGAACTGCCTGGTCGGGGCTGCCCTGGCTGTCGTACTTGATCAGCTGCAGCTTTTTCGGGGGGTTCGTGGCGTTGTAGTCGTCGATCACCATCTGGGCACCGTTGAACGGCGGGATCACAAGTCCGGAGCTCTCCCCGGTGAAGTCACCGAGGAAACCAAGCTTGATCGTGTCCGATCCGCCGGCCGCACCGCCGCCTGCGCCCCCGCAGGCCGACAGTGCCAGGGCACCGACCAGCACCGCGGCGGCGGCCGCGGCCGTCCGCTTCCGACTCATTCTGAGAACCTCCTGCTGCCGGGGATGCCCCGCCCGGCGGCAGTCAGTACGACCGGGCACCGTCGGGGCGCGTGCCGGCCACCTTCACTTACCGGGCTTGCAGTCGCCTTGCAAGAGCCTAGGCAGCACAACCTTGCAACGAACCTGCCGTCGCGGCGGGGCCGGCCGGTCAGTCGTGGGCGTGCTCGCGCGCCAGGGCACCGCGAAAGCGCTGCTGGGCGCCCTGCTTGGTGGTGCCGTACACGGTGCCGATCTGGGTCCAGGTACCGCCCTGACGGCGCACCTCGGCCACCGCGGCGGTCTCCATCGCCTCGGCCGCCTCGACCAGTCTGCGGACCGCCGCCAGGGCCGCCAGGGCGTCCGGCGCGGACTCCAAGGCCTCCAGCGCGTGCCGTACCTGCTTGGAGGTACCTCGTGCCGCCATGGCGAAAGAGTAACCGGCGCCACGGGGGGTCAACCACCCGTTGACTCCCGTCAATGCTATGTTGACTACAGGGTCAACTTCGGGTTGACCTGTCGGACGCCACCGGGAGAAGGAGCTCCCCCACTCTGACCACCCGGAGCTGAGCCGGCCGGCGCGTGCGCTGCCCGTGCGGCCACCGGCCGCACCAGCTGAGTCCGCCCGCCGGACCGGCTCGGCCCCGGTCTCCGTAGCAGGAGGTTGAGCCATGACCACTGATCTGGACCACGCGATCGACGCGGTGACCGAAGCTCTCGCGGAACTGCGCGCCGAACCCGGCTCCGCCGACGTTCGCGATGCGGTGGACCGCGCCAACGATGCGGTCGACGCCCTCGCGCCGAACGTGACCACCGAGGTCCTGCACCGGTTGGTCGTCAGCATCGCCGACTGTCACCGTGACGGGGTCCGCAGCTCCGCCCGGCTGGCAGTCTGCCGGCGCAGCACCCTCGTCGCGCTCCGGCTGGACCCACGCTGGACCAGGCCGACCTCGCCCCACCGCCGCCCGGTGCCCCGGCCCGTGCACTGACCTCGTGCGTCGAGCCGGGGCCCAGTAGCTAGGCGGGCGAGGTGGCCGGCAGCACGTGCACGCCGGTCTTGTCGGTGCTCAGGCACAGCGAGCAGACGTGCGCGCTGTGCGTCAGGCAGGCGACGACGTCGGGCCGCTCGAAGTCCTGGCTGCACACGTGGCAGGCCAGCACCTCACCGGAGGGGTTGCCGTGCTCGTCGTACATCGGCAGCTCGATACCGTCGTCGGGCCGGCGCACGTAGTACTTGCCCCGAGTGGCCAGCGCCAGGATCGGCGGCAGGACGAGCGCGAGCACGATCGCCACGAGCGGCGAGAACGGCCGCAGTGCCGGGCCGAGCCCGCCGAAGAACGCGACGATCGAGACGCCGGCGGCCACCAGCATCGAGCCGAACCCGACCGGGTTGACCGCGTAGATCATGCCGCGCCGGAACTCCGGCTTTTTCGGCGAGATCCCCAGCAGGTACTTGTTGAAGACGATGTCCGAGGCGACCACCACGACCCAGGCCATACCGCAGTTCGCATAGAACCCGAGAATGGTGTTGAGGAAGTCGAACATGTTCGCTTCCATCAGCACCAGCGCGATGAGCAGGTTGACGCCGAGGAATACCAGCCGGCCCGGGTAGTGCTTGGTCACCCGGGTGAACGAGTTCGTCCACGCCAGTGAGCCGGAATAGGCGTTCGTCACATTGATCTTGATTTGGCTGATCACCACGAGCACCACGGCGAGGGTCAGCGCGGCCCAGCCCGGCATGATGTCGCGGTAGATCTCCAGGAATTGGTGCACGGGCTGGTTCGCCACGGCGGCCCCACCGGCCACACTGGCGATGATGTAGACCGCCAGGAACAGCCCGATCACCTGCTTGATCGCGCCGAAGATCACCCAGCCCGGCCCCGCGAGCAGCATCGCGGTCCACCAGCGGCGCGAGTTCTCCGGCGTCTTGGGCGGCATGAACCGCAGGTAGTCGATCTGCTCGGCGATCTGCGCGATCAGCGAGAGGCACACGCCGGCCGCCAGCATCACCGAGCCGAGGCTGAACCCGCCTGCGCCGCTCTCCCCCTGGTAGGCGAAGAACGTGCCGACCGACTCGGGGTGGCTGACCAGCAGGTACGCGAACGGCAGCACCATCAGCACCAGCCACAGCGGCGTCGTCCAGAGCTGCAGCTTGGACAGCAGCGACATCCCGTAGACCACGAGCGGGAAGATGATCAGGGTGGACAGCGCGTAGCCGAGCCAGAGCGGCAGCCCCAGGCCCAGGTTGAGCCCCTGGGCCATGATCGACCCCTCGAGCGCGAAGAAGATGAACGTGAACGTCGCGAAGATGACGTTCGTGACCACCGAGCCGTAGTAGCCGAAGCCGCTGCCCCGGGTGATCAGGTCGAGGTCGAGGTTGTAGCGCGCCGCGTAGTAGGCCAGTGGCAGGCCGGTCGCGAAGATGACGACGGCGAAGACCAGAATTCCGAGCAGCGCATTGGTCGTGCCGTAGGAGATACCGATGTTCGCACCGATGGCGAAGTCCGCCAGATAGGCGATGCCACCGAGCGCGGAAATCGCGACGACGCCGGTCGACCATTTCCGGTAGCTGCGCGGCGCGAACCGGAGGGTGTAGTCCTCCAGCGTTTCCTTCGCCGCTGTACCGACATCGCCCCGGACCTCCGGAACCACCGTTTCAGGCGCGGTGTCCTGACTCATTGTCGCCCTCTCCGTGCGGATCTCGACAATCTGAGCGAAAGCGTTCGACTCGCCTCTGCCCGCACGGCATCCACCCTCGGTCGGGCTACGTATCAAGGGGTTTCGTCACTATGACGTTTGAGTTACGAGAATTACCATGCGTATACCCGCTGGTCAGCAGTCCTCCGCCGGAGCCGGCCGCAGCTCGATGACCTGCTCGGCGACCTCGTCAACCCGCTCCCGCGAGTAGGCCAGCGGGAACGCCTCCCCGCGCGCCCACGGCTCGAACAGGTCGGTGGTGTGCGGGTCGCCGAGCCGGCCGGACTGGCCGGGCATGTTCATCACGAGCGACGAGTCCCAGTCGCCGACGTCGACGACGATCCGGAAGGTCGCCCCGGAGGTCTGCCGGAAGTTCGCGTCGTAGGCGGTGTTGCCGACCGTCTCCCCGCTGCCGCCCCTCGGTGCCGGGCCGGTCATCAGGTGCTCCTCCGGTACCCCGGTCAGCAGCGGGCGCAGCGGGTGGGTCGCCATCGCCACGTGCAGCCGGCCCCAGCGCCACTGCGACCGGTCCGGGCCGAGCAGCGCCGTCAGCTCCCCCACCGCCGCCGGCAGGGTGGCCACCACGAGGTCGGCCAGGGTGCGTTCCGGGTCGGGCCCCAGCCGGGTGCCGGGCTGTTCAAGCAGCTCCAGGTCCACCCGGGCGTCCGCGCTCGCGTCCTCCACCCGGATCAGCCGGCCGAGCGCGGCGGCCACCCGGTCGGCCCCGACCAGCGGGGCGAGCGCCGCGCCGAGCAGCGCCGGGCGCAGGTGCCGGCGGTACCAGACCTCGAAGAGCGCGGCGGCCGCCGAGTCGGCGCGCAGGTCGGCGTCCCAGTCCAGCAGCAGCGCCAGGCCGTCGAGCTCCCTCGGCACCGGCAGCAGGGCCACGCGCGCCATGATCCGCCGGGCCGGCGGGCTCACGAAGTCGCTGTGCAGCGCGACCAGGTCCGAAGCCGTCACCCCGGCCGCCCCGCCGAGCACCTCGTCGATCCGGTGCCGCCGGTGCGGGGAGTACCAGTCGTAGGTGACATGGCGCTCCGCCGGGAACGCCGGCGGCAGGTTCATCTCGTTCGCCGTGGCCAGGTAGCCGCTCTCCGGGTTGACCTGCCCGGGCAGCTCGTCCACGTCGTAGAACCCGGCCCACTCGTAGCGGCCGTCCCCCGGCACCGGCAGCGTGCCGTCCCAGTTCGGCCGCACCGGCGTCAGCCCGGCGGCCTGCCAGCCGATGTTGCCGGCCGGGTCGGCGTACACCTGGTTCTCCGGTGGTGCGCCCCACCGGTTCAGCGCGGCCAGGAACTCGTCCCAGTCACCGGCGCGCATGTAGTCCATGCTGCCCAGGTAGGGCGCCATGCCGGGCTGCAGCCAGGCGGCCCGGACGGCGAACGCCGTGTGCCTCGCCTCGTCGGTGTAGATCACCGGGCCGTGCCGGGTGTACAGCAGCTCCACCCCGACCGGCTCGCCGTCGCGCACCGGGATCTCCTGCCGCTCGGACTCCATGGCCTCCCAGCGGTCGCGGTAGCGGTACTCGCGTGGGTTGGCCGGGTTGGTCCGGTAGACGTAGAGGTCCTCCTGGTCGATCGGGAAGATCGTCAACCCGAACGCGATGCGCCCGTTGTGCCCGATCGAGATGCCCGGCAGGGCCGGCTCACCGGCCCCGATGACGTCGAAGCCAGGCGCGGACAGGTGCGCGAGGTAGCGCAGCCCCGGCAGTGCGGTGGAGGACCGGTGCGGGTCGTTGGCCAGCAACGGCCGGCCCGACGCGGTGCGCCGACCGCTGACCACCCAGTTGTTGCTGCCCTCCGGCAGCACCGCGCCCGGTGCCTCGGGCGCCCCGATCACCGGTGCGGTGGTGGCCAGCTCGTAGACCCGCAGCACGTCGTCCGGGATCAGGGCGAGGTCCAGCCCGTCGGGCACGGTCAGCTCGTGTGCCGGTTCGCGGCGCCGGCGCAGCTCCTCGACCTCGGCCGGGAAGTCGCGCAGCGTGAGCGCCCTGGCGACCTCCTCACGCAGGTTGTAGTACAGCCCGTGGCTCCGGATCCGGGCCACGTCGGGAGGGGACCAGAACGCCGGCAGGTAGCCCAGCTCGCGGAACTCCACCGGGAGCAGCGCCGGATCGTCCCTGGCCAGGCGCACGAACGCGTTGACGCCCTCGACGAACGCGGCGGCGGCGCGCTTGGTGTCCGAGCCGTAGGCCAGCCACTCGCCGTGCATCTCGCCCCGGTAGAGGAAGAGCCGGGCAGCGCGGTCGCGCTCCACGAAAGCGGCGCCGAACACCTCGGCGAGCTGGCCGAGGCCGCGGCGGCGCCAGAAGTCGATCTGCCACAGCCGGTCGCGCGCGGCGTTGAAGCCCTGCGCTCGGAATGCGTCGTAGGTGTTGCGAGCGTAGATGTGCGGCACGCCCCACCGGTCCACCACGATCTCCGCGGGCTCACGGAGACCGGGCAGCACAAATGTTCCGCCGTGGGAGTCCGTCATATGGCGACGCTTGTCACCAGCTCAGTTCTCGTTGTGATACGCGTCCAACAGGTCGGCCGGGATGCGGCCGCGATCGGAGATCTTCATGCCACGCTTGCGGGCCCACTCGCGAATCGCCTGGTTCTGCTCGCGGTCCACCGGGGCGCGCTTGACGGAGGCGGCCGGCGCCTCGGCGCGGCGCTGCCCGCCGGGGCGGCGCGCGGCCGACACGTACGCGGCCAGTGCGGAGCGCAGCTTGTCGGCATTTCCGGACGACAGGTCGATCTCGTAGCTCTTGCCGTCCAGGCCGAACACAACGGTCTCGTCGGCAGTGTCGCCGCTCAGATCGTCGACCAACGAAACCGTGACCTTCTGCGCCACCTCGGCAGCCTCCACACTCTTCGGTTGTTACACGATGATGATCGGCGGGGAATTCATGTTCTCCCTTGCCGACCCAATTCAGGCTAGTCCCGATTCCGGGACAATGTCGAACCGAATACCGGGTCGGACTGGCGCGGGTGCCGAGGACCACCCGGAACCGGGAGAACCTCGACATCCGGGCGCGGCCACCGCATATCCACTGCTTTTCGAGCTCGGGGGACGCCGGCCGGGATCAGCCGGAGACCTCGATCACCCGGAGAACGAGGGCAGCTTCGCCTTCGCGGCGGACCGACCCGACTTCTTCTTCTCAGCCTTCGGTGCCGCCTCGGGGGCCGGCTCCTTCGCCGCTTCCTTTGCCGGCTTGGCCGCCTTCTTGGGGGCCTGCTGCGCCGCCTCGTACGCCTCGACAACAACCGCGGGGATCCGGCCGCGCTCGGAAACCTCATGGCCGGCTTCCCGCGCCCATTCCCGAATCGCGTGTGCACGCTCACGCGCCGCCGGGTCAGTCGTGGTGCTGGCCTGGGGCCGCGCCGCCGCCCGGCCCGGCCGCTGGCGCCGCGCCGCCGCGATGAACTGCGCGAGGCTGGCCCGCAGCTTCTCAGCGTTTCCGCTGTTCAGGTCGATCTCGTAGCTCCGACCGTCGAGTGCGAAACCCACCGTGGTGACGCCTTCGCCGACGGACCCATCAAGATCGTCCACCATCTCAACGAAGACCTTTTGCGCCATGAAACACTCCAGCTTCTTCCGGCTGAACCCAAATGAACTGACGGCCACCATCAGCGTCCGCGACGCGCGGCCTACGCAATATATACCGCATGATGGGCAGAGCCACGATGTGGGCGAGCCGATGAACTTTCCTCGGTCCACCGTCTCCAGCCGATTAATCTCCGTGAAGGCGGTGCCGAAGACACCGCACCGCGCGCCCGATGGACGCGCGTTCCGCCCCCGCCGGCCGAGATGTGACCGTGTCCCCCCAGCGGGTGTATCCGGACGATCTCCCCGACCGATCCGTGTGGTGCCGGTGCTCCCGGCGGCGGCACAGCCAAACCACAGGACCCGCCGCGACCGCGCCGCCCGACATTTCCGCTATTCCGATACTGAATAGTTCGCCCGCGAATGGGACTCAGGTGCCCGGCCGCTCGACGAACTTCACCAGCTTCGTCGGTGCCAGCACGCGGTGGCTTTCGGTGAGCACTTCGCCCGACCGAAAGGCGACGTCCGGGTCCGACCAGCGAACCCGGGGATGCCAGCCCCACACCCACCACTGGCTAACCTCCCCGGGGTGTCAGCCACACCGCCGGCCGAACCGCCGACCTCGCTTCTGGGCCCGGCGCCCGGTTCGCTTTCGGAACGCGAGCCAGCAGAGCGTGAGCCGCCCGGGTTGCTGACCGTGCCGGGGTTGCTGCGGCTGCGCGCACGCCAGCGGGGGGACGCTCCGCTGCTGCGGGTCGGCGGGGCGTGGTCGAGCTACCGGCGGACCGAGGAACGGGCGGCCCGGTCAGCGGCCGCGCTCGCCGCCCGGGGCATCGGTAGGGGCGACCGGGTCGCGGCACTGTGCGGCAACCGGGTCGAGCTGGTGGAGCTGTTCCTCGGCTGCGCATGGCTGGGTGCCGTGCTCGTGCCGTTGAACACCGCGCTGCGCGGCGCCAGCCTGCGGGAGCCGCTGCGGCGCGCCAGGGCCGGCGCGCTGCTTGTCGAGCCGAACCTGCTGGAGTACGTGCTGGCCGTGGCAGCGGAGTTGGACCCGCTGCCGCTCTGGGTGCTGGACGGCGTGTCCGTACCCGGGGGACGGACGGCCGCCGGGGCCGCTGTCGAGGCGGCGCCGGACGCGGCGGAGCACGAGCCGCTGCCCCCGGTCGAGCTCGATCCCGGTGACCCTCTGGCGATCCTGTTCACGTCCGGCACCACCGGGCCGTCGCGCGGGGTCTGCTGCCCGCACGGCCAGCTGGTGCAGTGGGGGCACACAGTGGGGCGGGCCCTGGACCTCGGTCCGGACGACGTGCTGCACACCAGCCTGCCGCTGTTCCACACGAACGCCCTCAACGCGTTCCTGCAGGCCATGGTGGCCGGCGCCGGCTACTCACTCGGCGGGCGGTTCTCCGCGTCCCGGTTCTTCACCGACGCGGCCGCCGCGGGTGCCACGGTGACGTACCTGCTCGGTGCCATGGTCAACATGGTGCTGGCCCAGCCGCCGAGCTCGCGGGACCGGGCCCACCGCGTCTCCCGGGCGCTCGCGCCGGCCTCGCCCGCCTCGCTGTGCGGCCCGTTCACCGAGAGGTTCGGGGTCGCGCTGCTGGACGGCTTCGGGACGACGGAGACGAACCTGGTGCTCGGCGGCACGATCGGCGACATCGGCACCGTCAGCGAGGTGCCGCCAGGCAGCCTGGGCCGGGTGGTGGACGGCTTCTCGGCCCGCGTCATCGACCCGGACGGCTTCGACCTGCCGGCCGGCGAGCCCGGCGAGCTACTCGTGCGCACCGAGCTGCCACACGCGTTCGCCACCGGCTACTGGGACGACCCGGAGCACACCGCGCACCGGTTCCGGGACGGCTGGTTCCACACCGGGGACCGGGTGGTGCGCGACGCCGAGGGCTGGTTCCGCTTCGTCGACCGGATCAAGGACGTGATCCGTCGGCGCGGCGAGAACGTGTCCAGCTACGAGGTCGAGCAGGTGCTGCTGACGCACCCGGCGGTGGCCGACGCGGCGGTGTTCGCCGTGCCGTCCGAGCTGGCCGAGGACGAGGTCATGGCGGTGCTGGTGCCCGCGCCCGGCGTCGAGCTCGACCTGGCCGACGTGCGCCGGCACTGCGCGGGCGAGCTGCCGTACTTCGCGGTACCGCGATACCTGGAGACCGCCGCCGAGATGCCGCTCACGGCCACCGGCAAGGTGCGCAAGGAGCGGCTGCGCGCCGCCGGCGTGACCGCCCGCACCTGGGACCGCGAGGCAACGGCCTAGCTGGTGATCACCGATGCCGGCAGTGCGGCAGCGGGCACAGCGCGGCGCCGCAGTCGGCGTCGTCGGTGCCGCCGTCGCAGCTCATCGCCTGCACCGCGCGGCTGATCCCGGCGGCGGCGGTACGCAGCGCGCCGGCCACCCGGTCCACGTTCAGCCGGGTCGTGGGGCCCGTGATGGACAGCGCCCCGGCCAGCATGCCCCGGCCGCCGAACACCGGGACGGCGGTGCTCAGGTAGCCGAGCCGGACCTCCTCGCGCTCCACCGAGATGCCCTCCAGGCGCACCCGCTCGACCTGCTTGCGCAGCAGCGCCACCGACATCGTGGTGTGCCGCGTGAGCGCGGTGAAGCCCACCTTGGCCACCTCGTCGAACAGTGCGGCCGGGGAGTACGCCAGGATGACCTTGCCGGTGGCGGTGCTGTGCAGCGGCAGCCGGCCGGCCACCCGGGACTGCTCGCGCAGCCCCCGATGACCGATGATCTTCTCGATGTAGAGCACGTCCAAGCCCTCCCGGACGGCGAAGTGCACCGTCTCCTGGGTGGCCATCAACAGGTCCTCCATGAACGGCAGCGCGGCCTGGCGCAGGATCCGCTGCCGAGGCACCAGCTGGCCGAGCTCGAACAGCCGCAGGCCCAGGTGGTAGCGGGTGCCGCTGCGCTCCAGTACGCCCCACGCCGTGAGCTCCTGGGCCAGCCGGTACACACTGGCCTTGGCGACCCCGGTGCGGCGGACCAGGTCG
>DATAYB010000488.1:0-8031 GCA_036272795.1 Pseudonocardia sp.
CGGCCCGCGCTCTCGCCGTCCCGTGCTGGTGACTTCAAGCAGTGTCCGCTGCTCTACCGGTTCCGGGCGGTCGACCGGCTGCCGGAGGTGCCTACGCGCGCGCAGGTGCGCGGCACAGTGGTGCATGCCGTGTTGGAGCGGCTGTACCGGTTGCCGGCGGCCGAGCGGCTGCCGGCGCGGGCCCGTGAGCTGCTGGACCCGGTCTGGGCCGAGCTCACGGCTGACGAGCCTCGGCTGGCTGAGCTATTCCACGGCACCGAGGAGGCCGAGCTGGCGGGGTGGCTGGAGTCCGCCGGCGCGCTGCTGGACACGTACTTCACGCTGGAGGATCCACGCCGGCTCGAGCCGGAGGCGTGCGAGCAACTCGTCGAGGTCGAGCTGGAGTCCGGGCTACTGCTACGAGGCTATGTGGATCGGCTCGACGTGGCGCCAACCGGCCAGGTGCGGGTGGTCGACTACAAGACGGGTGCGGCGCCGAGGGAGATCGCCGAGGCCAGGGCGCTGTTCCAGATGAAGTTCTATGCGCTGGTCGTGCTGCTCACGCGGGGTGTGGTGCCCAGCCAGCTGCGGCTGATGTACCTGTCGGACGGCGAGGAGCTGACCTACCGGCCGGACGAGCCGGAGCTGCGGCGGTTCGCCCGCACCCTGGATGCGATCTGGGACGCCATCCTGCGAGCCGGTCGCTCGGGTGACTTCCGGCCCAACCCCAGCCGGCTGTGCGACTGGTGCAGCCACCAGTCGCTCTGCCCTGCCTTCGGCGGCACGCCGCCGGACTACCCCGGCTGGCCGGAGCCCGACCCGGCGGTCACCGGCGGCGAGAGCCTGCTCGACCGCGCCGAGTAAACCGCGAGCTGGGCAAAACGCGAGTTTGGCAGGCGCGAGCCGGTTTGAGACGCACACTGGCCCCGGGGTCCGAACAACCCCGGGGCCAGCCAGCTGAACGTCAGAGGTCGTCGCCGTTGCGGCCGTCGACGGCCCGGCACGAGCGGATCACCGAGGTCAGGATGGCGGTGCAGCCGATCGCGGCCAGCCGGTCCATCGCCAGGTTGGCCTCGTTGCTCCGGACCATGGCGCGGACGGCGACCCAACCCTTACGGGCCAGCGGCGCGACCGTCGGCGAGGTCAACCCCGGCGTGAGCTTCTCGGCGGCCGGGAGCTGGGACTCCGGGCAGTCGTAGTCCAGCATCAGGTACTGCCGCGCGTACACGACGCCGCGCAGCCGCTCCAGGAAGATGGACTTCTCGCCCTTGGTCTCCAGGCTGTCCCGCCGGTCGTTGCGCGGCTCGCGCTCGATCAGGGTGGCCTCGGACTCGGCGATCGGGTCGCCGATCACCTTGAGGTGATGCTGCCGCAGGGTGCGGCCGGAGCTCACGACGTCGGCGATGGCGTCCGCGAGGCCGAGCTGGATGGAGATCTCCACCGCGCCGTCCAGCTTCACTATCTGCGCCGAGATCCGCTTGCCGGCCAGGTGCGCCCGGACCAGCCGGGGGTACGAGGTGGCGATCTTCTTGCCGTCCAGGTCCTCCAGCTTCCAGTCGCTGTTCTCCCCGACGGCGAACCGGAACTTCGAGTAGCCGAAGCCGAGCTTGAGCATCTGGCGGACGGGACTGCCGGACTCGTCCATCAGGTCGTGGCCGGTGACCCCCATGTTGAGGTCGCCGTTTCCGACGTAGGTGGCGATGTCCTTGGGACGCAGGTAGAAGAACTCGATCTGGTTCTCCTCGTCCAGCGCGCTGAGATCCCGGGCATCCGTGCGCTGCCGATAGCCGGCCTCACGCATCATCGTGCTCGCGGGCTCGGCGAGGGTTCCCTTGTTCGGCAGGGCAACGCGGAGCATGACTTTCTCTCCTGACAGCGAAACGATCTTGTGGCTAGAGGAACTTGTAAACGTCCTCCAGGCCGAGCCCGCGACCGAGCATCACGACCTGGATCCGGTACAGCAGCTGGGAGATCTCTTCGGCCAGTTGGTCGTCCGCCTCGTGCTCGGCCGCCAACCACACCTCGCCCGCCTCTTCGAGAAGCTTCTTGCCCTGGGCATGCACACCGGCATCCAGAGCGGCGACCGTCCCTGAACCGGCCGGGCGCGTCTGCGCCTTCTCGGCCAGCTCGGCGAACAGGTCATCAAAAGTCTTCACGGGACGTGCTCCCTTCCCTCATAAGTGTCAGCTGTGGAGTGCCACTCGGGTGGTCAAGACACCACATAGCGTCTGCTGGCGGCAGTCGGCCTGCGACCGATGGCACAACGTCAGTATCACTGGTCACGCAGTGGCACTGCCGAGCGGACGCTCTGCGGAGACCAGTGGTTACCCGCCGTGGCGGTGGCCCACAGGTCGTGCAGGTCCGACTCGGTCAGTCCCGCGAGAGTCCCACGTTGGATCCGGCCCGCCGCCTCCGGCACCTCGACATCGTTGGGCACGACCAGCACCGCACAGCCGGCGGCCGAGGCGGCCGACGCACCGGTCGGCGAGTCCTCGATCGCCAGGCAGAGCTCGGGGCTCACCCCGAGCTTCTCGGCGGCGATCAGGTACGGGTCCGGGGCAGGCTTGGTGGCCGGCACCTCGTCGCCGACCACGGTGATGTCGAAGAACTCCCGGCCGATCGAGTCCAGCGCCTGCTCGACCAGCGCCCGCTCTGTGGAGGTGACCAGCGCGGTGGCCAGCCCCGTCGACCGCACCAGGCGCAGCGTCTCCAGCGCGCCCGGCCGCCACGGCAGCCCTGCGTGGAACAGCTCCGCGGTGCGGCCGGACAGCCATTCGGCGGCCTCCGCCATCGCCTCAGGACGGTGCTCGAGGCCGACCTCGTCGAACATCAGCTCCAGCGTCGGCCACATCGAGCTGCCCACCATGGCGAGCCGGGTGGGGGCGCTCAGCTCACCGCCGAGGTGGCGCGCCAGCTCGGCCAGCGAGACGTCCCAGATCTTCTCCGAGTCGACCAGGGTGCCGTCCATGTCCCACAGCACCGCACTGAGCCCAGAAGTACCCGGCCCAGGTGTACTCACGGCGCGACCCTGGCCAGCGGGTTCGGCCTCTTGGGGGAGGTTCGGCATCAGGCGTTGAAGTACTTCGCCTCGGGGTGGTGCGCCACCAGTGCGTCGGTGCTCTGCTCGGGGTGCAGCTGCAGCTCCTCGGACAGCTCGACGCCGATCCGGCCCGGCTCGAGCAGGTCGACGATCTTGCGGCGGTCCTCCATCTCGGGGCACGCGCCGTAACCGATCGAGTAGCGGGCGCCCCGGTAGCCGAGCTTGAAGAACGCTTCCACGTCGTCAGGGTCCTCCGCGGCCAGGTTGCCGCCGTCGGCCCAGCGCATCTCCTCGCGGATCCGCCGGTGCCAGTACTCGGCGAGCGCCTCGGTGAGCTGTACGCCCAACCCGTGCACCTCCAGATAGTCACGGTAGGCGTCTTTCACGAACAGCTCGTGAGCATAGTCGGCGATCTGCTGGCCCATCGTGACGAGGTGGAACGGCACCACGTCGACCTCGCCTCGGGAGATCGCCAGCTCGCGGGGGCGCCAGAAGTCGGCGAGGCACAGGTGCCGGTCCCGGCGCTGGCGGGGGAAGGTGAAGCGGCAGCGCTCCGGGGCGTCCGGGCGCGGCTCGGTCAGCACCACGAGGGAGTCGCCCTCGGAGACCGCCGGGAAGTAGCCGTACACCAGCGCCGCATGGGCCAGCACGCCCTCGGTGGACAGCCGGTCCAGCCAGTGGCGCAGCCGGGGCCGCCCCTCGGTCTCCACGAGCTCCTCGTAGGTCGGCCCGCTGCCGCCCCTGGCCCCGCGCAGCCCCCACTGGCCGAGGAAGGTGGCCCGCTCGTCCAGCATCGACGAGTAGTCGGCCAGCGGTACGCCGCGCACCACCCGCGTGCCCCAGAACGGCGGCGTCGGCAGCGGCACGTCGGTGGCCACGTCGGACCGCGTCGGCACCTCGACCGGCGCCGCCTCCGCTTCGGCTGCCTTGCGCTTGGCCGCGATCCGCCGGGACCGGTCGTGCCGGGCCTTGCGCTCGGCCGCCTTGGCCTGCTCGTCCTCCGACTCCGGCGTCGTCTCGCCGCGCGAGGCCGCCATCAGTGAGTCCATCAGCCGCAGACCCTCGAAGGCGTCCCGCGCGTAGCTGACCTGGCCCTCGTAGACCTCTGCCAGATCGTGCTCCACGTAGGAGCGGGTCAGCGCGGCGCCCCCGAGCAGCACTGGGAACTTCTCGGCGACACCTCGGGAGTTCATCTCCTCGAGGTTCTCCTTCATGATCACGGTGGATTTCACCAGCAGCCCGGACATCCCCACGGCGTTCGCCCTGTGCTCCTCGGCGGCGCTCAGGATCGTCGAGATCGGCTGCTTGATGCCGAGGTTGACCACGGTGTAGCCGTTGTTGGTCAGGATGATGTCGACCAGGTTCTTGCCGATGTCGTGCACGTCGCCCTTGACCGTGGCCAGCACGATCGTGCCCTTGCCCTGGTCGTCCTCGGCACGCTCCATGTGCGGCTCGAGGTGCGCGACGGCGGCCTTCATCACCTCGGCGCTCTGCAGCACGAACGGCAGCTGCATCTGGCCGGACCCGAACAGCTCGCCGACCGTCTTCATGCCGGACAGCAGCGTGTCGTTGATGATCTCCAGCGCGGGCCGCTCCTCGAGGGCGGCGTCCAGATCGGCGTCCAGCCCCGGGCGCTCGCCGTCCACGATCCGCCGTTCCAGCCGCTCGAACAGCGGCAGCGCGGCCAGCTCCTCGGCGCGCCCCGCCCTGGCCGAGGACGCCGTGACGCCCTCGAACAGCTCCATGAACCGGCTCAGCGGGTCGTACTTTTCACCGTCTGGGCCCTCCCTACGCCGGTCATAGACGAGGTCCAGCGCCACGGAGCGCTGCTCGTCCGGGATCTTGGACATCGGCAGGATCTTGGCCGCGCTGACGATCGCGGTGTCCAGCCCGGCCTCCACCGCCTCGTGCAGGAACACCGAGTTGAGCACCTGCCGGGCGGCGGGGTTCAGCCCGAAGGACACGTTGGAGACGCCGAGCGTGGTCTGCACGTCGGGATAGCGGACCTTCAGCTCGCGGATCGCCTCGATGGTCTCGATCGCGTCCTTGCGGACCTCCTCCTGCCCGGTGGTGATCGGGAAGGTGAGGGTGTCCACCACGATGTCGTTGACCCGCATGCCGTGGTGCGCGACGAGGTCGTCGATGGTGCGGGCCGCCACGCGGACCTTCCAGTCCCTGGTGCGGGCCTGGCCCTCCTCGTCGATGCACATCACCACGACGGCCGCGCCGTGCTCGCGGACCAGCTCCATGGTGCGCTGGAACCGGGACTCGGGGCCGTCGCCGTCCTCGTAGTTGACCGAGTTGACGATGCAGCGGCCGCCGAGACGCTCGAGGCCGGCCCGCAGCACCGGCGGCTCCGTGGAGTCCAGCATGATCGGCAGGGTGGACGCGGTGGCCAGCCGGCCGGCCAGCTCGGCCATGTCGGCGGTGCCGTCGCGCCCGACGTAGTCGATGCACAGGTCGAGCAGGTGCGCGCCGTCCCGGATCTGGTCCCGGGCGATGGCGACGCAGTCCTCCCAGTTCTGCTCGAGCATCGCGTCGCGGAACTTCTTCGACCCGTTCGCGTTGGTCCGCTCGCCGATCATCAGCACGCTGGTGTCCTGGCGGAACGGCACCGGGGCGTACAGCGAGGACACGCCGGGCTCCGGCCGAGGGTCCCTTTGCGCCGGAGTGGCCTCGCTGACGGCCTGGACGACCGCGCGGATGTGCTCCGGTGTGGTGCCGCAGCAGCCTCCGACCAGTCGCGTGCCGTACTCCGCGACGAACCCCGCCAGCGCCTCCGCCAGCGCGTCGGGCCCCAGCGGGTACACCGCGCCGTGCGGGCCGAGCTCCGGCAGGCCGGCGTTCGGCATCACCGAGATCGGGATGCGCGCGTGCTTGGACAGGTGCCGCAGGTGCTCGCTCATCTCGGCCGGCCCTGTCGCGCAGTTCAGGCCGATCAGGTCGACGCCTAGGGACTCCAACGCGGCCAGCGCGGCGCCGATCTCGCTGCCCAGCAGCATCGTGCCGGTGGTCTCCACGGTGACGTGGGTGATGATCGGCACCTGGCGGCCCTCGGCGGCCATCGCTCGGCGGGCGGCGATGACAACCGCCTTGGCCTGCAGCAGGTCCTGCACGGTCTCCACGAGCACGGCGTCCGCCCCGCCGGCCAGCAGCCCCGCCACGCACTCCTGGTAGGCGTCGCGCAGCTCGACGAACGGCGCGTGGCCCAGCGTGGGCAGCTTGGTACCGGGGCCGACGGAGCCGAGCACGAACCTGGGCCGCTCCGGCGTGCTGTAGTCGTCAGCGGCCCGGCGGGCGATCGCGGCACCCTTCTCGGCCAGCTCGCGGATCCGGTGCGGGATGTCGTACTCACCGAGGTTCGACAGGTTCGTGCCGAACGTGTTGGTCTCGATCGCGTCGGCGCCGACCTCGAGGTTCTCCCTGTGCACCCGCTCCACGACGTCGGGGCGGGTGTCGTTCAGGATCTCGTTGCAGCCCTCGAGGCCCGCGAAATCGTCGAGACTGAGTGGGACGGACTGCAGCATCGTGCCCATCGCACAGTCCGCGATCAGCACTCTCTCGTGGAGCGCGCGCAGCAACGGCGAATCTGGGACGGTCGACATAGGTCCCCAGAATAGTCGCCGCCGGGACTGGGTTTCTTCCTCAATCCGCGCTACCGCGTCCGGTCTGGGCCAGTTGGGCACACCCATCCCTCACAATCTCGTCGGCGGCCTTAGGCTGAGCCGATGAGCGAGCGCGAGCCAAGGGATCCGAACGCGGTCTCGTTGTCGTGGCAGGACGCCGACAACGTGGCCGATGCGCAGCCGCCCGAGCTGCTCGAACCCGTGGTGGTGGCCGCGTTCGAAGGCTGGAACGACGCCGGGGATGCCGCGAGCACCGCACTGGAACATCTCGAGCTGAGCTGGGATGCGCGGCCGTTGGCGGCCATGGACCCGGATGACTACTACGACTTCCAGGTGACACGTCCCACAGTTCACCTGGTCGATGGGATCACCCGCCGGATCGAGTGGCCGACGACGCGCCTGTCGGTGTGCCGACCGCCCGGCGCGGACCACGACGTCGTACTGATCCGGGGCATCGAGCCGAACATGCGGTGGCGGGCGTTCTGCGCCGAGCTGCTGACCTACATCGAGAAGCTCGGCGCCACCACCGTGGTGACGCTGGGCGCCCTGCTCACGGACACCCCGCACACGCGGCCGGTGCCGGTCAGCGGCACGGCGTACGACGCGGAGTCGGCCGCCCAGTTCGGCCTCGAGACCTCCCGCTACCAGGGCAACACCGGCATCGTCGGGGTGTTCCAGGACTCCTGCGTGCGCGCCGGCATCCCCGCCATCTCGTTCTGGGCTGCGGTGCCGCACTACGTGTCCCAGGCGCCCGACCCGAAGGCGGCGGTGGCCCTGCTGCACCGGGTCGAGGAGGTCCTCGACATCGAGGTGCCGCTCGGCGGGCTGCCGGAGCAGGCGGAGGCCTGGGAGCGCACGGTCAGCGAGATGGCCGACGCCGACGACGAGGTGCGTGAGTACGTGCGCTCGCTCGAGGAGCGGGTCGAGTCCGAGGCGGCGCTGCCCGAGATGACCGGCGAGTCGATCGCCGCCGACTTCGAGCGGTACCTGCGCAGGCGCGGACCGGGCGGCTCCGGTCCGGGTCGACCCGGCGGGCGTAGCGGTCCCGGCCCCGGTCGCTGAGACTTTCTCAGCCAGGCGGAGTCGGGGCCGACCGAGTCAGGGCTGGCCGGTGGCGGGAGCGCCGCGCTCGAGTAGCCGTCTCGGGCCCGGGCCGTGCTCGGCGAGCGTGTCGTGGGGGTTGGTCATCCGGCACCGGTCCAGCGACAGGCAGCCGCAGCCGATGCAGTTGGTGAAGTTGTCACGCAGCTGCTCGAGGTTGCGGATCCGCTCCTCCAGCTCGTCGTGCCAGCGCTGCGAGAGCCGTTCCCAGTCCGCGCGGTTGGGGGTGCGGTTGTCCGGCAGCTCGGCCAGCGCGGCGCGCACCTCCGCCAGCGGGATGCCGAC
>DATAYB010000489.1:0-11683 GCA_036272795.1 Pseudonocardia sp.
GCTGACCAGGTGGCCGGCGGCCTCGGCCCGCTCCGCCTCGCCGGCGACGCGCGCCGCGGTGGCGAGCCAGGCGTCGTGCCAGCTGTCGTAGTCGCCGGAGGTGATGCGGGCGGACGTGGCCACGACCTCGCCGAAGTCGGCGCCCCCGTAGCTCGCGTGGCCGAACACGCGCAAGGTCTCGAACCAGAACTGCGGGTCGTCGGGGAACAGCAACTGCTGCATGGCGTACCTCTCTGATCGGCTGGACCGGGTGATTACGAAGTCGTGACGGAAGGTGTCTCAGGCGCCCGGCGTACCGGTGGACGGACCGGCGAACGCCGAGGTGAGCTCGTCGAGCCCGCCCAGCGCGGTGGCGGCGGCCAGCGGGCTCCAGTAGTCGCGGTAGCGCAGGATCTGGCCATCACGCACGGTGAGCACGGCGACGTAGCGCAGCTGGTACGGACGGCCGGTGCGCACGGCCACGCCGTCGACCTCGAACTCGACGACCAGCACCTCGGGGTCGACGCTCTGGTGCACCTCCAGCGAGGTGACCGCGCGCAGGTTGATCTCCGAGGGGAAGTCGCGCAGGTAGCCACGCACCTCGGTGCGCCCGTTCAGCCGGCTCGGGTAGCCGGGGGGCGCGAACGGGAACTCCAGCACGCCGTCCGGTGCCCACAGCTCGGCGAACCCGGTCATGTCCATAGCGAGCAGCAGCGCCAGCATTCGGTCGACGAACGCCCGGTTCTGATCCATCCGACTCATCTCCGTCTGGCTGTGACGGTACGGTACCGTCAAGTCCAAACTTACGCGGAACGGTCCCGTTCCGTCCAGAGTCAACGGCGCCCTAGAGTGAGCCGATGAGCAGCCAGCCCCGCCGCGCCCCGACCGGCGCCGCCCTCCTGCAGGCCGACGTGACCAGCTCGATCACCGAGGCCGTGCTGGACGAGCTCGCCGAGCACGGCTACGGCCGGCTGGCCATGGAGGTGGTGGCCAAACGCGCCGGGGTCGGCAAGAGCGCCCTCTACCGCCGCTGGGCGAGCAAGGAGGAGATGGTGCTCGCCGTGCTGGCCGAGTTCAGCGTGCCGCTCGCGGACGTGCCGGACACGGGCTCACTGGCCGGCGACGTGCGCGAGTTCGTGGCCGCCGTGCACGCCTGGCTGACCCACCCCAGGTTCTCCCGCATCCTGCCGGACCTGGTGGCCGAGTCGGCCCGCTCGCCGGTGCTGGCGGCGGCGGGTCAGGCCGCGATCGGGGAACGGCGGCGGGCCTACGTGATCACCGCGCTGCGCCGGGCCATCGACCGTGGCGAGCTGGCGCCCGACCTCGACCTGGAGATGGCCGCCGACCTGCTCGCCGCACCGATCTACTGGCGACTCACGGTCCGTAACAGCACCGCCGAACCCGGCTATCTGGACACCCTCACCGAGTTCGTGCTGCGCGCCCTCGACGCCCGCGCCCCGCGCCCGCGCTGACCCGCCGGGCCACCCCGCGCCGGCGCGGCTCGCACCCTTCGGCAAGAGGGCTCCTGACCTGCGACAATGATGCCGACGTCGACCAGCGCGGCGGCCGCACCTGGGCGGCAGCGACGCGCATCACCAGCGGGAATGCCGCCTCCTAGGATCGTGTTGAACGGCGTGCAGACCAAGCGAGGAATGGACGGGTGGAACAAATGTCGGACGTGCGGGATCTGGTGATCATCGGATCGGGGCCGGCCGGTTACACAGCCGCTGTCTATGCCGCGCGGGCGCAGTTGAACCCGCTGGTGTTCGAAGGCACCCAGTTCGGTGGCGCGCTCATGACGACCACCGAGGTGGAGAACTTCCCCGGTTTCCGGGACGGCATCATGGGGCCGGACCTCATGGAGCAGATGCGCGAGCAGGCCAAGCGCTTCGGTGCTGACCTGCGCGCCGAGGACGTCGAGTCGGTCGACCTAAGCGGCCCGATCAAGACGGTCTCCGCCAACGGGCAGACCTACCGGGCCCGTTCGGTCATCCTTGCGATGGGTGCCGCGGCCCGCTACCTGGACATTCCGGGCGAGCAGGAGCTGCTCGGCCGCGGTGTCAGCGCCTGTGCCACATGTGACGGGTTCTTCTTCCGGGACCACGACATCGCGGTGGTCGGCGGTGGCGACTCGGCGATGGAGGAGGCCACCTTCCTCACCAGGTTCGCGCGGTCGGTGACGATCGTGCACCGGCGCGAGGAGTTCCGGGCGTCCCGCATCATGCTGGAGCGCGCCCAGAACGACCCGAAGATCCGGTGGCGGACCAACGCCGCGCCGGTGGAGGTACTCGGCGAGGACGGCCACGTCGCCGGGCTGCGCCTGCGTGACACCGTCACCGGCGAGGAGTCGGTGCTCCCGGTCACGGCGATGTTCGTGGCGATCGGGCACGACCCGCGCAGTGGGCTGGTCAAGGACGTGCTGGCCACGGACCAGGACGGCTACCTGACCACCAAGGCTCCGAGCACCTACACCGAGATCCCCGGCGTGTTCGCCGCCGGTGACCTGGTCGACCGCACCTATCGCCAGGCCATCACCGCCGCCGGCTCCGGCTGCGCGGCGGCGATCGACGCCGAGCGCTGGCTGGCCGATGACGAGGTCGGTTCCGAGCTCGTCGGCGGCGGCTACGGCCCCGGTCAGCCGGCCGCCGCCGCGTCCCACTGACCCGCCCCACCGAGACTGAAGACAGCCAACAGAAGGAGAAGTGATGGCCAACACCGTGAATGTTACCGACGACACGTTCGACCAGGACGTACTGAAGAGCGGCAAGACCGTTGTGGTGGACTTCTGGGCCACCTGGTGCGGTCCGTGCAAGATGGTCGCCCCGGTCCTGGACGAGATCGCCGGTGAGAACTCGGACAAGATCACGGTGGCCAAGCTGGACATTGACCAGAACCCGAGCACCGCGCGGGACTACCAGGTCATGTCCATCCCCACCATGATCGTCTTCCAGGACGGCAAGCCGGTCAAGCAGATCGTCGGCGCCAAGCCGAAGGCCGCGCTCCTGAACGACCTCGCCGCCTACCTGTAACCCAACTCAGCGACGCCGGGCCGACATACGTCGACCCGGCGTCGCTGTATGCGGCCCCAGCGAGCCCCAGACGGCCTGGGACTAGGCCGTCTGGGGGAGGATCAGCCGCCGTGCCGGGGGCGCGTGGGGTGCGCCCCCGGGCCGCAGGGCACAATAATCGCGGCCCAAAGACCCGGGCGCCGTGCTACGGCGCACGGAACGTCAAGTGAGCGAGGGGTGCATGCAGCTACTGCGCACGGGGGACAGCGGTCCGGCCGTCGCCGAGGTGCGCTCCGCATTGCGCGAGTTCGGGATGCTCACCCCGCTCGCCGCCGGAGCCCCGGACGACCACTACGACAGCTTCGTCGAAGGGGCGGTGCGGGCCTTCCAGCAGCAGCGTGGGCTGATCACCGACGGCATCGTCGGTCCGGCCACCTACCGGGCGCTGCGCGAGGCACGGTGGACGCTGGGCGACCGCATGCTGGGTCTGATGATTTCCGCTCCGATGGCCGGGGACGACGTCTTCGCCCTGCAGGAGCGACTGCTCGAGCTCGGCTTCGACACCGGCCGGCCCGGCGGCGTTTTCGACGCGCAGACCGAGAAGGCCCTGCGCGCCTTCCAGCGGGAGTACGGGCTCATCCAGGACGGCATCTGCGGGCCGGCGACACTGCGGGCGCTGCGCCAGCTCGGCCGCAAGGTCACCGGTGGCCGGCCCGGGCTGCTGCGCGAGCAGGAGCGCGTCCGCACCGCCGGCCCCCGGCTGCGCGGCAAGCGGATCGTGATCGACCCCGGTCACGGCGGTCCGGACCGCGGCGTGATGGTCGCCGACGTCGCCGAGTCCGACCTGATGTGGGACCTGGCACGCCGGCTGGAGGGCCGGATGGCCGCCACCGGCATGGAGGCGCTGCTCAGCCGTGGCGAGCACTCCTGCCCGCCGGAGGCCGAGCGCGCCGCGTTCGCCAACGCCGCCGGGGCGGACCTGCTGCTCTCGCTGCACACCGACGCCAACCACAGCATGCACGCCCAGGGCCTTGCCACGTTCCACTTCGGCACCGGCAACGGCTCCACGTCCACGGTCGGCGAGGCGCTGGCCGGGCTGATCCACCGCGAGCTCGTGGCCCGCACCCGGATGCTCGACTGCGGTATCCAGCCACGTACCTGGGAGATGCTGCGGCTGACCCGGATGCCGGCCGTGCGGATCGAGGTCGGCTACCTGACCCATCTCGGCGACCGGCGGAAGCTGCTCGACCCCGTGTTCCGGGACGTCGTCGCCGAGGGCATCCTCGTCGCGGTGAAGCGGCTCTACCTGCTCGGCCAGGACGACCAGCCGACCGGCACGTTCACGTTCCAGGACGTGCTGGCCCGCGAGCTGGCCCGCGCCGAGTCCGTCGGCTGACGGCGCACACCCGCCACCGGCCCTGTCCCGTCCCACTGCGTTCTCCTCCCGCGAGTCGGAGTCCCCGACTCGCGGGAGTTTTTTAGCTTTGAGGCCAGGGTGGGGCGGGCTTTTGCGAGGGGTCAGCAGTTGCTGGGGGCGGTCACGCGGCCAACGTCGAGCGTGGGCATTGCGCCGGTGCTCTGCGCCGGGATCGTGATCTCGGCGAGCAGGCGCTCCAGCGCGGCCTCCACGTCTTCCTTCCAGGACAGCCCGCTACGCAGCTCCAGCCGCAGCCGGGGCCAGCGATGATGCGCCCGGACGGTCTTGAAGCCCACCGAGAGCAGGAAGTCGGCCGGGATCACGCAGTGCGAGTCGGCCGTGGGGGCGGCGTCGCCGAACGCTTCGATGGCGCGTACACCGCGCCGGGTGAGGTCCTTGGCGACCGCCTGCACCAGCATCCGGCCGATACCGCCACCGGCCAGCTCCGGGAGCACCGCGACCGCGGTGAGCAGCACGGCGTCGTGCCCGACCGGGCCGGTGGGGAACGCCGCGGCCCTCGGTACGGCGGCCGGCGGGGCGTACATCGCGTAGCCGGCGGCCGTGCTGTCCACGTAGACGATCTTGCCGCAGGAGCCCCACTCCAGCAGCGTGCTCGACAGCCAGGCTTCCTTCTCGAGCTCGAGGTTTCCGTACTCGGCGGCCTGCTCACCGGCGTGTTCGGACAGCTCCCAGAAGACGCACCGCCGGCATCGCTTCGGCAGCTCGTCGATGTTGTCGAGCGTGATACCGATCACAGACCCCACGTGCTTCGGACCTCCACGGCGTCGGGTGACCGGCCAAGGCTCGCCGGACGCCGGTGCCCAGCGCCCTTTGCCGAGGATAGATCGATCCAGGAAGGGATCGGAACCCACTGGTCCGCAGCCGGTCGGTGAATATCGGCGAAGGGTTGGCCCGATCGGGGCCTCGCCTACACTCAGGCGTGACCGAGCTTCGCCCACCGCGATCCCGGAGCGTCAGCGTGCCCCCTTCGGCCGCCGCCTCGCCGGCCCCCGAGTCCCGATCCAGCCTGCCCGCACCCGCACCCGCACCACCACCGGCGGCCGCGCCGGGCGGTTCGGCGGCAGCGTCCGCGGCAGCACCAGCGGCGGCGCCCGTGGCCGCGCCCGTGCAGGCGGCTCCGGCGGCGCCCGAGCAGGCGCTGGCGACGCGGGTGGCGGGTGGCGTGCCCGACCTGGCGGACCGCTTCGCCTCCCGGACCGACGGCATGACGGCGTCGGAGATCCGCGCGTTGTTCGCGGTGGCCAGCCGCCCCGAGGTGGTGTCGCTGGCAGGCGGCATGCCCAACCTGGCAGCGTTGCCGCTGGACACGCTGGCCACCGAGGTCGCCGAGCTCATCGCCAGGGACGGCCAGGTGGCGCTGCAGTACGGCTCCGCCCAGGGTGTCCCGCTGCTGCGCGAGCAGATCACCGAGGTGATGGCGGCCGAGGGTATCCGGGCGCACTCCGACGACGTGGTGGTCACGGTCGGCTCGCAGATGGCGCTCGACCTGGTGACCCGAATCTTCTGCGACCCCGGTGACATCGTGCTCGCCGAGGGGCCGTCCTACGTGGGCGCGCTCGGCTCGTTCGCCGCCTACCAGGCGAAGGTCCTGCACGTGGCGATGGACGACGACGGGCTCGTGCCGGCCGCGCTGGCCGAGGCGCTCGAGAACCTCGCGGCGACCGGTCGGCGGGCGAAGTTCCTGTACACCGTGCCGAACTTCCACAACCCGGCCGGCGTGACGCTCGCCGTCGCCCGCCGCGCCGAGATCCTCGAGCTGTGCCGCCGCCACGACGTGCTGGTGGTCGAGGACAACCCGTACGGCCTGCTCGGCTTCGACGGCCAGACGTACCCGGCGCTGCGCTCGATGGACCCGGACAACGTGATCTACCTGGGCTCGTTCTCCAAGACGTTCGCGTCCGGGCTGCGTGTCGGCTGGGCGCTGGCGCCGTCGGCGGTGCGCGACAAGCTCGTGCTGGCCGCCGAGTCGGCCACGCTCTGCCCGCCCACGTTCAACCAGATGATGGTGTCGCGGTACCTGGCGGCGCACGACTGGCGCGGCCAGGTCAAGTCGTTCCGCGAGATGTACCGCGAGCGCCGCGACGCGATGCTCAGCGCGCTCGGCACGTACCTGCCGGACGGCTGCCGCTGGACGCACCCGGACGGCGGCTTCTACGTGTGGCTGACCGTGCCGCCCGGGGTGGACACGAAGGCGATGCTGCCCCGTGCGGTGCGCGCCAGGGTTGCCTACGCGTCCGGGACCGGGTTCTACGCCGATGGGCTGGGTAGCCGGCAGCTGCGGCTGTCCTACTGCTACCCGACGCCGGAGCGGATCACCGAGGGCGTGCGGAGGCTGGCTGGGGTGCTGAACGCCGAACTCGAGGTGCTGCACACGTTCGGCTCCCCGGACCGAGCGGCCACTCGGTCGGTCGGCGGCGATCCCCGGCGCGGCCCGCAGGCGCCGACGCCCGACACCACCTGACGGCGGACATCCGGCGGGGCGCAGAATGGCCCGGTGGGTGAGCGAACGGTAGCCGTGCTGGCCGGAGGCCTTTCCGCCGAGCGGGAGGTGTCGCTGCGGTCGGGCCGACGGTTGGCCGCCGACCTGCGGGACGTGGGCACGGTGGTCTACGAGTGGGACGCGGACGCCACGCTGCTGGACAGGCTGCGCGCCGAGCGCCCCGAAGCCGTCGTCGTCGCGCTGCACGGCGGCGAGGGCGAGAACGGCTCGGTGCAGGCGGTGCTCGAGATGCTCGGCGTGCCGTTCGTCGGTACCGACTCGCGAGCCTGCCGGCTGGCCTGGGACAAGCCGACCGCCAAGGCTGAGCTGGCCAGGGCAGGCCTGACCACGCCGGACTGGGTGGTGTTGCCGCACGCCACGTTCCGCGAGCTCGGTGCGCGCGCGGTGCTCGATGCCATGGTGGCGCGGCTCGGGCTGCCACTGATGGTCAAGCCGGACCAGGGCGGCTCCGCGCTAGGCACGCAGGTGGTGCGCACGGCCGAGGACCTGCCGGCGGCGATGGTCGACTGCCTGGCCTACGGCAACGCGGTACTGGCGGAGCGGTTCCTGACCGGTACCGAGGTGGCCATCTCGGTCTGCGCCGACCCCGAACCCAGGGCACTGCCGGTGGTCGAGATCTGCGCCAAGGGCGGCGTCTACGACTACACCGCGCGGTACACCCCGGGCGCGACGACGTTCCACTGCCCGGCGCGGCTGCCCGAGTCGGTGCAGCGGGCCGCCGCGCAGGTCGCCCTGGATGCGCACCGGCTGCTCGGGCTGCGCGACCTGTCCCGTACCGACGCGATCGTCACGTCGGACGGTGCTGTGCACGTGTTGGAGGTCAACGTCAGCCCCGGGCTCACGGAGACGTCCCTCCTCCCGACCGCGGCCGCCGCCGCTGGCGAACACCTGGGCCAGCTGTTCAGCGGTCTCATCGACGAAGCCATCCGCCGCGCCTAACTCGCCCTGGTAAGTCCGGCCAGGTGGTGGCCACCCACGAACAGTGGCCACCAGCGCCAGGCTGGCCATCCCGCTTCCAGGTGGCCACGCCCCGGGCCGACCGCCGCCGTGACGCACGTGCGGTGCGGCCAAGGTGGCCGCGGCCAGTCGCGTGCTCGGCCGTCCGCCGAACCTGGTGGCCACCGTCTCCGCACCGGGCAGAGCCCCGCCGACCGTGGCCGGCCAGCTCAAAGTGGCCGCCGGTATCCAGGTTGGCCGACGGTGCTCGAGTAGCGCGGCTCCCGAGCGGACCGCGCTGGCCGCCCGTACCCGGCACCGCCGCACCCGAGATGGCCACGCCCGAGCTGAGCTAGGGGTAGTACGCAAGTACCGCCGCACCCGACCTAGCCGCCGACTTGTCGTGTCTTCTTCACACGACAAGTCCGACCTGTCGTGACCATTTCCAACGACAAATGGGCCGCACGTCTCCACGCTCCGGATCACACGGTCGCGTCTCGCCTCAGCCGCCCACCCGTCCTGTCGTGTCCTCTTCACGCAACGGGTCCCACCTGTCATGCCTAATTTCCACGACTAGTCACGCACCCAACCAGCGCAACCGGTCAACCAACGCCACTCCAGCGGCCGATCTGCGGCCAGGCGCTCCAGCGGCCAGCTAGCCCCGTTTACGGGGATTTCAGCGAGCCCAAGACCCTCGCTCGACCCACCTTCAACCAGTGGCGCACGGACGCTCTCAGCCGGCCCTGTATGCCCCGCTGCTGGCCTGAATGGAGTAACTCAGTCTCCTTGCCCCATCAGCCGGATGATGCGCTCCAGATCGTCGAGTGATCCGAACTCCACAACGATCTTGCCATTGCGCTGACCGAGCTCAACTTTGACGCGGGTGTCAAAAGCGTCGGACAGTCGGTCGGCGACCTGGTCGACCTCGGCCGGTCGCTCGGTCTTGCGGGGGGCGGCGGGCACCTTGCGTTCCGGTTCGCGCTTGGCGAGGGTGACCGCCTCCTCGGTGGCCCGGACCGACATGCCCTCAGCCACGACTCGGGCGGCCAGTTCCTCCTGCCGGGAGATGTCGTCCAGGCCGAGCAGCGCCCGGGCGTGCCCGGCGGACAGCACGCCGGCGGCAACGCGGCGCTGGACCGCAACCGGCAACCGGAGCAGCCGGATCATGTTGGTGACGACGGGGCGGCTGCGGCCGATCCGGTCGGCGAGCTGTTCGTGGGTCACGCCGAACTCGGCGAGCAGTTGCTCATAGGCGGCCGCTTCTTCGAGTGGGTTGAGCTGGACGCGGTGGATGTTCTCCAGCAGCGCGTCACGCAGCAGCGCGTCGTCCTCGGTCTCCCGCACGATCGCGGGCAGCCGGTCCAGGCCGGCCTGCTGGGCAGCCCGCCACCGCCGCTCGCCCATGATCAGCTGGTACTGGTCCGGGCCGACCTGTCGAACCACGATCGGCTGGAGCAGACCGAACTCCTTGATGGAGTGGGTCAGCTCGGCCAGTGCCTCTTCGTCGAAGGCGCGGCGGGGTTGCTGCGGGTTCGGGGCGATCGAGGTCGTGGCCAGCTCGCGGTAGCTCGCGCCGGCGACCGTCCCACCAACGCCCTCGGAGCCGGCCGCGTCGGCCGGGGGAGCGCCACTGATCGGGTAGCGATCACCAGGGGCGCCCGGCGTGGGCGGTCCGTCCGGTGGCGCAGTCGGGATCAGTGCGGCCAGCCCGCGGCCCAGGCCCCCTTTACGCGTGTTCAACGACCCGACTCCGCGGCGCGCTGAGCGGCCACCATCTCGCGGGCCGCGTCCAGGTAGCTCATCGCGCCGCGTGAACCTGGGTCGTAGGCGAGCACGGTCTGGCCGAAACCGGGGGCCTCGGACACCTTCACGCTGCGCGGGATCACGGTGCGCAGCACCCGGTCACCGAAGTGCTTGCGGACCTCGGTGGTGACCTGGTCGGCGAGCTTGGTGCGGCCGTCGTACATGGTGAGCAGGATGGTGGAGACGTAGAGATCCCGGTTCAGGTGCGCGCGTACGAGTTCGATGTTGTTCAGCAGCTGCCCCAGTCCCTCCAGCGCGTAGTACTCGCATTGGATGGGGATGAGCACCTCGGAGGTCGCCACGAGCGCGTTCACGGTGAGCAGGCCGAGTGAGGGCGGGCAGTCGACCAGTACGTAGTCGACGTCCAGCTGGTCGAGCACGTGCGGGGCCAGCGCCTGCTTGAGCCGCTGCTCACGGGCGACCATGCTGACGAGCTCGATCTCGGCGCCTGCGAGGTCGATGGTGGCCGGCACGCAGAGCAGGTCGGGAGACTGCGTACTAGGTACGGCAGCATCGGTCAGGGCGATCTCACCGAGCAGGCACTCGTACACCGACGGCGTCCCGCTCGTGTGCTCCACACCGAGGGCGGTGCTCGCGTTGCCCTGCGGGTCGAGGTCGATCACGAGCACACGCATGCCGTACGACGTGAGCGCCGCGGCCAAGTTCACCGCGCTCGTGGTCTTGCCGACGCCGCCCTTCTGATTAGCGATCGTCAGGATCCGTCGCTGCGCTGGTCTCGGCATCGACGGGCCGTTCGGGTGGAGCACCCGAGCGGCCCGCTCGGCCTCCTCAGCGATGGGGGTCCACATCCACGCCTCCGATGACGATTGACTGGGGGCGCCGGCCTCGGGCCGGGCGCCGTGCTGCGTGCTCTGATCGCCCGCCGGGACGGCCGGGTCGGGGGCGAACGTTTCACGTGAAACACCGGGGTTTCGATCCTGGCCTCGGCCGTGGGGGCGACCGGCTGGCCCAGCACCGACTTCTTGCCCGCCGTCCGGGGGCAACCACACGCTCATCCTTGCCGTCCCCTTGCTCGTCGGGCATCCCGGGTGCCACCCCGGGTCGCCGTCCGTTCCACGACGACCACAGTGGTCGGCGGATCGACGTGCGTGCCCCCGCATTGGACCACGTGCGGGGCCGACCCTCCAAAGCCACGGACGGCCTCACCGTCGCGAATCACTTCATCGGTTGCCGAGGCGCCCTTGATCGCAAGAAGTCGACCACCGGGACGCAGTAGCGGCAGCGCCCAGCCAGTCAGGCGAGCCAGTGGCGCGACGGCCCGGGCGGTCACCACGTCCGCGCCACCCCACTGCTTCCGTACCATCGCGTCCTCAGCACGGCCCCGCACCACATTGACGGGTAGGTCGAGCTCGTCCAGCACAGTGCGCAGCCAGTCGACCCGCCGCGCCAATGGCTCGAGCAACACGATCTCCAGGTCCGGTCGGGCCAGCGCGAGCGGGATCCCCGGCAGGCCGGCGCCGGACCCCATGTCCAGCACCCGAGCCCCCGGCTCGACGAGCTCGGCGAGCACCGCGCAGTTGAGCACGTGTCGCTGCCAGACCCGGTCGCCCTCCTTCGGCCCGATCAATCCGTGGGTGACACCGGTGTCCGCCAACATGTCGACGTAGCGCCGCGCCAGCTCCAGCCGGTCACCGAACAAGGTGGCGGCCACCTCGAGAGGATCGAGCTCGCCGACGCCCGTTGCGTCCTGCAAGGGACCGCCTGCCGGGACCGGCTCCGGCGTCGGTGCGCTCACGTGGGCCGGAGCTGCCTCCATCGCCGACTCACCACTGGACACCGAGCCTCCCACGGCCGTCCTCCCTGTGCTCTCGTTCGCCGCCGGTCGATCCCGGTCGTGCCGCCGCGGTTCAAGCCCGCGATGCAAGTTTGATCTGCCATCGCCGCCGCCGCACGGATACTCGGCGGTCGATCGCCCAATGCCGAGCAACCGGCGGCGATCGGCGTCGTCGCGCGGGGCCACACCGACCGGTCGACTCCAGTACCGAGCTGCCGTGATGC
>DATAYB010000490.1:0-15512 GCA_036272795.1 Pseudonocardia sp.
TGTCCTTGTTGACCCCGCGCAGGGCGTCGGCCACCACGCCGGTCGGGCGCAGCGTGGCGGGCGCGTCGGCGAGGAACTGGTTGAGCGGACCCCCGACGCCGGCCTTGAACGTGCTGTCCAGCCGCTCGGTCATGCCCTGCAACCCGCGCTGCGCAACCGGTGGGATCGCCGACAGCAGCCGGTCCAGCTCCACCGGCACGTGGGTGCGCGTCACCGGGATCGTGTCCGTGCTGGCCTCGCCACTGCCGCCGCCCGGGGAGAGCTGCACGTAGTAGGTGCCGCCGAGCACGGTGGTCGGGCGGATCTCGGCGCCCGGGTCGGTACCCAGCAGCGCCCGTGTCCCGTTGTGGACCTTGAGCGTCATCAGCACGCCGCCGTCGGACTCCTGGTCGAGCGACCGGACCACGCCGACCTGACTGCCGGCGATCTTCACCACGCTGGCGTACGGCTGGATCTTGTAGTCGCGGGCGAGCTCGACGCGGATCGTCTCCCCTGGGCTCAGCGTGGTGAGGATCGCGGACTTCTGGAACAGCAGCAGGGTCGCCAGGCCGGCGACGGCGATCATGACCACGCCGGAGAGCACCGGGCGGCGGATCAGCACGGAAGGTGTCTGCACGTCTACTTCCCTGGGATGAGGCCGCCGGTGGCGTCCCGGTCACGTACTGCCTGACCGGGCGTCGGGTACGGGCTGTTGGCGTCCTTGACCACGTTGCCGAGCACCGACACCGCCGTCGGCGAGCCGGCCATGATCCGCAGCCGGTGCTCCCAGCCGTCGTGGTCGATGATCAGGTTGCTCAGGTCGAACGCGAACGTGCCCATGTCCGAGGCGTAGGGCGCGAGGACCTTGAGCGGCTCGGCCGCCGAGGTCAGGGCGTCGGCCAGCTTCGGGGTGAACGGCTCGGCGTCGGACAGGGTGTCACCGAGGTCGTCGACGGCCGGCCTGGCGTCGTGCGCCACGCCGGACACCTTGCCCAGTGGGTCCGGCGCCTCCCGGAACACCCCGCGCACGTCGGGGGTGGCCTTGCCGAGCGACTGGGCACCGGAGTGCAGGTCGCCGGTCGCCGCCGCGAGGTCTGCCAGCGGCTGGTCGGCATCGTGCAGCGCGCCCCGTGCGGTGACCAGGGTGGCGGGCAGCTTGTCCAAGGTCGCGCCCAGTGGCTGCCCACCGTCCACGTCGAGGGCGCGCAGCGTGGTGTCGGTCTGCGCCAGCAGCTCGGTGATCTGCTGCTCACGACCGGTGAACCGGTCGGAGACGCGGTCCGCGGAGTGCAGGAACCCGGGCAGGTCCGTAGTGCGGGACACCAGCGTGGTGCTGATCGTGCCGACGTCGGTGAGGTCGGCCGGCGCGGTGGCGACGAACTCGTGCAGCCCCGGTCCGTACCCGGCCAGCCCGCCGCCCAGGGAGCGCAGCGCGGTGCCCAACGCGGCCCGGGTGGGCGGGTCGAACACGTCGAGCAGCTGCACCAGGTCGTGGGTGGACTCGGTCTGGGCGGCGGGCAGCACGCCGTCGCCGAGCAGACCGCTGGCCTCCGTACCGGGGCGCACCTCGACGAACTTCTGAGCCAGCGCGGACTGGTCCCAGATGCCGGCGTAGCCGTCCCGGTACACCGGTATCCCGCCGTGCAGGTCCATAGTCACCTGCGGCTTGCCGTCGACGAGGCCGATCGCCGACACCTGGCCGACCGTGATGCCGTTCTCCCGCACCTCGGAGCCGGGCTGCAGCTGGCCGACGTCGTCGAACGCCGCCCGCACGGTGTACACCGGGGTGCCGGGCAGCCGTCCCTCGTTCGCGGTGAACGCCACGTAGCCGAGCACGACCGCCGCGCCGAGCGTGCCGAGCCCGATCACGAACCGCCGCGCGGATCCCTTGGTCGGAGCCACGCCTACTTCCCCCCGCCCAGCAGCTGGTCGAACATGTCGCTCTCCTGCTTCGGCGTCATCCCGGAGGCTGAGTCCGGGTCGGACCGGGGCGCCGTTCTCGGCGCGTCCTTCGGGGTCGAGTAGCTGCTGTTGTCGGGCCCGTCCGGGTTCGGCAGCGACGGCATGAACGGCAGGGCCCCGCTGCCCTTCGGGCTGGAGTCGGGGTTCGGGTCCTTGGGCACCGGGTTGAACGGCTCCGTCTTGCCGATCGGCGGGAAGAGGCCGGCGCCGGTGTTCAACAGGACCGAGGGCATCCCGGCCACGACCACCGCGCGGAAGTAGTGGCTGAGCCCGTCGTACCCGCTGGTCGCCATCGCCCAGTTGGCGGCGCCGGTCAGCACGTTCTCCAGCTGGCTGGGCACCCCGGGGTCGTGTGTGAACAGCTGGTCGCTGAGCGTGTGCACGGAGCTGCTCACGCCACCGAGGCCGTCCGCGGCCGGGCCGAGGTCGTGGACGACGGGGCGGGCCTCGTCCAGCATGTGGTTGATCTTGTCGAGCACGTCGGGCAGCGAGTCCAGCGCCGGGTCGGCCGCGTCGGCGAAGTGGTGCAGCTCCTTGCTGGTGTCCTTCAGCCGGTCGGTCAGCGGCCGCACCCCGGACAGCACGTCGGTGGTGTGGTCGGCCGCGTCGCCGAGCCGGCCGAGCGTGCCGCGCGCGGTGGACAGCGTCGACGGCAGCTCGACCAGCGTGTCGTTCATCGCCTGCCGGTTCGCCGCGACGGTGCCCAGGGTCTGCTGGGCGGCGCCGACGAGCGAGTCCAGCGGCCCGGCGAACGCGGTGGAGTTCTTCTGGGCCTGCACCACGAGGTCGTCGAGCACCGCGTTCTGCTGGTCGAGCAGGGTGGAGAGCTGGTCGGTCTGGCGCAGGGTCGGGGCGAGCGCCCTGATCGACTGCGCCACGTTGCCGCCCTGGTTGGCCACACCCTCGCCCAGCGTCGTGACCATGGCGGCCAGCGCGGTGGAGGTGGGGTCGTTCAGGGTGCTGAGGAACTGGTCGAGGTCCATCGAGGAACTCGTCCTGTCCACCGGGATCACGGCGGGCGAACCCATCAGCGGCGCCGACGGGGTGCCCGGCCTGAGCGCCACGAACCGCTCGCCGAGCAGGCTGACCGGCTGGATCTGGGCGGTCGCGTCGGTGTGCAGCGGCAGCACCGAGGGGTCGACCTCCATCTGGACCTGGGCGAGCCCGTTCAGCAGGGAGATCGACGTGATCGTGCCGATGGCGATGCCGTCCAGCTGGACCTTGTTGCCGGGCACCAGCGGGCTGGAGTCGGCGAACATCGCCGTCACGGTCGCCCTCGGCGCGCCGCGCAGCTGGGCGAACGCCAGCCAGCCCACGAGAGCGAGTACCACGACCACGGCGAGGGCGGTGACGAGTCGGCGGCCGCGGTGGACCTGCATGCTGGGCGAGGTCACCTGGGTCCACTCCCGTCAGCGTCGGTCCAGGGTTGGTTGACGTTGGCGCCCGGGAGCCACTTGGCTGAACCGTGCTCACCGGGGATCGTGATCGGCGGGTTGTTGTCCAGCGCCGTCTTGCCGCCGACCACCAGTGGGTGCGCGAAGTGGCCCTGCGAGTCATAGGTGGAGAACAGGTTTCCCCAGTTGTCCACGAAACCCATGACCTCCGGGGTGTAGGGCCGCAGGAACGCCAGCGCCGGGCCGGCCCGCTCCACCGTGGTGCGCAGCTGGGGCAGCACGTCGGTGGCCTCGTCGAAGAAGTCCGGCGTCACACCGAGCAGGTCGTCGACCGCCTCGAGCGTCGGCTTCAGCAGCCGCAGGGTGGGACGCAGCTTGTGCATCACGGGGCTCAGGTGGTGCGCCACGCTCGGCAGCCGGTCGGCGGCCGGGCGCAGGTCCTCGAGCAGCGGCACGGTGGCGTCCGAGGCGGCCGGCACCTTGTCCAGCGCCTTCTTCGCCGAGTCCAGGGTCGCCGGCAGCTGGCTGAGCCCGTCGCTGAGCTGGCGCTGGTGGGCGGCCGCCGTGCTGGTCAGCCGGTTGAGGTCGAGCACGGTGGAGGACAGCCCGGCGCGCCGCTCGGCCAGCACGCTGGTCACCTGCCGCAGGTTGGCGAGCACGGTCTTGATCGACTGGCCGTCGCTGCCCACCGCGTTGAGCACCGCGCCGAGCGCCTGCACGGACGGCCCGGCGGCCTGCAGCGTCTGGTTGAAGTCGCCCTGGTGGCCGGCCAGCGTCGTGTTCAGCTGCTGCACGAACGACGTGAGGTGCGCCCTGGTCGGCTGGTCGAGCGACTGCAGGAGGTCCTCCACGACCACCTGCGACGAGCCGGCGGTGATCATGGCGTCGTTCGGCAGTACCGGGTTCTCACTCGGCCCGGGCAGCAGCTGGATGTAGCGCTCCCCGAGCAGCGAGCGCCATTCCACGGTGGCCGTGGTGCCCGCGTGCAGCGGCTCGGGCAGCCGGTCCACGCTGAGCGCGACGACCGCCTTGTCGTCCCGGGCGGTCACGCTCTTCACCTGGCCGACGTCGAAGCCCTTGATCTGGACCGGGGTGCCCTCGACGATGCCGATGGCATTGGGCATGACGACCGTCAGCCGGTTGCCCGGCCGCAGCTTGCTGAAGGCGAACCCGGCCACCACGGCGAGCACGACGACGGCGACGAGCACGATCCCCGCGGTTGACCTACGCATGAGGGCCGGACCCGGGTACGAGTTTCTCAGTGCGGTTCACGGTGACAAAACCCCTGGGGAGCTCGGGACGACTGGACGGGGCGGGGCTAGTTGGCGATCGGCGCATTGGGAAAACCACCCCAGAAAGCCTGCTGAGCAAGCAGCCCGATCACACTGACCAGCACCATGTTGACGACCATCGACTTCGCGGTGTTCTGGCCGACCCCGACCGGGCCACCGCTCGCGGTATAGCCGTAGTAACAGCCGACCAGCACGACAATCGTGCCGAGTACAACCGTCCAGATCATCGAGAAGAGCAGGTCGAGCGGGCTCTGGAAAGCCCACAGAATGGTCAGGAAACCGCCCGATGACACGGTGTGCAGCACGTGCACGACCATGAAGTACGACGACACGTAGAGCAGGCCGAGCCCGACGATGTAGAGGAACGGCATGGCGATCAGGGCCGCGATCAGCCGCGTGGCGATCAGGTAGGGCTTCGACTCGATGCCCATCACCTCGAGGGCGTCGACCTCGTCGGAGATCCGTGCCGAACCGATCTCGGCGACCAGCCCGCACCCCACCTTCGCGGCGAGGATCCAGCCCCACATCTCCGGCGCGCAGGTCCGCAGCCCGCCGAGCGCGGGAAAGATCCCGACATATCCGGCGGCGCCGAACTGGCGGGTCAGGTAATGGCCCTGCACCGCGAAGACCGCCCCGATGAGCAGCTCCATGAACCAGATGATCAGCCCACTGGAAATGATCAGGATGCCGGTCTGCCGCAGTACCTCGCTGGCGTATTTCCGGGTCCTCGGGATGGAGGCGAACACCTGGCCGAAGAACACGATGATCTCGACCATGTTCGCGAGCTTCTCGGAGAAGCCCTTACCGACCGCGTCGAGCGACTGCGTGGCCCTCTCCTGAGGAGCCTCGCTGCTCTCTCTGACCGTCACCAGGAACTCCCCTTCACCGAACGGTCTGCATCTCGGGGTACAGCCCGAGCGCGATGAGGTTGATGATCAGATCGACGACGAACACCAGCGCGAAGGAGATGACGACCGCGCGGTTGACCGCCCGTCCCACGCCCGCGGCCCCACCGGAGGCGTTCAGCCCCATGTAGGAGCAGACGATCCCGATCACATAGCCGATGATCGTGCTCTTGAGCAGCGCGACCACGATCTCGACCACGGTCAGGTTCGAGTACACCGTTGCGAAGTACTCACCGGCCGGCACCGTCCCGTACGTCACGGAGCTGACCAGCGCACACACGACGCCGATCAGCAGCGAGACGATCATCAGCAGCGGCGTGAGGATCGTGACGGAGACCATCCGGGGCAGCACCAGCTCGCGGACCGGGTCGGTACCGAGCACCTCCAGCGCGTCCAGCTCCTCACGCACCTTGCGGGAGCCGAGGTCGGAGCACATCGCGGCGCCGACGATGCCGGCCACCACCATCGAGTTGATCCACGGGGTGAACTCGCGGACGTTGACGATGAAGAAGTACTGGCCGTAGCGGTTGCCGGCGCCGAGCAGCGTGGTGAAGTTCAACCCGAGGATGCCGATCATCAGGCCGAACGTGAAGACGGCCAGCGTCATCGGGAACCAGGACACCCTCAGGACGCCGTACATCTCGTCCCGGACGGCCTTCCAGTAGCCGACCGGGTACCGGATCGCACTCCACAGCACCTTGACGCCGAGCTGGGTGAACCCGCCGGCCAGCTCGATGGGGCTGAAGATGAAGCTCGGCACGTACCCGGCCCACTGGCTCTGGGTACGCGGCACGGAACGCGGGGCGGATGGCTGGACCTGTACCGGTCCCTGCCCCGGCGTCGCGGCGCCTGCTTCCGACATCCACCCCTCCTCGCCCACCGGGCTGCTCGCCTGCCGGGCCCCGGTGCCCGACATGTGCGCGCGGAATCACCAACCGAACGTGATCCACCTAACCAAGCAACGATTGACTGCGAGCGGGGTTACGCCAAACAGTGATTGGTTTCGGGCGGCTTCCTCAGGTGGGCGGCCCAGGTGAGCGGGGCTGCACGGCAACCCCGACTTGACCCACTGCCGCGCCGCCGCGATCCGACTGCCGCGACTACTCGAACGAGTGTGAGGCATATTAATCCAGCGAAGTTTGGAACCGCGGCCGGGTCGTGGTATTGCCGCACCGCGTGTCCCCATCGATCGACACGGCTCCGACATGCCCCCTGACATGCGGACAGGGGGCCCGACCGGACCCCCTGCCACGCGGCGCTCGATATGTGTCCCGAGCAGTCAGTCCACCGCGCCCGCCGGCACCGCCCTGGCACCCACCACCGGGATCGCCATCTTCGCCTCGAGCCGCAGCCGCGCCGCCGGCGTCATGACCCGGTACACGAAGATCCGCACGAAGGTCCAGTTCAGGTTGGGCGCCGGGATGGCCGCGAAGTAGGCCATGCCGCGCACCGCCACCAGGCAGAACGCCATCATGATCGTCGCTGCCACCCACTTGACCCAGGTCGGCACGGCGGCGTTGGTAGCCAGGATGTACGGCCAGCCGCAGACGAAGTAGGTGGCCATCATGCCCGAGGGCGACACCAGCAACAGCCACGCCCGCCGGGCGCCCTGCAGCCGGGGCACCAGGAACCACAGCAGGAACCCGCCGGTGAAGAACGAGGCACCGTTGATGAAGCCCCACCAGTACGGGAACTCCAGGAACCGGTACGGCTGCACGCCGTAGTACTCATAGGTGTGCAGGTTCAGCCCGATGGTCTCCATGATCGCGTCGGTCAGCCCGCCCACCGCGAAGACCAGGAAGCATTGCCTGACCGTGATCCCCCTGCGCAGCATGAAGTAGCAGAAGTAGGCCTCGAGCCCGAGGAACGCGGCGTAACACGGCGGGATCAGGTACGGGATGTCGATGCCGAAGTTGATGAACGCCGGTCCGGGCAGGTCGCGCGCCCAGCGCAGGTGACCGAGGAAGTCCAGCATCGGCTCGACCAGCGAGCAGAGGAAGCCACTGCCGATCACCAGCAGCGGGATCCAGTTGCCTTTCTTCGCTCCCGCGTAGATCGCCCACGGCAGGGCGACCAGCACGGCCGCCGCCCCGGCGACGAAGAAGAAGCCCCACGCGGCCCACGGGCCGGCGACCAGGTCGGACGGGCTCGGAAGAATGTTGGGTGGCACCTGCACACCTCCTGGCTTCGGTTCATTGGCTTCGGTTCACCTGACGGCCGCGACTGACGGCCGTGGCGGGCTCCAGCCGGGACTAACCAAACGCTGTTTTTACGATAGCGTCAATTAATCGGCTGTCAAGGGTCCGCCACCCGGTCAGGCCCGGTCAGGTGCCGTCAGGCCCCGAACGACTCGGTGGCGATCCGGTTGAGCACCGCCGCGAGCGCCCCCGGCTCGCTCAACATGCCGTCGTGCCCGCCGGCAGTGGACCGCATCCGCGCGGTGACCGAGGCGGCGAACCGCCGCTGCACGACCGGCGGGACCACCCGGTCCCGCCGGAACCCCACGTAGGTCCTCGGCAGCGTCGCCGGCAGCACGACCGGAGACACCCGCTCCAGGATCGGCGCGGTCGGCTCCGGACAGAGCCGGCCGAGCGCGCGCTGAGCGTCCTCCCTCGGCAGGTCGTGGAAGAAACCCCAACTCGCCACCCACTTCGGCAGCGCGAACCCGTCACTGTGCGCGGCTTCCCTCACCAGCCGGCGCCGGATGTAACCGCGCAGCGGCGGCGGGACCAGGTTGACCGTGACGGTGCCCGCCCTCGGGATGAGGCAGGACACGAACACCAGGTGCCGGACCGCCGCGCCCAGGTCGAGCGCGGCCGCCGGGATCGTCACCCCGGCCATCGAGTGGCCGACCAGCACGATCTCGTCGAGAGCCGCGCGGCGGGCGCCGGCCACGATCGCGGCCACATAGTCGGCCAGGCTCGGCGGGCCGTGCCGGGCGTCGGCGCCGGGACGCCCCGGCAGGTCCACCGCGACCGACGGCCAGTCCAGCAACGGCCGGACCCGCTCCCAGCACCACCCGCCGTGCATCCCGCCGTGCACGAGGACAAAGCCGCGGGCTGGCCGCGCCGCCGCGCTGGCCCCACTGCCAAGGCCACCAACAACCACCGCGCACCCCTTCGAGAGGGAACCCGCAGCCTAACAGCGATTGGTTAAGCCGAGTGTCCTGTCGCCGACTGGGCGCCGGAGATCGTCAAAGGACTTCGGCGACTGGACACTAGGCCTCGATGACGGCGGTGAAGATGATCCCGGAAGCCAGGAACGGGCCGGCGTCCATCGCGGCCAGCCAGCTGTCGGCGACGGCGCGCCTCATCCGGCCGGTCCGGACCGCGCGCTCCATGATGTGGGTGAGCCCGAGGATGTCGTCGGCGACCTTGAAGTCGCGCAGCACCGGGGCCACGGTGAGCACGGCGCGCACCCCGAAGCCGGCGTGCTGGGCCAGCCGCGCCAGCTGCCGGCCGAAGGTGGCGTTGTGCACGACCGACGTGGAGACGAACCGGTTGAACGCCTGGTTGGCCGCCGCATCGATGGGGTCGATGATCAGCGACTCCCAGTCCGGCTCGGTGACGCAGGCCAGCCCACCGGGGCGCAGCACGCGGCGCAGCTCGTCGAAGAAGTAGAGCGAGTCGTCGATGTGCTGCACCACGCGGTCCGCCTGGATCCGGTCCACGCTGTGGTCGGCGACCGGCAGCCGGTAGGACGCCCACAGCCCGGACACGTCGAACGAGGACCCATCGCCGGCCGAGCCTGCCGCGAGCACATCCTCCAGGTCGATCTCGTGGACCTTCTCCCGCCCCACCGCCGCCGCGATGTCGTGCACCTCGGTGCGCGGGCCGAAGCCGACGTCGACCACGTCCAGCCCCGGGGACAGGTCGAGCGAGTCCAGGATCTGCATCCGGTAGGCGGCGCCGTACTCGGACAGCGGGATGCGGGCATACCTCGGCACGATGGGACTCTCCTCGCCACGCCCGGGCACGTCGTTGATCGGCTCGGCCGTCGGCTCGGTCATCGGCGCAGTCAAGCACACCGCCGGGCCACGCTAACCGGCGGCGGCGACGACCCGTGGGCTCGTGCGCACCGGGAGCCGGGCGTCGAAGCCCGTGAGCACCGGCTCGCCGGGGGTGAAGCTGGCCGGCATGGCGAGGTACCCGTTGACCAGCGGGATCGTCGGGTAGCGGGCGACCTTCGACTCCTCGACGGTGTAGTCCGGCAGCCGGCGCAGCACCTCACGCAGCAGCACGGTCATCTCCGCCGGGGCGAGGAACGCGCCGAGGCAGCGGTGGATGCCACTGCCGAACGCCAGGTGCTTGCTGTTGTTGTCGCGGTCCAGCCGGATGTCGTCGGGCTCGGGGAACATCTCCGGGTCGTTGTTCGCCGAGCCCAGTGCCAGCAGCACCCGGTCGCCGGGGCGCAGTGCCACGCCGCCCAGCTCGACCGGGGCCGTCACGGTGCGCGCGACCCCTGTGCCCGGCGTGAAGTAGCGCAGCATCTCGTCCACGGCGGTCGGCACCAGGGCGGGGTCGGCGGCCAGCTCGGCGCGCCGGGCCGGGCGGGCACCGAGGTAGCCGAACATGCTGGCGATCAGTGCCGTGGAGGTGTCGATACCGCCGTTGAGCAGCATGAACACCATCTCGGTGACGATTTCACCTGGCAGCGGGGCGCCGTCGACCTCGGCGCCGAGCAACCGGTCGACCACAGTGTCGGGCGCTGTGTCGGACGCTCGGGCGGCGCGGCGCTCCGGCAGCGTGGCACGCAGCTCCGCGAGCGCGGCGCGCAGGTCCGCGAGCATCTCGCCGACCGCCCTCGCGGAGCCCTTCTCGCGGTACGCGGCCTTGTGCAGCGCGCTCGCATAGTCCGCCCAGCGCTCGAGCGGCAGCCCGAAGTAGTCCAGCGAGACCAGCGCCGGCAGCGGGTTCGATAGGTCGTCAACGAAGTCGATCTTGCCGGTCCCGATCACCCGGTCGACCAGCCAGCTGACGATCTCGGCCAGCCTCGGCTGGTAGTCCTTGATCGCCTTCGGCGAGAAGTACGGCGCCATCAGCCTGCGGTAGACCTGCGACTCCGGCGGGTCCATCTCCATCATGCCCATCCGGACGGGGTTCACCGGCACGGTCACCCCGCCGGTGCGCTGGCCCGGGGCATCGGCGAACTCCAGCTCCCGGCCGCACGCGAAGGTCACCGGGTCGTGCAGCACCCGGCGCACGTCGGCATAGCGGGTGACCACATGGAACCCGCCGTGCCGGTCACTGTGCGCCACCGGGCAGCTGCCCCGAAGCTCGGCGTAGGTCCCCCGCCAGTGCTGGGCGAAGTCCTCGGTGTGGTGATCGAACTGCGGCACCGCGACTCCTCCAGACAAACAGCTCGGGCGGACCTCATCCGACGATATCTAACAGCGTTTGGTAGAACAAGGAGCCGACAGCATAATCTAACGTCGAACGGTTACTGTCCGTCTGACCATCGCCGAACCGACCGAGGAGACGTTCCGCCATGCCCACGATGACGATCAACGGGCGGGCGGCCGCCACGCACGCCGAGTTCGACGTGCTCAACCCGGCCACCGGCAAGATCTACACGCAGGCCCCCGAGGCGACGCGCGAGCAGGTCGACGAGGCGATGGCGGCCGCCGCCGTCGCCTTCGAGGGCTGGCGGGACGACGAGCCGCTGCGACGGCGGACCCTCACCGATCTGGCCGCCTCGGTGCGGGACGCCACGCCCGAGCTCGCCGCGATCCTCGCGGAGGAGAACGGCAAGCCGCTGGACCTCGGCGGCACGGAGGGTGTGGTCGGCTCCGTCTGGTGCGACTACTACGCCGGCCTGGAGCTGCCCCGCGAGGTGCTGCGCGACGACGCCGGCGCCACGGTCGAGGTGCTGCGCCGGCCGCTCGGGGTGGTCGCCGCGATCACCCCGTGGAACATGCCGATCGGGCTGGCGTTCTTCAAGATCGCGCCGGCATTGCGGGCCGGCAACACCATGGTGCTCAAGCCGTCCCCGTTCACGCCGGTCAGCACGCTGCGGCTGGCCGAGATCCTGCGCGACGCGCTGCCGCCGGGGGTACTGAACGTGGTCAGCGGCGGCGACGAGGTGGGCCGCTGGGTGGCCGGCCATCCGACGCCGCGCAAGGTCTCGTTCACCGGCTCCGTGGAGGCGGGGCGCGCGGTGAACACGGCGGCGGCCCCCGACCTGAAGCGGGTCACCCTGGAGCTGGGCGGCAACGACCCCGCGATCCTGCTCGACGACGTCGACGTGGCGGCGGTGGCCGAGGGCCTGTTCTGGACCGCGTTCTTCAACAACGGGCAGGCGTGCGCGCTGGTCAAGCGGGTGTACGCCGCACAGCCGATCTACGCCGACCTGGTGGACGCGCTGGCCGAGGTGGCCCGCCGGGTACGGGTGGGCGACCCGACCGACGCGACGACCCAGCTCGGCGCGCTGGCCACCCGGCCGCAGTTCGAGCGGGTGTCGGAGCTGGTGGAGCACGCGCTGGCGCACGGGGCCACGGCGGTGGCCGGCGGCGCCCCGCTGGACGGCGACGGGCTGTTCTTCGCCCCGACCATCCTCACCGGCGTCGACGACGGGCTGCGGATCGTCGACGAGGAGCAGTTCGGCCCCGCGCTGCCGGTGCTGCCGTTCACCGACGAGGCGGACGCGGTGCGCCGGGCCAATGCCACCAGTTTCGGGCTCGGCGCCTCGGTGTGGTCGGGCGACCTGGAGCGGGGCGCGGCCGTGGCACGGCGGCTGGACGCGGGCACGACGTGGGTGAACACGCACGCCGCCCTCTCCCCCGACGCCCCGTTCGGCGGGCTGAAGTGGAGCGGCCTCGGCGTGGAGAACGGCCCGTGGGGGCTGCACGCCTACACCGACATCCAGGTGCTGCACCGCAACCGAGGCGCCGCCGGCCCGGGCGCCGTCTGACCAGAGCTATCTGAGCGGAGCCGTCTGAGCTCAGGCACCGTCTGTACTCAGGCGCCGCTGAGCACAGCCGCCGTCCGACCACAGCCCGCACCCGACGCATTCCGCACAATGGCTACCCACACCAGCCCGATCGTCGCCGCCACCCGATCGGGGAGGCGGCGACGGGTCGCCGGGGAGCGGACAGGTCTGGAGCAGCTAGATGTCGTGCAGGATCAGGCCCCGGATGTTCTTGCCGTCCATCATGTCCTGGTAGCCCTGGTTGACGTCCTCGAGCTTGTACGTCGTGGTGACCAGCTCGTCGAGCTTGAGCAGCCCGGCACGGTAGAGCCCGAGCAGCTTGGGGATGTCGGCGCGCGGGTTGGCGCCGCCGAACACGTTGCCCCGCAGCTCCTTCTGGAACAGGGTGAACTCCTGCAGCGGGAGCTCGACGTCGGTCGTGGTCCACGGCGCCACCGACGTGACCACCGCCCGGCCGCCCTTGGAGATCAGCGCGTTCAGCTCACCGATGTGTGAGCCCTGCGCGACTCCCACGGTGAGGATCGCCGCGTCCGCCATCACGCCGGCGGTCAGCTGCGTGAGCAGCTCCTTCGCCTCGGCCATGTCGGAGACGCTGTGCGTGGCGCCGAACTCGTGCGCCCACTCGCGCTTGGCCGCCACCGGGTCGACAGCCACGATCGTCTGCGCGCCGGCCAGTCGGGCGCCCTGGACGGCGTTCGCGCCGAGGCCGCCGACGCCCACCACCACGACCGTCTCGCCCGGCACCACCTTCGCGATGTGCACCGCCGAGCCCCAGCCAGTGGTCACCCCGCAGCCGACCAGCGCCGCCTTGTCCAGCGGGATGTCGTCGTCGATCTTCACTACGGACGTCTCGTGCACCACGCAGTGCTCGGCGAACGTGCCCAGCAACGACATCGTGCCCACGTCCCGGCCACGTGCATGCGCCCGGTACGTGCCGTCGGAGATCATGAACCCCTGCATGAGAAAACGGCCGTAGTCGCACAGGTTCTGGCGGCCGATCGAACACCAGCGGCACCGCCCGCAAGCTGGGATGAACGACAGCACCACGTGGTCGCCGGGAGCCAGGTGCTCCACCCCGGGGCCGACCTCCTCGATCACCCCGGCGCCCTCGTGACCGCCGATCACCGGCGTCGGGACCGGCATGTCCCCGGTGCGGACATGGTCGTCGGAGTGGCAGAGCCCGGACGCGGTGAGCTTGACCAGTACCTCGTGGGTCTTCGGCGCGTCGAGCTCGACCTCCTCGATGCTCCACGGCTGGCCTGGCTCCCACAGAATCGCGGCCTTCGTCTTCATGCGTTCCCTTGTCAGTCGGGCGGGCCCTGGTCGGTCGGCGAGGTCGGTCGGCAAGCACCCGTCGGTCGGCGAGCGCCCGTCGGTCGGCGAGCGCCCGTCAGTCGGCGAGCGCGATGGCCTGCTCGGGGCAGCTCATGACCGCCTCCTCGACGTCCGGCAGGTCCGCGCCGGGCACCGGGTCGAGCAGCACCAGGCCCTGGCCCATGTCATCGAGGTCGAACAGGCTCGGGGCTATCAGCGCACACCGGCCGTGACCTTGACATCTGGCACCGTTGATCGTCACGTGGGTCACGCCGGGCTCACCTTCCGTCTCGCCGAACCTGTTCCCGAGTTACCGAGAGTGGCCACCACCGCGGGTTCGGGCCGTTGCGGCGATGACCGGCGCCGCGCTAACCTAACGCCATTTGGTGAGCCGGTCAAGGACGACCAGACCAGGCCCCGACTCGACGATCGGAGCATCCCGGATGGGATTCGGTGCACACGACTGGGTCGCCCACCACGCCGCTCACCGGCCCGACGCGATGGCGTTGGGCTGCGTCGAGGACGGCCGGGTGCTGACCTGGGGGCAACTGGAGGACCGGGTCGGGCGGGTCGCCGCAGTGCTGGCCGGGCTGGGGGTCGGCAAGGGCGACCGGGTCGCGCTCGTCGCCGAGAACGACCCCAGGGTGTTCGAGACCCAGTTCGCCGCGATGCGCCTCGGTGCTCTGTTCGTGCCGCTGAACTGGCGGCTGACCGTGCACGAGATGGCCGAGATCTGCCTGGACGCAGAGCCGGCGGTGCTGGTGCACGACGACACCTGGGCCGAGGCGGCCGAGGGCATCGCGGAGAAGGCCGGGGTCGTCCACCGGCTTGCCTGGACCGGTTCCCCGGGGCCCGAGAGGTCAGCGGCAACGGACTACGAGGCGAGCCTGGCCGAGGCGACGCCGATCGGCCCGCCGGACCACATCACCCTCGGCGACCCGACGCACATCCTCTACACCTCCGGCACGACCGGGCGACCGAAGGGCGCGCTCTCCACCTCCAGCACGCTGGTCTGGCAGGCGCTGAACAACGCACACACCAGCGGTTTCGCCGAGCCGGACTGCCACCAGCTCAACCAGATGCCGCTGTTTCACGCCGGCGGGCTGCACGTGATGGCCAACCCGATCCTGTACTTCGGCGGCGCGGTCACCACGATGACCCGGTTCGTGCCCGACCTGGTGCTGACCCACCTGGCCGGCTCCACCCCACCGGTCACCCACTTCGCCGCGATCCCCCTGATGTACCGGGCGATCTCCGCATTGCCCGGCTTCGCCACCGCCGACCTCTCGCACGCCCGGCACTTCTTCATCGCGGGCGCGATCGCCTCCCCCGAGCTGCACCAGCTGTGGGCCGACCGGGGCATTCCGTTGCAGCCGCAGTACGGCGGCACCGAGATGGGCCCGATGGCCACGGCCATGGACCAGCAGGGCCGCTGGCTGGAGAAGTCCAAGGCCGGCTCGACCGGCCGCCGCGCGTTTCACCGACATCCGGCTCGTCGACCCCAATGGGCAGGACGTGCCGGACGGGCAGAACGGCGAGATCTGGCTGCGTGGCCCGAGCATCACCGTGGGCTACTGGCGCAAGAACCGGGACGACTTCTTCACCGGCGACTGGTTCCGCACCGGCGACGCCGCCCGCCGCGACGCCGAGGGCTTCTACTACCTGGCCGGACGGACCAAGGAGATGTACAAGTCCGGCGGCGAGAATGTCTACCCGGCGGAGGTGGAGAACGTGCTGTC
>DATAYB010000491.1:0-5836 GCA_036272795.1 Pseudonocardia sp.
TGCGGAGTATGCGAAGTGAAGGGGCGGTATGCGAAGTGGGCTAGTCGATGCCCATCTTGGCCCGGTACCAGGGGTAGTACCAGCTGCCGATGATCGCGGACTCCAGCGGCACCAGGACCCCGCCGTCGCGGTAGGCGCGCGAGCGCATGTTCGGCTGGCACCACTCCGACGCCGCGAAGTCCTGCTCGTTGACGCGGTGGAACAGCTCGACGCTGTCGGAGGGGTCGAACCCGGGCGCGGCGACCTCGTCGGCGGCGAAGAGCCAGTCGCACACCACCGAGGTCCGGTCCGGGGCCAGCGGCGTGAACCGGTGGATGATCACGTGGTCGGGCAGCAGCGAGACGAAGCAGTTCGGCCGCAGCACCATGCCGAAGTACCGCCGCTGGTCGTCCGCCGGCACGTCCTGCAGCGGCGCCCGCTCGGCGCGCCCGGACAGCGAGAACCCGTCCCGGCCCTCGGCGAAGTCGTAGCCGCCCTGGAAGTACTCGCCGACCCCGAGCGCCTCGAACGAGCTGAACGTCGGAATCTGCTTGATCAGCTCGGGGTGGATGGTGCCGCAGTGGTAGCACTCCTGGAAGTTCTCCTGGATGATCTTCCAGTTGGCCGCTACCTGGTACTCCCGCCGGAAACCGACGGCGAGCTCGCCGATCCGGTAGCGGTCCAGCCGGTCGGCCGCGGTGCCGAGCCGGTACTCCAGCTGCGGCACCACGTGCTCGGTGAGCGGGGCGGCGTCATCGTTCAGGTTGACCCAGATCAGGCCCTGCCACACCTCGAGCCGCACCGGCAGCAGCCCGTAGGCCGCCTTGTCCAGGCCCTCCATCGAGCGCATGTTCGGCGCGGAGCGCAGCGGGCCGTCGAGGTGGTACGTCCAGGAGTGGTACGGGCAGCGGATCGCCCTGCCGACGTTGGCCGCCTCGGTCAGGCACAGCTGGGCGCCCCGGTGACGGCACACGTTGAGGAACGCGCGCAGCTCGCGGTCGCGCCCGCGCACCACGAGCACGCTCTCCGGGCCGACCTCGCGACGCACCACGTCACCGGGTTTGGCGAGCTCGCCGATGTGGGCCGCGAACACCCACTCGGTACCGAAGATCCGCTGCTGCTCGGTCTCGAAGACGTCCTGGTCGGTGTAGTACCGGCCGGGCAGGGTCGGCATGAGCTGCACGGGGGTCGCGGTCATCGGGCCGGGAGTCCCTTCTCGACGGATGGCATGGTCTCGGGTGGCACGGTTTCGGATGGCACGGTTTCGGGTGGCCCGGTCATCGGGCGGTGTTCGGGCCGGCGGGCGAGGCGCCGGTGGCCTCGGCGAAGTTGAAGTCGGCCGGGTAGTCCGGGTCGGTGATCGCGGGGCGGTCGAAGCGGAAGGCGCCGATCGGTCGGTCGCTGCCGCCGTCGCAGGCCAGGTCGGCGAGCAGGTCGCCGACCAGGCTGGCGAACTTGGCCGCGTGCCCGGCCCCGACGAACAGCGCGATCCTCGGGTGGCCCGGCACGGTGTCGAGCAGGAAGTTGCGGTCCGGGGTCAGGTCGTAGACGCACGCCTTGGTCATCAGCTCCGGGCCGAGCGCGCCGGGCAGGTGCTCGGCCATGAACCGGGTGAGCCCGTCGCGGTTGGCCTCGTCCGGTTCCCAGGAGCGGGTCTCCTGCGTGACGACCTTGCCGGAGACGTCCCGGCCGGCCTTGGTGGCGGCCTCGCCGTAGACCGGGAAGCCGTAGTAGGTCTCTTCGGTGTCGTGGTAGATCCAGATTCCGAAGCGGTCCGGGGCGAACTGGCGGAGGTTGGGCGTGGCCCAGTAGGTGACCTGTTCGTGGGTCAGCGTGATCGGCACGTGCACGCCGAGCCCGTTGAGCGCCGTCGGGGTCCACGAGCCGGCGCACACGGACAGCGTATCGGCGGAGAACCTGCCGGCGTCGGTGACCACGACCACCCGGTCCGGCCGCGAGTCGATCCGCCGCACCGCCGTCCGCTCCAGGAAGCGCACCCCGTCCTGGCGGGCCAGCGCCACGTGGGCTGCGTTGGCCTTGCGGATGTCCAGGATGCCGGAGTCGGCCTGGTGGATGGCGACGGCGTCGTCCGGCACCCGCCACTGCGGCTCGTGCCGGCGCAGCCCGTCGGCGTCCAGCACGGTCGAGGCGTGGCCGGCTTCGGCGAGCGCGCGCCGGTAGCTCTCGATCATCGCCTCACCGGCCGCCCCGAGCCCGATGTCCACCCCGCCGGTGCGGGTGACCAGCGTCAGGCCGGTGCGCTCCTCGACCTCTGCCCACGTGTCGTAGGACGGCGCGGTGAGCGCGGTGTAGTCGGTGGAGTGGTAGGCGTGCCGGATGATCCGGGAGTGGTCCTCGGAGGCGCCCATGCCGTGGCCGAGCGGGTACTGCTCGATGGCCAGCACGTCACCGCCCCGGCGCTGGCCCACCCAGTAGGCGGCGGCCGCGCCGATGGCTCCCACCCCCAGCACGATGTGGGCGAAATGCCGGTCGACCGATTCGGGCACGGCTACCTCCTGCCTCTCGACACGGTCCACTGTGCGGGGGGCGGGCGGCCGGGGTCATCCGGCACTGTGTCGGACCTGCTCGGGCCTCGGCGCGACACGGCTCGGCACCGGGCTCTGCACACCCGAGCGGCCGAGCCGGTGCAGCTTCACCGCCAGGTGCGCCAGCAGCCGGTGCTGGCCGTCGGACAGGTGCAGCCCGCTGATCCGCTCGATCCGGTCCAGCCGGTGGTAGAGCGTGCTGCGGTGCACCGCGAGCAGCTGGGCGGCGCGCTGCTTGTCGCCGGCGTTGTCCAGGAACGCCTCCAGGGTGACCACCAGCTCGTGCTCGGCGCCCAGGCGCAGCAGGTTGAACAGGCCGAGTGGCAGCAGGTCGTTGCTGATCAGGTCGGCCGGCAGCTGCCCGAGCAGGGCGTACGGCCCCAGCTCCGTGAACGACAGCACGCGCGGGGATCGGTCCAGCGACTCCCCGACCGACACCGCCACCAGCGCCTGGCGCTGCGCGGCGGCCGCCGCCCCCAACCCCTGGCTGGGCGCGCCGAGCCCGATCCGGGCCCCGGGCAGCGCGGCGAGCAGCGCGTCGGCGGTGGCACGCAGGGTGTCCTCCACCGGGCGCCGCTGGGCGAGCAGCACGGTGCCCCGCAGCCGTCGGGTGGAGCTGAGCCAGGTGCCCGGGGCCAGCGGCCGGCAGGCCTGGTGCACGGAGGCCCGCACCTCGGTCCCGTCCGAAGTGGACTCCGAAGCGCTGTTCGGCACACCGGCCGCGACACTGTGCGGGCCGTGGCGCACCACGAGTACCCCGACGTGCGCGTCGTCCTCGATCAGGCCGTGGGTGAGCAGCTCGGCGGCGGCGTCGGCGCGCTCGGTCGGCGACGGGTCGAGCAGCAGGTCGAACAGGTGGGCGGCCAGTGCGCGGTCGCGGTCGCGGACCACCAGCCGCTGGTGCAGCAGGCTGGCGATCACCCCGGCGGCGTCCTGGGCGTCGGCCCGCTCGGCGGCGGTCAGGGAGTCGTCCCGGTCGATCAGCCACAGGAAGCCGAACAGGGAGCCCCGGTGCCGCAGCGGCAGCACATATCGGGGGAGCAGGCCCAGCTCCGGGTTCGGGGCGAGCCGGGTCGGCACCTCGATGGTCCGCAGGGTCGCGTAGTCCACGTCCTCGGGCCGGGTCCGCCGGTGCAGCACCGACCAGACGCGCGCCGGGTCGGCGTCGCCGTAGTCCGGGCTGACGGCGATCATCCGCAGGGTGTGGTCGTCGACGGCGACCGAGCGCCGCAACCGGGACGCCAGTGCCTCGGCGACCTCCTGGACCCGCTCCACCGTCACCCGGCCAGTGTCGCCCCCGGGCGGAGTGCGCCGTCAAGGTCGGCGAGCAGATCGTCCGTATCTTCCAGGCCGATGCTGAGCCGCACCAGGGTCTCCGGCACCGCGACGCTGGTCCCGCCGGTGGTGCAGTGGGTCATCTGCGCGGGGTGCTGGATCAGGGACTCGACGCTGCCCAGCGACACCGCGAGCGTGAAGAGCCCGGTCCGCGCGCAGACCGCCGCCGCGTCGTCCCGGGTGCCGCGCAGCTCGAACGACACCACGCCGCCGAAGTCGGTCATCTGCCGTTTGGCCAGGTCGTGGTGGGGATGGCTGGTCAGTCCGGGGTAGTGCACGGTGGAGACGGCGGGGTGCTCGGAGAGGAACTCGGCGATCCGCAGTGCGCTCGAGCAGACCTGCCGCATCCGCACCGGGAGCGTCTTGACCCCGCGCAGCACCAGCCAGGCGTCCAGCGGGCCCGCGATGCCGCCGACGATCCCGCTGGTCCTGGCGATCAGCTCGGCGGTCTCCTGTGTTCGGCAGATCACCGCGCCCCCGGTCACGTCGGAGTGCCCACCCAGGTACTTCGTCGTCGAGTGGATCACCACGTCGGCACCGAGGGAGAGCGGCTGTTGCAGGTACGGGGAGGCGAAGGTGCTGTCCACGGCGACCAGCGCGCCGACCCGGTGTGCGATGTCCGCGACCGCCGCGATGTCGGTGATCCGCAGCCTCGGGTTGGACGGCGTCTCGACCCAGATCAGCGCGGTGCGGTCGGTGACGGCGGCGGCCACCGCGTCGAGGTCGGCCATGTCCACCACGGTCCAGGTCAGCCCCCAGCGCGACAGCACCTCGGTGAACAGGTCCCAGGTGCCGCCGTAGGTGCTGTCCGGGAGCACGACGTGTGACCCGGTGGCGCAGGTGGCCAGCAGGACCGTGGTCGTGGCAGCCATGCCGGAGGCGGTGATCACGGCACCCGCCCCGCCCTCCAGCGCGGTCAGGCACTGCTCGAGGGCGGACCGGGTGGGGTTGGCGATCCGGGAGTAGTCCCAGCCGCCGTCCAGCACGACCGACCGCTCGAACGTCGAGCTGAAGTGCACCGGGACGGCCAGCGCGCCGGCGTGCTGCTCCGGGTACTGGCCGGCGTGCACGGCGCGGGTCCGGAACGCGGCGGTGTCGTAGTGCGCACGTCGCGCGGGGTCCACCGGTCCACCGGTCATGGGTGCTCCCTATCCGCTCGCGGCGGCCCGGTCGCGGGCCGGCAGGTGGAGCCTGGCAGCGGTCGCGCGCGTCTGACCAGCGTCACCGTGTCGCGGATGGCACCGGGCCGATCCGACGCCGTGCCGGATGTGTTCGAGGCCACTCGCGCTGCACAGTTCGTCAACGGGGTCCGCCACCCCCGCCGAGGAGGTCACAGCCGTGAGCGAGACCGCGATTACCCAGCCGGGGGAGAACAAGGCGTTCCTACGCAGGATCACCCTGGCAACCGCGTGGGGGGAGGGGCTGGACGGCTACGACCTCGGCATCATCAGCGTGGTCCTCACCCTGATCAGCAAGGACCTGCACCTCACCCCGGGCATCCTGGGCCTGATCGGCGCGTCCTCGCTGATCGGGATCTTCCTCGGCGGCCCGGTGTTCGGCTACCTCACCGACCGGTTCGGGCGGCGCAAGCTCTTCACCTTCGACATCGTGCTGTTCCTGGTCGCCGGTCTGGCGCAGGCGCTGGTCGGCGAGGGTTGGCAGCTGTTCGTGATCCGGCTGGTGCTGGGCATCGCGATCGGCGCCGAGTACGCGATCGGTGCGCCGATGCTCGCCGAGTTCGTACCGGCCCGGGGGCGCGGGCACCGCCTGGCGCTGCTGGAGGTCTGCTGGTACGTCGGCTTCCTCGCCTCCGTACTGGTCGGCTACGGGCTGCTCGAGCTCGGCCTCGGCTGGCGCTGGATCCTGGCAACCAGCGCGATCCCTGCGCTGGTCACGCTGCTGCTGCGGTACGGGCTGCCCGAGTCGCCTCGCTGGCTGATGAGCCGTGGACGCACCGAGGAGGCCCGCCGCGTGGT
>DATAYB010000492.1:0-5259 GCA_036272795.1 Pseudonocardia sp.
ACGCCGGGCTGGTCGACCGACGCCGGGTTCCGGGCGCCCACGTAGACCTTGGCCGCGCCGCGCTCGAGCAGCTGGGTGGCGAAGTGCCTGCCCAGGCCGCGGTTGCCGCCGGTGACGAATGCGACTGAGTTCTTGATCTCCATGGCTCGTCTTCCTTCTTTCGTTGAGTCTGGGTGTTCGGCTCTAATGAGAACGATCGGTGTGAATTGAGGGCATGCGTCGAGCTGGGCTGTGGTGCGGTGGTGGTCAGCCGAGCAGGGTGATCAGCTCGTCCAGCTCGGCCCTGAGCTGGTCGGGGTCCGCGCCGGCGCGCACCCGGACCCGCAGGCCCAGCCACGCGTTGTACATCGCCGAGGTCAGTGCGGCGGCGCTGCCTCGGCTGGTGATGCTGCCGTCCCGGCGGCCGCTCTCGACGAGGTGGGACACCAGTTCGCGCATGTCGGCGAACCGTCGCCCGACGATGGCGTCGGCCTGGCCGTCCTCGATGGTCGCCTCGGTTGCGGTGTTGACCAGTAGGCAGCCGCGGTGCAGCGGGGTTCCCTGGGTCACCGACAGCTCGAACAGCAGCCGGATTGCCCGGCGGGCATCGGGAGCCTCGGCGGTGATCCGCACGAACTCCTCGTCGTAGCGCGCCGCGTACCTACGCAGTGCGGCGAGGAAGAGCGTGTGCTTGTCGCCGAACGTGTCGTAGAGGCTGCGACGGCCGATGCCCATCCGCTCCACCAGGTCGTGCAGCGACGTGCCCTCGTAGCCGCGCTCCCAGAACAGCTCGACCGCCCGCTCGAGCGCGACATCGGGGTCGAACTCCTTGGTGCGCACCATCACTGCCTCCCTCCGTGGCTCGGACACCGCCGACCATACCCTAATGAGAACGTTCGGTGCAAAAAGACGGACAGCCCGCACAGACCGTTCCCTCGCCGCACAGACCGTGCACGGTCTGTGCTGGGGGTACACGGTCTGTGTGGGCCACCCGGCCCACCCGGCCCACCCGGGTCACCCGGAGCGGTTGTGCGGCCGGGCGCGGGTTACGGCCGGGGTAGTACCTGGCAGAGCGTGTCCAGCGCGCCTGACCAGGCACTGTCCGGCGGGGTCGCGTAGCCGACGACCAGTGCGTCGCCCCGGGGTTGACCCTGCTCGGCCGACGGGTGCGCGAACGCGCCGAGCCCCTCCACGGCGAGCCCCCGCGCGGCGGCCGAGGCGAGCACCGACGCCTCGGTGCCCGGTGGGAGCTCGAGCACGGCGTGCAGCCCCGCCGCGATGCCCGACACGTGGATGCCGGGCGCGTGCTCCGCCACCGCCGCGACCAGCTGGTCCCGCCTGCGGCGGTAGCGCAGCCGCATCGCGCGCACGTGCCGGTCGTAGTCGCCCGCGGTGAGGAACTCCGCGAGGGTCAGCTGGTCGAGCGCACCGGGTGCCCAGTCCACGTGTCCCTTGGCCGCGACCGCGTCGGGCAGCACGGACGGGGGCAACACCATCCAGCCGATCCGCAGCCCCGGCGCGAGCGTCTTGCTCGCCGTGCCGAAGTACACGACCCGCTCGGGGTCGAGCCCCTGCAGCGCGCCGACGGGCTGGCGGTCGTACCGGAACTCCCCGTCGTAGTCGTCCTCGAGTACCAGCCCGCCCGTGGCGCGTGCCCAGTCGACGGCGGCGGCCCGGCGGTCGGCGCGCAGGGCCCCACCGATGGGGTACTGGTGCGCGGGCGTCAGCAGGACGGCGCCCGCCTCCCGTTCCGCGAGCTCCTCCGTGCGAGTGCCGTCCCCGTCGAGCAGTAGGGCGGGCGTGCGCAGTCCCGCCTCGGTGAGCAGGTCGTAGTACTGGGGGACGCCGTACGCCTCGACGGCGACCGTCCGCACGCGGCGTGCCCGCAGTACCGTCCCGATCAGCCGTAACCCGTGCACGAAGCCGGCGCAGATCATGACGCGGTCGGGGTCGGCATGCACCCCGCGCGCCCTGGCCAGGTACTCGGCGAGGGCGGTGCGCAGCTCGATCCGGCCGCGCGGGTCGCCGTAGCCGAACGCCTCGTGCGGGGCGGTCGCCAGCGCGCGCCGCGCCGCCGCGAGCCACTGCCCGCGCGGAAAGCTCGCGAGGTCGGGGTTGCCGGGCAGCAGGCTGTAGCGGGCGTCCGGTCCCCGGATCGGCGTGGGCCGCCGGGGCACCACGCGGTCCGGGCCGCGCGCCGGTGCGCCGACGGGTGCGGACCGCTGGGCGACGTGGGTGCCCGAGCCCTGCCGCGCGGTCAGCCAGCCCTCGGCGACCAGCTCGGCGTAGGCGTCCGCGACCGTGTTGCGGGCGATGGACAGGTCGGCGGCGAAGGTGCGGGCCGAGGGCAACCGCGTGCCGGGTGTCAGGCGTCCCGTGCGGATGGCCTCGCGCAGCGCGTCCATCAGGGAGGTGCGCAGACCGTGCCCGCCCTGCAGGTCCAGATGATCGAGGTGGAGATCGGCACCGAGGCCCCCCGGCGGCGTCTCCGCCGAGAAATTGACCCACTCATGTGCCACAGAAGTGCACCATACCCGTGTGCCACTTGCCGCTTAGCGTCGGAGCCGTGGCAACGGACGAACGGCTCCCGGAAAACGATCCCCGACTCGACATCGCCAAGCTCGCCCCCGACTTCTACAAGGCCATGATCCGCCTCGACACCGTGGTGCGGCAGGCCGTCGACCCGACGCTGCTCGAGCTCGTCAAGATCCGCGCGTCGCAGCTCAACCACTGCGCGTTCTGCATCGAAATGCACAGCAAGGATGCGCTGGCCAGGGGCGAGTCGGTCGACCGCATCATCCAGCTCAGCGCGTGGTCGGAGTCGCGGCACTTCTACACGGCGCGGGAGGTCGCGGCGCTCGAGCTGACCGAGGCGATCACCGTGCTCACCGACGGCTTCGTGCCGGAGGCGGTGTACGCGAGGGCGGCGGAGCACTTCGACGAGACCGAGCTGGTGTACCTGATCGCCGGCGTCACGGTGATCAACGCGTGGAACCGCGTGAGCGTCAGCGTCCGGAACATGCCGGGCCACTACACGCCGGCCGGCTGAGCGGGACGCGGGGACATCCCATGAGTGCACTCACCAGCCGCCCGGATCCCCGAGCTCACGGACCTCAACGCACGCATCCGCACGGAGGGCACCCGGAACGTGCTCGAGGCCGCGCGCCGGAGCGGGGCGGCGAAGGTGCTGGCGCAGAGCGTCGCCTGGCAGCTGGCGGACGGGCCGGATGCGGATGCCGTCGCGGAGCTGGAGCGGTCTGTGCTGGCCCAGGGCGGTGTGGTGCTGCGCTACGGCCAGTTCTACGGTCCGGGCACCTACAACGTGGGGCGGATCCCCGGACGAGCCCCGCGTCCGCCCCGACCGGGCGGCGGACCGGACGGTGGAAGCACTGGGCGAGCCGACGGGCGTACTCGTCATCGTCGACTGAGCACGCGTGGTCTGGTCGACGTGGAACTGGGTGGACGGGCCGCCACTTCGCACGGCGTGCCTTCACTTCGCACAGTGTGCGGAGTATGCGAAGTGGATGCGCGGTATGCGAAGTGGATGTGCGGTGTGCGAAGTGGCGGCGCGGTGTGCGAAGTGGCGGCGCTGTCGAGGTCGCCGCCGCGCGGGTGCCACGCGGGCACCGACGCCCACCGGGCCGGCGACCTACTCGAACTTCCCCGTTGCGGTCGCGCCGCCCCGTGTGTCACCTTGCCGCTCTGGCGGCGCGAGAGCGGGGTACGGGTGCGGATCGGCGTGGTGGTACTGCTCCTGGCGCTGGGCATCACCGGCTGCGGTGGCCGCCCGGGCACGGGAGCTACGGACGTGGGTGTCACCGCCCCCGCGCTGCCCACCGTGCTCGGACCTGTCGCGGTGACCCCGACGTCGTACCCGTTCCTCGCCTCCGCCTACGACAGCATCCCGATCGACCTGGGGCAGTACGGCTACTCCGAGCAGGAGTTCCTGGTCAGCGGCCGGGCGAACGTGTACTCGTGGCCCGACCTGGCCACCTTGGGCATCGTCGCGTCCGGCCCCTATACGACGCGGATCCTGGTGCGCCGCCCCGTCGACCCGGCGCGGTTCAGCGGGAACGTGCGGGTCGAGCCGCTCAATCCCACCGCCGGCCACGACCTGGACCCCGAATGGGAGATCGACCACGCCGGGTTCATGCGCGACGGCGACGCCTACGTCGGCATCACGGTGCAACCGGCGTCGATCACCGCACTGAAGAAGTTCGACCCCACGCGCTACGGGCGGCTGTCCATGGCCAACCCGCAACCACCCGACCGGCGCTGTGACCACACCTCGGGCCCGTCCTCGGAAAGGCACAGCGAGGACGGCCTGGCCTGGGACATCATCAGCCAGGTCGGCCGGCTCATCAGAACCGACATGCCCCAGAACCCGTTGCGCGATCTTCCTATTCGCAACAGCGACCTGGTCGGCTGGTCACAGAGCGGGTCCTACGACGTCACCTACCTCAACGCGATCGCCCGCCACACCGCGATGCCCGACGGCAAGGCCATCTTCGACGGCTACCTGCCCGGCGCGGGAAGCTATGCCGCCACACCGATCAACCAGTGCGCCCCGGTGATCGAGCCGGGCGACCCCCGGGTCCGCTACAACCCGCCCAACGGCGTACCCGTGATCGTCGTGTCCACCCCGACGGACTTCTACACAGCGGCCTCCTACAACCGGCGCACCGACCGCCCCGACGACAGCGACACCCCCGACCGGCGCATCCGGCTCTACGAGATCGGCGGTGGCTCCCACCTGCCCGGTGACCACGGCCGCTACCTGCCCTCGGCCGCCGAGCTGGCGCGCGGAGGGTTCGCCCCGGAGACCCGAACCGCGTACCCACTGAGCTCGTTCCCGCTGCAGGCCGTCCTCGACGGTGCCTTCAGCAACCTCGACAACTGGGTGACCATGGCGGTCCCGCCGCCGCACGCGAGCCGCCTCACGGTGGCGGACCCCGACGTGTGGCCGGTGCGGGCGGCCCGTGACATGTACGGCAACCCGGTCGGCGGGGTCCGCACGCCGGCCGTGGACGTCCCCACCGCCACCTACGTGGAGCGCGGTCTGAAGGCTCCCGGCAGCGACGACAGCGCCTACGCCGGCTACGACATCCCCTTCTCTCCGGGCTACCTGCAGGTGCTCTACCCGACGCATCAGGACTACGTCGACAAGGTCACCGCCGACGTGCGCACCCTGGTCGCCGAACACTGGCTCACGCAGTACGGCGGCGAGCAGCTGATCACCCAGGCCCAGGCCGCGAGCGTGCCCGGCGGCTAGGCTGGGCC
>DATAYB010000493.1:0-7620 GCA_036272795.1 Pseudonocardia sp.
GTCTATATTTGGATAGTGTTGTCGGTGGTTTTAGCGTTGGGGAAACGCCCGGTCCCATTCCGAACCCGGAAGCTAAGCCCTTCAGCGCCGATGGTACTGCACTCGGTAGGGTGTGGGAGAGTAGGACACTGCCGGCATTTAACTGGTTGAGAGAGGCTGGTTTCGGACTTGCTAGTCCGGAACCAACCCCTTTTTTTGTCGCGAGCTGCTCTGGCCAGCTCGCCCCGACTTGTCGCGGGAATGGGGCACGACAAGTCGCGCTTGTCGTGCCCAATAGCCACGACAAGTGGGGCAGGTGTGAGTTCTGGCTCGTGGAGTTCAACCGCGCTGAGGCCCTGTGGCCGGCCGTGCGCGCTGGCGCGCGATTATGCTCGACCACCCCGACAACTTCTTCTCGCCGCGACGCCGGAAGGCCCGGTTGTTCGCCTACGCCTCCGTTATCCACAGTTGCGGGCAGGTCGGTGGCCTGGTGCCCATCCGCTCGGGAAGCTGGAGTCAACCGGCGTACGGCCGGTGGGGAGTCAGCTGAGAGCGGGATGGTTATGAACGAGACAGAGGTCACGGTCGTCGGCAACGTGATCAGCGATGTGAAGTCGCGGCGCACCGGCGAGGGCATCAGGGTGGTCAACTTCCGGGTGGCCAGCAACGAGCGGCGGTTCGACAAGGGGACCGGCGAGTGGGTCGACGGTGATCGGTTCTTCGTCAGCGTGACGTGCTGGCGCAAGCTCGCCGCCGGGGTGGTGGCGTCCCTGTCGAAGGGCGACCCGGTGGTGGTGACCGGTCGGCTCTACACCCGGGGTTACGAGGTGGAGGGTCAGAGGCGGTCGGTCACGGAGATCGAGGCGAGCGCGGTGGGTCCGGACCTGTCCCGGTGCAGCGCCGAGCTCACCAGAGTCCGCCGCTCGGCCACTGAGGACGCTCCCATCACCGTCTCCTCGGAGGACGGCACCGTGGTACCCAGCCAGTCCACGGGCCCCGAGATGGAGAGTGAACGGCCCGCGCTGGAGGTAGTTGGAGGCTCTCAGTCGTGACGCTGGTGCGGCACTCGGCCTGATGTCGGTGCCGCACTCGCGCTGACCCCGGTGCGGCAGTCGGGCCGACGGAGCGCGCAACTACGATTGGGGGTGTGGCTGAGTTCATCTACACCATGCGGAAGGTGCGCAAGGCGCACGGTGACAAGGTCATCCTCGATGATGTGAGCTTGTCGTTCCTACCAGGGGCGAAGATCGGGGTGGTCGGTCCGAACGGAGCCGGTAAGTCGACGGTCCTTCGGATCATGGCGGGCCTTGAACACTCGAACAACGGCGATGCCTTCCTGGCCCCGGGCGCGACGGTCGGCATGTTGCAGCAGGAGCCGCCGCTCAACGAAGAGAAGACCGTGCTCGGCAACGTCGAGGAAGGCGTTGGCCCGATCATGGAGAAACTCAATCGGTACAACGAGGTGGCCGAGAAGATGGCCACCGACTATTCCGATGAGCTGATGGAGGAGATGGGGCAGCTCCAGGAGGAGCTCGACCACGCCGACGCGTGGGATCTCGACTCCCAGCTCGAGCAGGCGATGGACGCGCTGCGGTGCCCACCGCCGGACGCCGAGGTGAGCCTGCTCTCCGGCGGGGAGCGCCGGCGGGTGGCGCTGTGCAAGCTGCTGCTCAGCAAGCCCGACCTGCTGCTGCTGGACGAGCCGACGAACCACCTGGACGCGGAGAGCGTGCTCTGGCTGGAGCAGCACCTGGCCAGCTACGCGGGCGCGGTGCTCGCGGTGACGCACGACCGGTACTTCCTGGACAACGTCGCCGAGTGGATCCTCGAGCTGGACCGGGGGCGTGCCTACCCCTACGAGGGCAACTACTCGACCTACCTCGAGAAGAAGGCCGAACGGCTCGCGGTCCAGGGCAAGAAGGACATCAAGCTGCAGAAGCGGCTCACCGAGGAACTGGCCTGGGTGCGCTCCGGGGCCAAGGCCCGCCAGGCGAAGAGCCGGTCCCGGCTGCAGCGCTACGAGGAGATGGCCGCCGAGGCCGAGAAGACCCGGAAGCTGGACTTCGAGGAGATCCAGATCCCGCCGGGCCCCCGACTGGGCAGCATCGTGGTCGAGGTCGAGCATCTGGACAAGGGTTTCGACGGTCGGGTGCTGATCAAGGACCTGTCGTTCTCGCTACCCCGCAACGGCATCGTCGGTGTGATCGGCCCCAACGGTGTCGGCAAGACGACGCTGTTCAAGACGATCGTCGGGCTCGAGCAGCCCGACTCCGGGATCGTCCGGGTGGGCGAGACGGTCCAACTGTCCTATGTCGACCAGAACCGCGCCGGGATCGACCCGAAGAAGACAGTGTGGGAGGTCGTGTCGGACGGGCTGGACTACATCCGGGTCGGCCACGTCGAGATGCCGTCGCGTGCGTACGTCGCGGCCTTCGGCTTCAAGGGGCCGGAGCAGCAGAAGCCGGCGGGAGTGCTGTCCGGTGGCGAGCGGAACCGGCTGAACCTGGCCCTGACGCTCAAGCAGGGTGGCAACCTGATCCTGCTGGACGAGCCCACGAACGACCTGGACGTGGAGACGCTCTCCTCACTGGAGAACGCGCTGGAGCAGTTCCCGGGCTGTGCGGTCGTCATCTCCCACGACCGGTGGTTCCTGGACCGCGTGGTCACCCACATCCTCGCCTGGGAGGGTGACGACAGTCACCCGGCTTCGTGGTTCTGGTTCGAGGGCAACTTCGAATCGTACGAGAAGAACAAGATCGATCGCCTGGGAGTGGAGGCGGCCAGGCCGCACCGGGTGACACACCGTAAGCTGACCCGCGACTGAGCGTCGCGCCGCGGATCGTCGCCGCGTCTGACCAGCTCAACAACACAGCAGTGCTGAGGTACCGGGAGAATCCGTGCAGCCGACGGGGATGACCAGCGCCGCCGCGTCGCCGCTCGCGTCCGCGCCCGCGGTGGTCGAGCTCGCGGAGGCCTCCCGGTGGCGAGCTCCGGAGGTCACCGCGGTCCTCGCCGAGCACGGGGCGCAGATCGCCCGGGGCAACGGGGATCTGCGCACCGCACTGTTGGCCGAGGGATGGCTGGCGCAGGGGCTCGGCTCGCTCGGGCACGGGGTTGCGGCGGTGCCCCGGGCGGTCAATGCGTTATCGGAGGCCACCCGGGAGAAACAGGGCGTGGCCAGCGACCGGTTGCGGATCGCCCTGGCTGGTGTGGCGCGGTCGCTGGATGACCGCAGCACCGGGCTGGTGCTCCTCGCGCCGGTACTGGAGGCGGGCGGCGCCTCGCCGAGGCTGCATGCGGACGCCCACCTCGAGGCGGTGCTCTGCCGGGACGCCGGTGCTGACGGCGCAGGTGCGTCGGTGGACGTCGCGTTGGCCGCGCTGCGCCAGGTCGGTGGCGAGTACGGCGAGCTCGGCCTGGCGGCGGCGGACGCGGCGCTGGCCGGGCAGCTACGGGCACGCCGGCAGCTGGGCGAGGCGGTCGAGTACGCGCGGTCCGGGCTGCGGCGGATGTTCGGCGACCAACCCGCCGGCGGTCCGATGCAGCCGGTCTCGCCGTACCTCGCGGCGACGCTCGGCCTTGAGCTCACGCTGGCGCTGCTCGACCAGGGCCAGCAGGACGCCGCGCTCGAGTCGGCTCGGCTGGTCATGCGATGGGACGTGCAACCGGGCTCGCTGGTGCCCACCTCCCGGCTGCAGCTCGCCCTGGCACAGCGGGTGTACCTGCCGGCCGGTGCCCGCGACGAGGCGTCGGCCTCCGTGGAGTGGGTGGCCAGAGCCGTCGCCGGGCGCGAGCTGCCGGAGATCGAGGTCGAGTGCCACGGCCTGCTCGGTGAGCTGCGGGAACGCGGCGGTGAGCTTTCCGAGGCACTGGCGGCGAGCCGGCGGGGTCATACGGCCTACCGGGCCCTGGCCAGTGCGGTCGAGCGCGCGGTGGTGCTCCTCGTGCGCGCCGCTGGCGAAGCCCCCTCGGCGGATCGGCGTGACCCGGACGGGCAGCGGGCCGAGGCCGGCCCGCGCGCTCTGGTTGATCAGGACGCGCCGCCGGTACCGACCGTCGGCCACGACTCGGCGACCGGTGCGGCGGCGGCCCGCGCCGATTCCGGTCTCGCCAACGGCACCGAGCCACCGTGGATGACCAGCGCCGGTCCGGCGTGGCGCCCCTCGGTCGACACGGCGCGCCACCCCGGGTCGGTCACCCCGCGAGGCCCTGGTGCGGACTCCCTCACCGGGGCCGCCGCGGGTGGCACCGGGCAGGGCGAGACCAACAACGTGTACCGGCTGTTCGAGGGCGGTGCGGCGCGCTCGGGCGAGACGGCGAGCTCCGAGCCGAGGGCTCCGCGCGGCCCGAGTGACCCCCCGCTGGCGGGCGCCCCGGCGGACCCACCGGCTCCCACCGGGGTCACCTCGTTGCCCGACCGTGCGGCGCGGTCCGACGCCGCGACACCGGCCGGGGCAAGCATGCCGGCCGGATCCGAGGGTGTGCCGCTGCTGGGACAGCCGCACGCCTACGACCTGAGGGCCAGCCTCGAGACGACCGACCCGCTCCTCGGTCGCACCATGGCAGCTGAGCTGAACTCCGCCGGTCGCGGTGGGCCCCTGGATTACGGCGCGGCCGCCGCGCCCAACGGTGCGGCCGGCTATGGGACCCGGTCGAATCCGCCGGACCCGCTCAGTGGGCCCGGCGTGTCCACCGCCGGGAGCGCACTGGATGGGCCAGGGCCGGCGACGTCGCCTGATCTGTTGGGTGGCACCGGTCCGCTGGCCCGGTTCGATCAGTACTCCGGCTCGTCGTCCAGTTTCGGCCCGTCGGGTGGAGCCGACCCGCTCTCCGGGCCCGGCCCGCTGGACGGCGGTCCGCTCGGCGGATCGGACCCGTGGGGCGGGTCCGTTGCCTTCGGCGGGCCCGAACTCCCGAGTGGGCCCGACCCGCTGGGCGGGGGTGACCGCCGGTCCGAGCCCGATCCGCTTTCCGGTGGTGCCCCGCTCTCCGGATACGACCCGCTCTCGGGGCCGGATGCGCTGTTCGGTTCGGGTGGGTTGTCCGGGTACGGGGGGTCATCGGTCTCGGACGCGCTGTCGGGTGCTAATCCGCTGGCCGGTCCAGGCCCGGATCCGTTGTCCGGACCGGGGCCGCTGTCGGGTTCGGATCCCCTGGGCGGGGCCGGGCCGACCGCCGCGCTCGGCGCCGTCCCGAAGACCGGCTGGCAGGCGGCGGCCGAGCGCCTGACCAAGCCGGGCCGTTCGATCGGCGGCGGCTCGCTGGGCGGGCCCGTGGTGCCGGTCGGGTTGAGCATCGCGCAGTTGGCCGTCGAGCTGCTTGGTATGAACACGGGGACCGGCCAGCCACCCCACCTGGTGCTGATCGACATCGCCACTCCGGACGGCTCGGCCAGCGGGCCCGAGGTGGTTGCGCTGACCGGTCGCATCGCCTCCCGCGTCCGCGAGCAGCTACCGCCGGCGGCCCGGTTGTACCTGGTGGAGCGGGACGCGGTGGCGGTCGCGCTGCCGGAGGTGGATCCGGAGGCGGTCACACGATGGGTTCGTACGGTGTCGAACGGCCTGTCCCTGCGCTGGTCCGAGCTGGCGGCGGAGCTGCCCCGGGCCGTGTTCCGGATTGACGTCCGGGCCCTCGACCAGGGACGCACGATCGCCGAGCAGCTCTGGGACCTGCGGATCGGTCAGGGCGGCGACGGTGCTCCGGGCGGCCCCGGCCCGTCGTGGGGCGGCCAGCCACCCCTCGACGAGCAGCCGCTGCCGACCGGACGACACCTCGCCGGCACGGTCGATCCCGCTCCGCGCGGCGTGGACCCGGAGCCGAACCGGATCAACGCCCAGCCCGGTAGCGGCGGTCGCCGCAGACGCCCGGATGCCGGCGGCGGCTCGACGCCAGGCGGCGGCAAGGCGATCGGTCAGCTCGGACTCCGGCGGGAGGACACGCCGTCGGCCGGCCCGACGGGTGGCCGACTGACCTCCCGGCATCGGGACAGCTCGAGTGTCATACCCACCGGCCGCGCTGACGGGTCCCGCGACGCGGGCGGGCCGGCGCCGGGCGCCCCGCCCGGGACGTCGGTCAACGGTCACGGCCCGCTGACCGGAACTCCGATCGCCCGGCTCGTCACCTCAGCGGACCAGCCGGCGGGCGCCGACGCGGCGGAGAGCCCGGAGCCCGGCCGGATCGCGTTAGCCGAGTCACCCCGCCCCGATGACTACGACTTCGTCGACCACGATCTTGTTGATCTGGGCGCGATCTTGCTTGCACGCTTCACCGCGGAGGGCACGACCGCGAACGGTTCCGCGCCCCACGGCGTCAACGGCCATGGCCAGACCGTCAACGGGATCGCCGCGAACGGTTCGGCGACTCACGGCACGACCACCTGGTCGGCGGCCAACGGCACGGTCAACGGTGCGGCCGTGAACGGGTCCGCCACCAACGGGTCCGCCACCAACGGGTCCAGGAACGGGGCCTCAGTCAACGGGAGTGTCAACGGAGCTGGCACGAACGGTGCCGCGGCCAGCGGGGTCAACGGCGGCACGTTGATCAACGGGGCTGTCAACGGTACGGCGAGCTACCGGTCCGCGACCGGGAGTACGACCAACGGAGCCGCGACGAGCGGGTCAGCCAACGGGGCCAGCAACGGGTCGGCCAGCAACGGGTCGGCCAGCAACGGGTCAGCCAGGAACGGCACCGTCAATGGCGCTGCCACCAACGGGTTCGGCTCCCACGGTGTCATCAACGGGGCCGGCGCCAGGTCCGCGATCAACGGTGCCGAAAGCAGCGGGGTCGTCGAGAGCCGGTTCTCCTCGCCTGGTGTGGCCGACGGTGCGAGCAACGGATCCGCGGTCAACCCCGCCGCCGCGAGCGAGCTTGCCGACCGAGGTCCGGCCAATGGCGCCGGCAACGGGACGGCGGTCAACGGCACGAGCAACGAGGCCGCCGTCAACGGGCACTCGACCCGGAGCGTGACCAACGGGGCCCCGCACCACAGGGCCGCGAGCGCCACAACAAGCGGGCCAGGGGGGCACGGCGTGGCCGCCGACGCCGGCAGCCACCCCGAGACGGCCAGCGGGGGTGCCGACAGCACGGCCGGCCCGATGGACGCCGTCGAGCAGGGAGCCGAACCGGACGCCGACTCGGTGGACGGGGACGAGGCTGAGCAGAGCGGACGGTCCAGGCGCCGCAACGGGCGGCCCGGAGCGCCTCGGGGGTCGGCCCCGAACGCGTCGACCCCGGTCTCCGAACTGAGCTTCGCCGAGCTGCTCGCCGGCGCGCTGGCCGCGTACCGCGAGAGCTGACGAGGTTGTTTCGGCGACGTCGATCGCATGGTGACTGAGCGATACCTGTACCCAGCACTGGCTAGGGTGGGCGAGGGCCGAGCTTTGCGTACGGGCTCGGCCGGAGGGGAAATGTCATGAGCTCGACGGGAACCCGGTCCCGACGGACGGGAAACGAGCAGCACGACGACGAACACACCGGCGCCCGGCGCGGCGCCGCGGATGGCCGGCCCGAGGCCGCCGGGGACCAGATCGACCAGACCGAGCAGGACGAACCGGACGATGCCGGCGCAGCCGGCAAGGGGCGCAGGGTGAAGTCGAGCACCACCAAGAAGACCAAGTCGGCCGAGACGAAGCCGGCCGAGAC
>DATAYB010000494.1:0-12609 GCA_036272795.1 Pseudonocardia sp.
CCGGCGTGGCGAGTAACGGCGGGCTGGTCCGCCACGACGACCAGAGTGACCTACCCGAGCACTGAGAGAGAGCAAGACCTCCGTTGTTTTCCCAGCTTTACCGCCGCATCACCGACCACGGCAAGCGCTTCCATCACGACCTGGTGAGGACCAGGGCGGACCTGCGCCATGCCCGAGACGAGTACCACCTGGCCAGGGCCGAACGTCCCCGGTTCGTCGCCCGTATCGGCGACCTGGTCGCCCGTTACAACGGAGTCACGCTCTACCGCAACCGCATCCAGTGGGGCCACGAGGTCCGATCGCTGGCCGGTGTGCACGCGTCGGTGTCCGAGTCGCCTGCCCGCCGGACCGACTCCGGCCCGGTCGGTGAGGTCTACCGCCTGACCATCACCGGACCGGACTGGGAGTGGACGTTGCACACCGTCGCCGTGTTCTCCTCACGCAAGGTGCGGGCGTTCGCCGCACTGATCAACTCGTACGCGGAGGCGGGCACCGGCTCGGCACTGGCCGACGCCGGCAGCTGAGCGAGTCGGCGGCTGAGCGTGTCGGCAGCTGAGCGAGTCGGCAGCTGAGCGCCCGAGCGGCTCGTTCAGCTGCCGCGTGGGCGGCGAGGGGGCGTGGTCAGAGCGGCAGGTGCCGCTGGCCGCTCTGTGCGTTGATCCAGACCAGGTCCGTGAAGTCGTCCAGTGACCTCGGACCGCTGCGCCCCCACCCGCTCTCCCGGACGCCGCCGATCGGGGCCTGGGTCTCGTCGTCGATCGTCGGGATGTTCACGTGCACCGAGCCGGCGGTGATCCGGGCGGCCAGCTCGAAGCCCTTGAACGTGTCGCCGGTGATGATCGAGGAGGTCAGGCCGTAGCTGTGCCGGTTGGCCAGCTCGACGGCCTGGTCGGCGTCGTCCACGGACTCGACCACCAGCAGCGGCCCGAAGGTCTCCTCGGAGCTGGCCTCGGCGGCGGCTGGCACGTCGACCAGGATCGTCGGCTCGTGCACCCGCCCGGCGAAGCCTCCGCCGGTGACGACCCTGGCTCCCTTGGCCACCGCGTCGGCGATCCGGGCCTGCACGACACGCACCGCCTGGTCGTTGATCAGCGGGCCGATCACGGTGGCGGCGTCGCCGGGGTCGCCGAGCGGCAGGCTCTTTGCCCGGTCGACCAGCCTGGCCAGGAACTCGTCGTAGATCGGCCGCTCGACCAGGATCTTGCGGGCGCACAGGCACACCTGGCCCTGGTGGAAGAACGCGCTGAAGGTCGCCGCCCGCACCGCGTAGTCCAGGTCCGCGTCGGCGAGCACGATCATCGGGTTGTAGCCGCCCAGCTCCATCACCGACCGCTTGAGCGTCGCGCCGGCGCGCTGGGCGAGCATCCGGGCCGTGCGTGCGCTGCCGATGAAGTTGATGCAGCGCACCTCTGGGCGGTCGTAGAACACGTCCGCGATCGGTCCGGCGGCGCCCGGGGCGTGGGTCACCACGTTGATCACGCCCGGCGGGAAGCCGGCCTCCTCGGCGACCTGCGCCATCACCAGGCCGGCGGAGACGGGCGCCTCCTCGGACGGCTTGACGACCACAGTGTTGCCGGCGGCGATGGGGGAGATGATCGCCCGCCAGCCGAGCACGTTGGCGCCGTTCCATGGCGTGAAGCTGGCGACCACGCCGAGGGGGCGGCGGACCTGCATGGAGAAGGTGCCGGGGAAGTCGGACTCCAGGACCTCGCCCTTCGGCTGGTAGACCCAGTTGGCGGCTTGGCGCAGCATGCCCTGCACGACGCCCTGCTGGAAGTCGGCGAAGAAGATCGAGCAGCCGGTCTCCCCGGCGAGGATGGCGGCCAGCTCGGCGCGGCGGCGGGCCACGATGTCGGCGGCGCGCAGGAACAGCTGCTGCTTCTCGCCGGCCGGCAGCTCCGACCAGGCCGGGAACGCGCGCTGGGCGGCGTCGACGGCTCTCTCGGCGTCGTCGGGTCCACCCGAGGCGGCCCGCGCGTAGACGTCGCCGGTGTACGGGCTGTGCACGTCGAACACGGCTCCGGAGGCTGCCTCGGTCCAGCTGCCGTCGATGTACTGCCGGTAGCTGGTCTCGATCGTGGAGGTCATCCGTGACTCCTATGCGAAATATGATGTCGTTTTCGAAAATGTGCACTCACAGTGCGGCAGTGGGTCTGGTCGACGGCGAGGCCGACCCGGTCAGCTCCGTGTCGAGTAGAGCAAGTTTCGAAATCTATGTCAATATTCGTATCGAGTTGCTCAGGTTTGGACGGCGGCGGTCCTCACGGCCTCTCGGGCCGCATCCCTGGCGGCGTCCCGGTAGCGCTTCGGGGCGATGCCGACCGTGCGCTTGAAGGCGTTGCTGAACGCGCTCTCGGAGGTGTAGCCGACCGACAGCGCGAGCGTGGCCAGTGGCGTGTCCTTCTCCCGCAGGTCGCGCTCGGCGATGCGCATCCGCCAGTTCTGCAGGTAGGTCAGCGGCGGTACCCCGGCCACGGTCCGGAAGTGCAGCGCGAACGTGGTCCGGGACATCGCGGACGCGCGGGCGAGCTCCTCCAGCTGCCACGGCCGGCCCGGGTCGTTGTGCATCAGCCGCAGCGCCGGAGCCAGCCGCTCGTCGGCCAGCGCGCGCAGCCAGCCGGGCGGGAACGACTCCGCGTCCGACAGGTAGGCGCGCAGCACCTGGACGAACATCAGCTGCGCGAGCTGGTCGGCCGCGAACGTGGCGCCGGCCCTGGCGCTGGACATCTCCCGCTGCAGCTCGTCCAGCAGCCGGCTCAGCGCACCGGCCTCGGCCGAGCCGGAGCGCACGTGGATGACCGGTGGCAGTGCCTTGACCAGCAGGTCCTCGCCGGCGCGACTCACGTCGATGTGCCCGCCGACGGAGACGACCTCCTCACCGCCGCCGAGTGCGAGCATCGGCTCGCCGGACGCCCTGAAGAGGGTCGTCGCCTCCCGCGGCCGCAGCGCCGGGTCGCTGGTCAGTACGAACGGGTTGCCACCCGCGAAGACCGCCACGTCGCCTGCCGACAGCCGGATCGGCTCCGCCGCGCCATCGAGGACCAGCCAGTACTGGCCCCGCACCACCGCGGTGACCTTGAGCCGGTGCGGCCGGGCGAACCGCATGGACCACGCGCCGCCGGCGGTGAAACCCCGGGAGATGGCGCACCGGGCGTCCATCAGTGCGAGCGTGTCCGACAGCGGGTCAGTGGCCATATCCGTACTGTCGCGCAACCAATGCCGCCCGACAACCGCTGAGAGTCCCGCTACACCAACGGCCGGCCCGTGCGGATCCGCCAGCGCAGGTCGGCCAGGTAGGCGTTGAACGGGAAGGCGCGCAGCACCGGGGGCGAGAGCTGCACCACCAGCCGGACCAGGCCCATCGCCCGGTCGAACCAGCGCTGCCGCCGCGCGTCCCAGGGCAGCCGCATCTCGTCCCGGAACCGCTGCTCGAGAAAGCCAGTGGTGACGAACCGGCTGAGCCGGCCGAACGCGAGCCGCACCGGCAGTGGCATGTGCCGGAGCAGGATCAGGTCGGTCAGGTAGTCGCGCACCGTCTCGTCGATCGAGACCTCGTCCAGACCGGCGTCCCAGTACCGCCGGAAGGAGGCCAGGTCGGCCGGCCAGCGTTCCGGCGGGACCTGCAGCGTCGTGCCGAGCACCGCCGAGTCGCGGTACAGCCGCTCCCGCAGTGCGGGGTCCAGCGGCTTGCCGAGCAGTCGGTAGGTGTCCTCGAAACCGACGTAGAGGCAGGCGGCGACCCACAGCTGCAGGTCGGGGTCGAAGGCGTTGTAGCTCACCGGGCTGGCCTCGGTCGAGCGCACCGCCGCGTGTGACCGGTTCACGCCGCGCCGGAACAGCGCACGCTCCTCGTCGGTGCCGAGGGTGGCCACGGCCAGGTAGCTGAGCGTGGTGCGGGCCCGCTTGATCGGGTGCAGGGTGACCTTGCCGCTGTCCACCGTGCTCTCCACGACGCCGTAGCCGACGGCGGGCCGGGCCAGCTGCATGATCACGTTCGCCGGGCCGGCCAGCAGCCCGGCGCCGATCACCAGCTCCCGCAGGTCGACCGAGGACGACGCCGTCGCGGTCATGTGAACTTCCCCCATCTGCACACGAACGTTAGCAACATGGAAGCGCGCCGCCGAGCAGGTGTCAAGATGGGGCCATGGACGCAGCGGGACCGGCGCAGCGCAGGTACGGCGGCGTGCAGGGCGACGAACGCCGTGCCCGTCGGCGGTCCCGGCTGATCGAGGCCGGCCTTGACCTGCTCAGCGAGGACCAGGGCGAGGCCAACCTCACCGTGCGCAGCGTGTGCGCCCGGTCCGGCCTCGCCGCGCGCTACTTCTACGAGAGCTTCGCCGACCGGGAGGCCCTCGCCGTCGCGGTGTACGACGAGGTCGTCGAGGAGCTGGCGCGGACCACCTCGGCGGTCGTCTCGGTCGGGCCGGATGACGCGCGCGCCCGGACCAGGGCCGGCCTGGACCACATCGTCGGGTGGATCGTCGAGGACCCCCGGCGAGGCCGGCTGCTGTTCGCCAGTGCGTTCCTCAGCCCTGGGCTGGCCCGGCGCCGGCTGGAGGCCGCCGAGCTCTTCCCTCGCCTGCTCGGCGGGCACACCAGGGCGTTCTACGGCATCGAGAGCAGCCCGGCGCTCGACCTCACCGCGCAGTTCGCCGTCGGCGGGCTGGCCCAGACGCTGGTCGCCTGGCTGCAGGGCCACCTGAGGATCGACCGGGATCAGCTCGTCGAGCAGTGCACGGACGCGTTCGTCTCCCTGATGACGTACGCCGTGCGCGCCTCTGAGGCTGACAAGATCCGCGACTCGCCCTGACAAGATCCCCGACTCGCTCGATCTGCTCGGCGCTGCCGGTCAGGCCTGTGAATCTCGGGTAGTCGGCGAGGAACGCGTGGACGACCCGCCGACGGGAGGCGCGCTCACCGGCTCACCGCCAGGGTGTACTCGCTGACCGGGCCGGCGGGGCAGCGCAGCTCCACGCCGTCCGGCCCGCCGCGCACCCCCAGCCCCTCCGAGCCGCCGACCGACGAGTCGACCGTGTCGTCGCTACCCTGCGCGACCTGCTCGCCGTCCCGCTGCAGCGTCCAGTCGCCGCGCCCGGCCAGCCTTCCGATGACCACGCGGCCCGGCTCGGTGCCCTCCATCCCGCGCAACCGGAAGTGCAGCACCCCGTCGGCGAACTCGGCCCGGCTGACCTCGACCTCCGGCGCGACCTCGGTGAGAGCCGGCTCGGCGAAGTGCGAGCGGTCCCACGGGTCGGAGTAGAGGCCGTGCAGGCCGTCCGGCACGTTCAGCCGGGCGTAGCCGAGCAGCACGTTGCCGCTCATGGGTTCGATGTCGGTGCGGTTGCCGTCGGTGTCGGACGGGGTGTCGTTGCGCGGGTAGTACAGGCCGCCGTCCCGCCAGGTCGGCGCGAAGTGCCGGTCGGCGTGGGTGAGCAGGCCGGCCAGTGTCTCCTGGTCACCCATCTCCGATGCCCAGGCGGCGACCCAGCCGAAGTCGCAGGTGTCGGTCACCACGGTCTGGCCCATCACCTCGGCGGCGGGTGCCGAGCGCACCGAGAGCGCGCCGTCGAGCCCTGGTACCAGGAACTCGGCGAGCTGGCGCGGGTAGTTGGCATGCACGAAGTCGCGATTCCAGCTGTTCATCATCGCGCCGCACCAGGCGTCCACCCACGGCGCGAGCGCTTCGTTCGGGCGTACCTGGCGGCTGTCCTCGCTGATCATCATGTTGTAGTGGCCGCCCGTGTCGAGCCGGCCGTACTGCTCCCAGGCCTTCTGGTAGCCGGCCACGATCTCGTCGGCGCGGCTGCCGCCGGTGTGCAGGTCCTGCATGCGGAACCCGATGATCGCCGGCTGGTTGCAGATCTGGAACACGCAGTTCGGCTCGCAGGCGATGCCCAGGAAACCGCCCTCGACCAGCTGCCAGTACAGGTGCTCCGCCAGCGAGTTCTGGTCATAGCTGAACCGCCGCTCCTCGCCACCCCAGAAGAACGACCAGTACTGGAACGTGAGCGCGCCCGGCTCGCCGTAGCGGTCGTCGTCGAACAGGTACGTGTACAGGTGCGTCATGGACTGCACGTACGCGCTGTACATGATGTTGTCCTTGACGACCGGGTCCCACTCCTCGTGCAGCTGGTCGGACAGGTGCGCGTTGAACACCGCACCGCCCTGGCTCACGTCACGCCAGTACAGCCACACGTCGGGCGCCAGCATCTTCTCGATCAACCGCTGGAATGTCGGCCGGAAGGCGCCCGGCGCGGCCGGCAGCCGGTGCCGGTGGGTGAGCGCCAGCGCGTACGCCATGTAGGCCAGCTGGAAGCGGTAGCTGCCGAAGTCGCCCTGCCCCTGGCCCTTGCCCTGCATCAGGGACCAGTCGTTCGGTAAGCGCCGCGAGAGGTTGTCGATATGGCGGAGGTGGCCCAGCTGGGCCCGGTCCAGCGGCGTGGACTGCGTCATGGTGTCGGACGCTACGCCGCCGTGCCGGCGCCGGCAGGGCGCCCGTCGAGCCCGGGCTCAGGGTCAGCGCACGCCCATGTGCCAGAGCAGCACGTTGTGCACGTGGTGGCTCTGCTCGTCACCCCGGAACTCGACCTCGTAGGTCTGGGTGCCCACGTGGATCGCGATCGCGCCGGTGGAGAAGAAGCCGCCGGCCCAGGACTTGTTGCTGACCACCGAGACACTGGTGATCTTGGAGTAGGGGATCGACGTGAGGGCCACCCGCTTCCCCACGAACGACGTGTCTTGGATGTTCGGCCACGTCGCTCCTCGCCCTCGCTGGTGATCACCTCTCCGTAGTGATCACTGAACCCGCGAGGGTAGTGCCGTCCGCCCGGCAGGTCCCGGGTAATTCGCCGACCCGGGACCCGGGACCAGGGACCCGGGACCCGGGACCCGGGACCCGGGACCCGGGACCTGGGTCCCGGCCCCGGGACCGGCGCTCAGCGGTAGCCAGATGCGTCGGCCGGCTTGCCGGCGTCCTGCACCTCCGGGACGTAGCGCCAGGCGTCCGGGCGGCTGCCGTCCAGGTCCGTGAAGCCGTACACCTTTGCGAGCTGCCCGCTGGACAACGACTGGCCGTTCCACCGGGCCACCTCCGGGTCGGCGGCCAGCGCGGCGACCGCCCGCCCCACGTACGCAGGCGACTCCGAGATGCAGAAATGCGGCTCGCGGGGCAGCGCATCCCGCCAGGTGGCCTCCGTGACGCCGAAGTGGTCGAGCATCATCTCCGAGCGCAGCCAGCCGGGCGTCAGCGCGACCGAGGTGGCCCCGTGCGGCGCGAGCTCCTTGGCCAACCCCCAGGCCAGCCGGATCACGCCCGTCTTGGCGAGGTCGTAGAACGCGGTGCCCCGGTAGTGCTCCTGGTGGTAGGCGGCCGTGCCGTCGGTGACCTCCACGACGAGGCCGCCGGGCCGCCGGATCAGCAGCGGCAGCGCGAAATGGCTGGTCACCAGGTGGGTGTCGATGGCCAGCCGGAGCATGCGGAGCCCGTTGTCCAGCGAGTGCTCCCAGATCGGGCTCGTCCACTCGAACAGCAGCTCGCCGCCCCAGACGTTGTTGACCAGGACGTCGAGCCGGCCGGCGTCCGCCTCGATCCGCGCCACCAGGGCCCGGACCTGCTCCGCCTCCAGGTGGTCGACCCGGATCGGGACGCCACGCCCGCCGGCCTCGGTGACCAGCTCCGCCGTCTCCTCGATGGTCTCCACCCGGTCGTACTCGCCGCGCTGGCCGCCGCCGGAGCGGCCCGTCACGTACACCGTGGCCCCCGCGGCACCGAGCTGACGGGAGATGCCGCGGCCCGCGCCCCTCGTCGCCCCCGCCACCAGCGCAACTCGACCCCTCAGGTTGCCCATGCCGACCAGGTTCGCATCAGGCACCGACAGTTTCGCCGCCCGGCGCCACCGCACACACCAGGCGTCGGGGTGGCCCCTCTGCCGGTTGTTACCGAACTGCACAGGAGGCAGGATTTCGGCGCCCAGAACCTGTCTCGTGTGCAGTTCGGTAACAACAGGCACGTCGGGAACGCGCTGCGACCACTCCGGCCCGTTAGGGTGTCGCCCATGCCGAGTCGATCATCGGTCGGGTCACGGGCGCTCTCGCCGCTGGCCGTGGTGGTACTGGCGCTGCTGCTCGAGGCGCCCATGCACGCCTACCGGATGCAGCAGCTGATCAAGGACCGGCACAAGAACGAGGTCGTCAACGTCGCCCAGCGCAACAGCATCTACCAGGCCATCGACCGGCTGCGGCGGGCCGAGCTGATCACCGTGCGCGGCACGGCCAAGGACGCCGGCCGGCCCGAGCGCACCGTCTACGAGATCACCGCGCCCGGGGCACGCGCGGCCCGCGACTGGCTGCGCAACAGCCTGGCGAACCCGGCTACCGAATTCCCGGTGTTCCCCGCCGCGCTGGCGTTCCTGCCGCTGCTGCCGGTGGAGGACGTGATCGCGCGGCTCGCACACCGGCTCGAGGCGCTGGCCGATCGGCTGCACCGGCTCGAGCGCGAGCTGGCCGACTCAGCGGGGCCACCTCGGCTGTTCGTGGTCGAGACGGAGTACCAGCGCGCGCTCGTGGTCGCCGAGCGGGACTGGCTGCGTGGCCTGGTCGCCGAGCTGCGGTCCGGCGCGCTGAGCTGGCACACCGACCAGTTCCGGCACTGGCTGCCCCGCGATCTCGCGACGCCGGCCGGCACACGCTCGCTCGACGGGGCGGGCTCGCTGGACGGGGCGGGGGTGCTCGACGGGGCGGGTCCGCAGGATGGGGCGGGGGTGGTCGACGGGGCGGGGGTGCTCGACGGTGCGGCGTCGCTGGATGGGGCGGCGTCGGGAGCGCTCGACCGGTCAGGGGCGAGGGCGCTCGAAGCGCAGCGCAATCGCGATCGTGCCGGGCTCGAGGCCGAGTAGCTCGGCGATCATGTCCCTGGCGGCGCGCTCGAGCTCGTCGGCGTGCCCAGCCCTGGTCAGCGCCTCGACCTCCGGGACATAGAGCACGAAGCCGCCGGACTCGGTCCAGGCCAGCACGTCGAAGGTCCGCACCCGCGGATGATCCCGCGTGCGGCACCCGGCACGGGGCAAAATTCGCCCGGCTGGCCCAGCTCACTGCACCGGACGGCCCCCGCGCGGCCAGCGGGGTAGGGCGGTCAGCACGGCACACAGCGTCGTACCGCCGCACACAGGTTTGGCGGTGTGTGCGGCGGTACAACGCTGTGTGCCGTGCGCCAGCGCGCCGTGCTCCCGTGCGCCGTGCGCCAGCGCCAGCGTCGTGTGCCCGTGTGCCCGTGTGCCGTGCCCCAGCGCGCCGTGCGCCCGTGCGCCCGGCTCACGGTGCCGTGCGCGGGGTGGCGGGGTCAGCCCCGGACGGGTTGGCGGGCCGTCGGCAGGCTGGCGGTGGGGTCGGTGTCGGTGGGGCTCTGCGCCTCGGGCTGCTCGCTCCCCGAGTCGCCGGAGCTCGACGACCTGCGCGCGCCCTCGTTCTGCACGGTCTTGCACGTGAGCAGGCCGCACTCCTGGTGGGAGCCGCCGCCGCCACCGCTGTTGCCGCGCTTGTTGTCGTTGTTGTTCTCGGTGTGCTGGGGCTCGTCCTCGTCGGGCTGCGGGGAGTCCGACGGCGGGGTGCTGACCGCCGGCGGCGCGGCGGCCTGGTTCGACGCGGCGAAACCGTCGTACGGCCCGGTGACGGCCGGCGGCGCCCCGATCGCCTTGAACGGCCCGAACGACTGAGCCGACTGCTCCTTGGTCGCGTCGAACATGTAGCTCTTCCAGATCGTGCCGGGCAGCGTGCCTCCGGCGATCGGGACGCCCTTGGCCGTCTTGATCGGCGTGTTCTGATCGGTGCCGATCCACACCACCGAGGCCAGCTGCGGGGTGAAGCCGGCGGTCCACGCGTCGTTGTTCTGGTTCTCGAGGTAGGACTGCACGGTGCCCGTCTTGGCCGCGACCGGCCGGCTGCCGGACAGGGTCAACTTGTCGTAGGTCGGCACGCCGAGCATGGCCTCGATCACGTTGCGGGCGATCTGTGGGCTGAACCGCTGGTCGGACGGGTTCACCGCCTCGTAGAGCACCCGGTCGTCGGAGGTCGTGACCTTGGTGACCAGGTGTGGCGGGTGGTAGACGCCGCCCGAGGCGATGGTGGCGTACGCCGAGGCCAGCTCGACCGGCGTGACCTCCTTGTCGCCGAGTGCGATGCCGGCGTCGACCTTGTTCAGCGGGGTAGTGATGCCGGCCAGCTTCGCCGCGTCGGCCACCTTCTGCGGCCCGACCCGCATGGCCAGCTCGTGGAAGATCACGTTGTTGGAGATCGTCATCGCCTGCTTGATGTCACAGACCTGGCACGACGCGCCGTCGGCGTTGCGCAGCCCCGGCAGCGGCTCGCCCTTGAACTGCGTGCCGAGCCCCATCGGGGTGGGCAGCAGCATGTCGGCGAGCAGCACGAACGGCTTGAACGTCGAGCCGGGCTGCTTCATCACGCGCGCGTAGTCGAGCCCGACGCCGTTGTCGCCGCCGTAGTAGGCCTGGATCGCGCCGGTCGCGGGGTCGATCGACACCAGCGCGCTGCGCAGGTTCGGAGGCTGGCCCTCCAGCCCCTTGTGCACGGCGTCCACGGCCTGCTGCTGGGCGGCCGGGTCGATCGTGGTGGTGATCTTCAGGCCTTCCTGGCTGAACTCCTGCTCGCTGATCCCCCGGGACTCCAGCTCGTCCTTGATCGCGCTCAGGATCAGGCCCCGGTCGTCGGTCGGCACCCCGCTCGAGATCTTGCGCGGCGCGATCGTCACCGGGAACCGCGCGGCGGCCCGCTGCTCCGCGGTCATCCAGCCCTGCCTGGCCATGCCGTCGGCGACGAACGTCCAGCGCTCCACCGAGTGCTGCGGGTCGACCGCCGGGTCCCACCGGGACGGGGACTGGATCACCCCGGCCAGCAGCGCGCCCTGGGACGGGTCGAGCTCCCAGACGTTCTTGCCGAAGTAGGCCTGGCTGGCGGACTCGATGCCGTAGGCGCCTCGGCCGAAGTAGATCGCGTTGAGGTAGTCGGCCAGGATGTCGGCCTTCGTGTTCTCCTGGGAGATCTTGACCGCGAGGATCATCTCCCGGTACTTGCGCCACAGCGAGTGCTGGTCGCCGACCAGCGAGTTCTTCACGTACTGCTGCGTGATGGTGGACCCGCCACCGCCACCGCCGGTGAGCTGCCGCACTGCGGCCCTGGCGATGCCGATGGGGTCGAACCCGGGGTTGGAGAAGAAGCTGCGGTCCTCGGCGGCCAGCACCGCGTACTGCACGTGCTTCGGGATCTGGTCGATGCTGACCTTGATCCGGTTGCCCTCCTGCGGCACGACCTTGGCCAGCTCGCTGCCGTCGGCGAAGTTGATCGTGGCGACCTGCTTGTTCACCGCGTCGTCCGGCGTCGGCACGCTGAAGCAGAGGTACCCGATGAAGAACAGCATCACCGGCAGCACCACGAAGATGCCCAGCACGGCCGACCCCGCCAGCCGTGCCCGGCGCCAGCGCCGCTGGGCGGGGGTGTAGGCGGCCAGCCGCATCCGGTGGCGGCGCCACGAGCGGACCCACCACTCCTTGGTCTGTTCGGGCAGCCCGGCGAGTTGTGCGGGCAGGTCAGCCGCGCGCGCCCGCAGCGCGGCCGGCTCGAACCAGTTCGCGGCGCCTCGGAGCCGATCCCGGCGGTGCGGCGGTACCGACGGGTTCGGGCCATCGGGCTTGCCGTCGCGCCCGTCGCCGCTGTTGCGCCCGCTGCCGGACATCCGTGCCCGGCCCTCCGCGAGCAGCCGGGCGGCCGTGGCGTTGGCCGGCGAGTCCGCCTCGGCCGACCTCCGCTGCCCGGCCCGGTCGGGTGCTCCGGGGCGGGGCTGACCGGTGCGTTCGGGAGCGCCCGGCGGGCGTCCGGTGAAGTTCTGTTCGGGACCGACCGGCGGACGGCCCGTGAAGGTCTGCTCGGCGTTGCCGACCGGGCGTCCCGTGTACGTCTGTTCGGGACCGGCTGGCGGGCGTCCGGTGAAGGTCTGCTCCGGGCCGGCCGGCGGGCGGCCGCTGCCGGCCTGCACGGGCAGGTCGGACCGGCGCCGGGGGCCGGCCTGTTCGGGCAGTTCGGTACCGCCCGGCCGGCGGCGGGGCAGCTCGGACTGGTCCCGGGGGCCGGCCGGCGGGTTCGCCGGTGGGGTGGTGGGCCGGGCGACCGGCCCTCCGGGCTGCCGGGGCGCCGACCCGTTGCCGGGCGGGCCCGCCGGCGGGTTGCCCTGCCGTTCGGGACTACCGGGCCGATCGGTGTTGCCGGGCGCGCCGACCGACCTGGGGGGTTGGTTGGGAGGCCCGGGCGGCGGGGCTGGCTGGGCCCGCCGGGGGGCCCCGGCTAACGCGCCGGGGGGACTGCTCAGGTGGGTGCCGCCTCGCCCGGAAGGCAGGGGCGGGCGCCGGCCGGCGGCCGGGCCGACAGGACGCCCGGGACCGCCAGGCCCAACCACGGACGGACCGGAGGGCCCTGGTCCGGCGGGCCCGGCCGGAGGCCGACCGGCGGGAGGGGGCCCGGCGGGCCTGCCCGGGGGCGGGGCACCGGGGCCAGCGAACCCGTTGGCACCGGCCGGTGCCGAGGGGCGACGGCGGCCGGGCCGAC
>DATAYB010000495.1:0-18654 GCA_036272795.1 Pseudonocardia sp.
CGCTTGCGGGGCGCTACTTCACGATGTCGACCCGGCGGCGGTCCAGCGTCAGTGCCACGGCCGCGACGATGACCGTGCCGTAGACGATCTGCTCGAAGCTCGGCGGCACCCCGACCACGCTCATGCCGACCCGCAGCACCACCACGAGCAGCGCGCCGACCAGCGTGCGCAGCGGGCCGCCGATGCCACCCGTGATCACCGTGCCACCCACCACGACCGCCGCGATGGACGGCAGCTGCAACGAGTCGGCGAGGGACGGCGCCCCGCTGAACTGCGAGGCGGTCAGTACGAGCGCGGCCAGCGCGGCGCAGAGCCCGGACAGCGCGAACGCGAGGATCCTCAGCCGGAACGTCCGCCCGCCCGACATCTGCGTGGCGCGCTCGGCGAGACCCATGGCGTGCAGCGAGCGCCCCTTGGAGAGCACCCGCATCAGCAGGGCGGCCAGCAGCACCGCCCCGATCGCCACGATCGCCGACATCGGCACGCCGGCCACCCGCAGGTCACGCAGCCAGAAGATGGTGTCGTAGCCCTTGGAGATGGAGATCGTGGACGAGCCGGACACCGCCAGTGCCACGCCCGACCACAGCCCCATCGTGCCGAGCGTGACCACGAACGAAGGGATCTGGGCGTAGGCACAGATCAGGCCGTTGAGCGCGCCGGCCAGCGACAGCGCGACCAGTACCGCGAGCACTCCGAGCGGCCCGCCGACCGGCAGCCACAGCGCAAGCAGCACCGTGCCGAACGAGGCGAGCACCGCGCCGGACAGGTCGATGCCGCCGGTGAGGATCACGAACGTCTGGCCGAGCGCGAGCAGCAGCAGCGGGGCCGTGCCCTCGAGCAGCGTGCGCAGGCTGTTGGCACCGAGGAAGGACGGGCGCTGGCTGGCCACCGCGAGCACCAGCACGACCAGCACGATGGCGGGCACCGCGGCGACCAGGCGCCGGGACACCGTGGCGGGCTCGCGCGACACCGGGGCGGGCGGGGACGACACCGGGACAGTGGATATCGGCTGGGACATCGGCTACACCATCTGCTCGACGAGATCGACCTGGGTGGGTTTGGCGCCGGGGGCGGCGTCGAAGTGGGCGGCGACGCGGCCGTCCCGCATCACGAGCACCCGGTGGCTCAGCGCGATCGTCTCCTCCAGCGTGTCGGAGAGCAGCACGATCGCCAGGCCCTGCCCGCACATCTCACGGACGAACCGGTACACGTCCTCCTTGGCGCCGACGTCGAGGCCCCGGGTCGGGTGGTCCAGCACCAGGACCCGCAGCCTCGGCGAGCAGAGCCACTTGGCCAGCGCGACCTTCTGCTGGTTGCCGCCGGACAGGGTGGCGACGTCGGTGCCGGGGCCGGGGGTGCGCACCCGCAGCCGCTCGATCCACTCCTTGACCAGCGCCGCACGCTTGCTGGGCACCGCGAACGGCCCCACCGACACCGACGAGCTGTCGGCCAGCAGGATGTTCTCCGCCACCGACATGCCCATCGCGACGCCCTCGAAGCGGCGCTCGGCGGGGATGTAGCCGACGCCGGCCCGCACCGCGTCGGCCGGCCGGCGGAACCGCACCCGCTTGCCGCCGACCCGCAGCTCACCGCCGTCCAGCGGCTCCGCGCCGAAGATCGCGCGGCACAGGTCCTCCCGGCCGGAGCCGAGCACGCCGGCGATGCCGAGCACCTCGCCACGGCGTACCGAGAGCGACACGTCGGCGAACCGGCCGCGCAGGGTCAGGCCGTCCGCGCCGAGCACCTCGTCGGCGTCGGCGACCTCACCCTGCTCGTCCTCCCGGTAGTACTGGCCGGTGCTGGCGCGCCCGACCATCAGCCGGTACAGCTCCCGGGTGTCCACCGCGCCTGGCTCACGCTCGGCCACGCAGCGGCCGTCCTTGAGCACGTAGACCCGGTCGGAGATGCGCAGTACCTCGTCCAGCCGGTGCGAGACGAAGATGATCGACGCCCGGGTGCGCAGCCGCTCGATCTGCGCGAACAGCGTCTCCAGGTCCTCGCCGGCCAGCACGGAGGTCGGCTCGTCGAACACGACGACCGGCTCGGCGTCGACCGTGCGGTCCGGCAGGTCCTCCACCGAGATTGCCTTGACCACCTCGATCATCTGGCGCTGGGCGAAGGTCAGGGTGTTCACGCGGGCGGTCGGCGAGATCGACGAACCGATCTTGGCGAGCTGCTCGCGGGCCCTGGCGTTGAGGTCGGACCAGCGGTAGAGGCCGCCGCGCACCGACCGGCCCTCCGCGCCGAGCAGCAGGTTCTCCGCCACCGACACCGAGCCGACCAGCGACTGCTCCTGGTGCACGATGCCGATGCCGGCGCGCGCCGCCTCCCTGGGACCCCGGAACCTCGCCGGCCGGCCACGCACCAGCAGCTCGCCCTCGTCCTGCTGGTAGACCCCGGAGAGGATCTTCAGCAGGGTGGACTTGCCGGCCCCGTTCTCGCCGATCAGCCCGACCACCTCGTGCCGGCGCACCTCGATGCTCACGTCGTCGAGCGCCACCACACCGGGGAACCGCTTGGTCACCCCGCGCAGCTCGAGTACAGGCGTGCCGCTCATTTGATCACCCGCAGCCGGTGTCGCTGGGTCCACGCGGTGGCCGCGATCGCCGCGATGATCACCACGCCCTGCACGGAGCGCTGGATGGACGGGTTGACCCCGACCAGGATCAGCCCGTTCGCGAGCACGCTGATCAGCAGCACTCCGACCACGGTCTGCGGCACGCCGCCCCGGCCGCCCGTCAACGCGGTGCCCCCCACGACCACCGCGGTGATGGTGGCGAACAGCTGGCCGGAGCCGACCTGCACGTCGCCGACGCCGAGCTGCGTGGACGCCATCGCGCCGGCCAGCCCGGACGCCGTGCCGGCCAGTACGAACGCGTACAGCTTGTACCGGGCCACCGACACCCCGGCGAGGCGGGCGATCTGCTCGTCCCCACCGATCACCAGGATGTAGCGGCCGATCCGCGTGAACTTCTGGATCAGGTAACCGATCAGCAGCACCGCAACCGCGATGATCACCAGCCTCGGCATGCCGGCGATCCGCTCGGTGCCCCAGGCGCGCAGCCCGGGGTCCAGCAGCCGGGGTGGCTGGCCACCGAACAGCACGGTCGCGATCCCGATGCCGATCGCCCCGGTGCCCAGCGTGACCATGAACGACGGGATCCGCATCCGGGTGTGCAGCAGCCCGTTGACCAGGCCGATCAGCGCGCCGACCGCCGTACCCACCAGCACGGCCAGGTAGCCGAGGTGGCTGCCGTTGCGGTCGTTGGCCGCGAGCAGCACGGTGACCAGCGAGCTGGTGGCCATCACACCCTCGACGGACAGGTCGACGCCGCCGAGCAGGATCACGAACGTCGCGCCGGTGGCCAGCACGAGCAGGATGGCAGCCTGGTTGGCGATGCTGCCGGCGTTCGGCACGGTGAGGAACCGCCCGCTGGCCAGTGAGAACGCCACCACCAGCAACACCAGCGCGAGCACCGGCCCGGCGTCCAGCACCCGCCGCCCGAGCGGCAAGGCGGCGGGCGCCGCGCCGGACGCCGAGGCAGTCACCGTGGTCGTCACTGCAGGGGGCCCACGTTCCGGGCCAGCGGGTTGGCGAAGTCCGGCGCCAGGTCGGCGGCCGTCGGCGTCTTGGTGAAATCGGCGACGTTCTGCTTGGTCACCAGGAACTCCTTGCCGTAGAACGACCGGTCGGTGGCGGGCGCGGCGGCCACGTTGTACTTGCCGGTGGCCGCCTGGTACGCCAGTGCGAGCCCGGCGCCGCCCTGCCAGTAGGCGTCGGTGGACACGGTGGCGACGTAGCCCACGTTGCCGGCCTGGATGTCCTGCAGCGCCTCCGGCACGGCGTCGCTGGCGCCGACGATCGGCACCTTGCCGACCAGCCCGACCGCGCGCAGCGCCTCGATCGCGCCGAGCGCCATGTCGTCGTTGGCCGCCCAGACGCCCTTGACCTGGCCGGCGTGCTTGGCGAGCAGGGTCTGGGTGACCTGGAAGGCCTCGTTGCGGGTCCAGTTCGCGGTCTGCTGGTCGAGCAGCTGCACACCCGGGGTCTCCGAGATCGCCTTCTGCAGCCCGGCGAAGCGCTCCTTGGCCGGTACGTCGTCGAGGATGCCCTGCAGCGCGATGATGCCGCCGCTGTTGTTCATGGCCGCGAACAGCGCCTTCGCGGTCTGGTAGCCACCGGTGTTGCCGTCGAACCCGATGTGCGCGACCCAGGAGTTGCCCACCTGCGCCGGGGTCAGCCCGTCCGGCTTGTTCCACTGCGTGACGACGAAGCCGCCGGCGTCCTGGACCGCGCGCACGATCGCCTGCGTGTCCGAGGTGGTGTTCGGGTCGGCGTTGAGCACCACGGTCTTGCCGCCGGCCAGCACCTGCTTGATCTGGTTGAGCTGCTGCTGCGAGTCGCCCTCGTCGGTCAGTGTCTGCACCGGCATGCCGACCGAGGCGGCGAACATCTCACCGCCCTTGGCCCACTCCGCGTGGTAGGGGTTGGACAGGCTGCGGATCGCCTGCACCAGCACCAGGTCCTTCGGGTTGGCCGGCTTGTTCTGGGCGGCCGAGTCCTGGCTGGCCGACGAGCAGCCGGCGGCCAGCAGGCCGAGCAGTCCCACGCAGGCAAGGCCGACTCGGGACCGCCTGGCCCACCTGCGCCGGAACCGGGATCGGCTGGTCGGAGTACTCATCATCGAGCCCCTCACGGGTTGGGCCGGCAGCCACCGGCGGGGATCAGCACAGCTCGGACGGGACGAACAGGTCGGTCGGGATCGGACTCGGCTCAGTTCAGTTCAGTTCGGCGCGGCTCAGGGGCAGCTCAGGGGACGGAGACGAGCACCTTCACCTGCGCAGGGTCGACGGCGGCCGCGAACGCCTCGGCCGCCCGGTCCAGCGGGAACGTCGCGGTGACCAGGTCGGCGGCGGCCACCGCGCCACCGGCCAGCAGGTCGATGGCCCGCCGCACGTCGGCGTGGGTGTACATCAGGCTGCCGACCAGCGCGATCTCGCGGTCCTGCACGAGGTGCAGCGGGATCGTGGTCGGGCCGGCCGCGATGCCGACGACCATGACCGTGCCGCCCTTGTCCACGAGCTCGATCGCCTGGGTCATGGAGCTCTCCCGCGCCACGCAGTCGAGCACCACGTCAGCGCTGTCCCCCAGGGCACGGCGGGCCTGTTCGACCAGGTCAGGAGCGGCGGCGTCCAGCGCGGCATCGGCACCGAGGCGGCGGGCACGGTCGAGCTTGGCCGGCAGCACGTCGGTCACCGCCACCACCTCGGCGCCGGCCGCGCGGGCCGCCACCAGCGACAGCAGCCCGATCGGCCCGGCGCCCAGCACCGCGACCCGGCTGCCCGGCCCGATGCCGGCCCGGCGCACCGCGTGCACCGGGGTCGCCAGCGGCTCGATCAGCGCGGCGAGCTCGAAGGACAGCCCGTCCGGCAGCCGGTGCAGCCGGTCACGGGCGACCACGAACTCGTCGGCCATCGCGCCCACGGTCTGGCAGCCGAACACGGCGAGGTTGCGGCAGATGTTGTAGCGCCCGTCCAGGCACTGGCGGCACTTGCCGCAGACCAGGTTCGGCTCGAGCACCACCCGGTCGCCCTCGGTGAGGTCGTCCACCCCGGGGCCGACCGCGGCGACCACCCCGACCACCTCGTGGCCCGGCCGGTACGGCAGCGGCATGAACGGGTGCTTGCCGGCGCAGGCGTGCGTGTCCGAGCCGCAGATACCGACCAGCCGGCTGCGCACCAGCACGTCGCCCTCGCCCGGCGCCGAGGGCCACGGCACCCGCTCGACCTGGATGTCCTCGGCCGAGTTGACCACCACCTGGCGCATCGCGGCCGCACGTTCGGTGCTCATGACTGCCTCCCGACGCTCTTCTGAAGTGGTGGGTTCCGCCGCGGTGTCCCGGCGGGCCGGCGGCTCAATAGACCGTGTAGCCGCCGTCGATGACCAGCACGGAGCCGGTCATGAACGTCGACGCGTCGCTGGCCAGGAAGACCACGGTGGGGGCGATCTCGGCGGGCTCGGCGGCGCGGCGCTGCGGCACGTCCTCGATCCAGTGCCGCTGGAACTCCGGCCGGTGCACCGGGGCCATCTCGGTCTTGACGTAGCCGGGCGCGACCGCGTTGACCCGGATGCCGGCCTCGGCCCACTCGGCGGCCAGCGACCTGGTCAGCTGGTGCACGGCCGCCTTCGAGGCGTTGTAGGCGGGCTGCCACTGGGGCCGGTTGACGATCATCGCGGAGATCGAGCCGACGTTCACGATCGAGCCGCCGCCGTGCGCCCGCATGTACTCCCCGGCCGCGCGGCTGCACTTCCACAGCGCGCGCACGTTCAGGTCGAACACCGAGTCCCACTCGTCGTCGGTGACGTCCCACGACGGGTTGTGGATGCAGGTGCCGGCGTTGTTCACGAGGATGTCCAGCCCGCCGAGGCCGGCCACCGCGTCGGTCACCGCGCGGCCGACGTCGGCGGCGGCGGCGATGTCACCCTCGATGGCGAGCACCTCGTAGCCCTGCTCGGCCGCCTCGGCGACCACCGCCTTGTTGCGGTCGGCGTCCCTGGCGACGAACGCCACCTTCGCGCCGGCCTGCGCGAGCGCCAGCACGAACGCCTTGCCCAGTCCCCGGTTGCCGCCGGTGACCAGTGCGGTCCGGCCGTCCAGCCGGAAGCTGTCCAGGACGCCGGCCATCAGAGCACGCCGCCGGGGTTGTGGGGCTCGGTCACGTTCTTGCGGCCGCTACCGGCCGCCGCGATGTAGGTCATGGGTGCCAGTTTCTTGTGCTCGGTGAGCCGCGGTCCACGTTGTCCACGGGCTGCACCTCCTCACGCATCTCGAAAGAGGGAACGCTTGTCATTACAGGATGTCAAGAGACGTACCGGTCTCGGCGCTGCCCCGGAACGCGGACAGCGCCTCCTTCATCTCGCGCAGCCGCTCCAGGTGCCTCGGGCCGCGCCGGACCGCCACCGCCGTGGCCAGGATGTCGACGAGGACCAGGCCGGCGAGCCGGCTCACCGTCGGCGTGTAGATGTCGGTGTCCTCGAAGGTGCGCAGCACCAGCACCACGTCGGCGAGCTCGGCCAGCGGACCCGGCCCGCCGGTGACCCCGATGATCGCGGCGCCGTTCTTCTTGGCGCGCTCGGTCACCTCGAGCACGGAGGTGGTGCGGCCGGTGTTGGACACCGCCAGCACGACGGTGCCGCTGCCGCACATGGACGCCGCCATGTACTGCTGGTGCACGTCGATCGGCGCCGCGCAGGGCACCCCGAACAGCACACCCTGCTGCAGCGCGTCCTGGGCGATGATCCCGGAGGCGCCCAACCCGACGAAGAGCACGTTGCGGGCGCCGACGATCAGGTCGACCGCCTCGGTCAGCCGGGCCGTGTCGAGGGCGCGGCGGGTCCGGTCCAGGCTGCTCAGCGTGTGGTCGAAGATCTTGCTGGCCATCGCCGCGACGGAGTCGTCCGGGTCGATCGCCGAGTGCGTCACCGGGATCCCGATGGCGAGCGCCTGCGCCAGCCCCAGCTTGAACGACTGGAACCCCGCGAAGCCCAGCCCCGTGCAGAACCGCATCACCGTCGGTTCGCTCACGCCGGCGGCCTCGGCCAGTGCCGCCATGCTGTAGGTGAGCGCACGGTCGGGGTCGGCCAGTACCGCCGAGGCGACCTTGCGCTCCGAGGGCCGCATCCGCTCCAGCCCACCGGTGAGCAGCTCCAGCAGCGGCGTGTCGGACGAGTCGTCAGGCATCGTCGGTCACCAGCACTTCGGGCACCCCGGTTCTGACCATCCCGATTCTGATCACCACAGCGTCATACCCCACTGCCGCCCTCCAGCACAGTGAGCAGGTTGAACACGGCCTGCTCGGTGGACCGGCGCACGCTCGCGCCGGTGTACCCACCCAAGTGTGGGGTGGCGATCACACGCTCGTGCCGCAGCAGGTCCGTCAGCTCGGGCGGCTCGGTGGCGAAGGCGTCCACCGCGTACGCCGACAGGGCGCCGGAGTGCAGCGCGGCCAGCACGGCGTCCTCGTCGACCAGTGCGGCCCGCGCGGTGTTCACCAGCACGGCGCCGGCCGGCAGCGTTGCCAGCCGCGCCGCGTCGAGCAGCGGGCGGCCGTCGGGCAGCGCGGGGGCGTGCAGCGTCACCACGTCCGAGCTGGCCAGCAGCTCATCGAGGTCGACCGCGCGGACCGGCGACCCGGCGACGGGGGCCACCGCCGGGTCGTGGGCCAGCACCTCGGCACCCCACGCCACGCACAGCTCGGCGACCACCGCGCCGACCGCGCCAAGGCCAACCACGCCAACCCGACATTCGGCCACCTCCCGTCCCGGCCACCGCCGCCAACCGCCGGCGCGCACTGTCGCCGCCGACCACGGCAGCTGCCGCAGCGCGGCGAGCACCAGTGCCAGCGTCAGCTCGGCCACACCACGGGCGTTCGCGCCGACCGCCCGCTCCACCCGGACCCCGAGGCGGCGAGCGGCCGGCAGGTCCACCGCGTCCACCCCGGTGCCGTTGCGGCTGATCACGCGCAGCTCGGTGGCGGCGGACAGCACGTCGGCGCCGATCTTCTCCACTCCGGCCAGCCAGCCGACACAGCCGGGCACCAGGTCGAGCAGCTCCACCTCCGTGGGCAGCCGTCCGGCCGGCCCGGTGACCAGCTCGAACCCGGCCTTGCGCAGCGGCTCCAGCTCGGCGACGGCGTCGAGCCCCGGCTGGGTCAGCGACCGGGGCGTGACCAGCACGCGGGGCGTCGGCAGTTCCATGGCGCACGTCATCGGCGGGCCGCCGAGGCGATCCGGCCGAGCTCGTCGAAGCGCGGCCCCGAGGTCGGGATGGGCACGCCGAACACCTCGGCGATCACCTGCGTCCAGCCGTGCACGAAGTACACCCAGCCGTCCTCCAGGTAGACCCCGGCGGCGCGGGCCTGGTCGAGGAACACGAGGTCACCCCGGTAGTTCAGGTCCCAGGCGATCGCGTCGGCCGGCCACCGGGCGATGCCCGTCAGCGGCGAGCCCGGCGCGTCCTTACCCAGCCCGGTAGCGTTGACCACCAGCGAGCCGGCTGGCAGCCCGGCCAGCTCGGCGTCGTTGTCGCCCGGTTCCGGGGTGTGCACGGTGCGCATCTCGATGTCGGTGCCCAGCTCGGCGTGCACCCGGCGCAGCGTGTCGAGCCGGCCGGCGCCCCGGTTGGACACCACGATCCGGCTGGGCCGGTCGGCGCCGCGCTCCGGCCGGGTCAGGTACCAGCTGATCGCGATGGCGGAGCCGCCCGCACCGATCAGGAACGCCGCCGCCCCGGTCCGCGCCCAGTAGCCGGCCGGTACGAACGCATCGATCGCCAACCCCGAGGAGATCGGGTCCTTGGCGTGCGCGACGAGCCGGCCGTCCCGCTTGGACAGCGAGCTGACCTCACCCATCAGCCTGGCGAGCGGGTCGACCTCGTCGAACAGGTCCTCGCAGGCCAGGTACAGGTCGATCTTGTGCGTGGTGACCAGCGCGCCGAGGCTGAGCGGGTCGGCGGCGATGAACTCCACCACGCGGCGGTAGTCGGCGGCCGGGGCGTGCGGCGGCAGGTCGATGCCGACCAGTGGCACGTCACCGAGGCCCAGCTCGTCCGCCCAGCGCGGGAACACCGTGCGGATCGACGAGCGGCCCGTGGTGACGCCGATGAAGTACATAGTCGGCCGCGTCGCCGGGCGGGGCAGGTCGCCGGGCGCCGGGTCCAGCACGGCTCGCGCGTCCACAACACAGTCGTCCACGGCTCAGCGCCCCCCGCCGGTCGCCGACCCGGCCGGGCGCAACGCGGCCACCGCCCTGGCCCGCTCGGCGATCAGCTCCCAGCGGCGGGCCGAGATGTCCGCCCTCGGGGCCACCCAGGTGCCGCCGACCGCGAACACCGCCGGCCGGGACAGGTACTCGGCGGCGTTGCCGGGGCCGACGCCGCCGGTGGGCATGAACCGCACCCCGGCCGGCGCGAACGGGGCCTCCAGCGCGGCCAGCGCCGGCACCCCACCACTGACCGCGGCCGGGAAGAACTTGACGTGGCGGGCGCCGGCGGCGAGGCAGCTCGTCACCTCGGTCGAGGTCACGGCGCCGGGCACGAACGGCAGGCCGACCTCCTCGGCGGCGTCCAGGCATGCGGCGCTGAACCCGGGCGCGACCCCGAACCGGGCACCGGCCGCCTCGGCGGTGACGACCATGTCCGGGGTGAGCAGGGTGCCGGCGCCGAGCAGGAAGTCGGGCAGCGCGGCGGCGATCGCGGCGACCGCGCGCCCGGCGGCCGGCGTACGGAAGGTGACCTCCAGGACCGGCAGGCCGGACTCGGCGAGTGTGCGGGCCAACGGCACGGCGTCGGCGGCGTCCTCGATCTCCACGACGGGCACCACGGCGAGCGCCTCGATCCGCTCGAACAGCTCGTCCCCTGTCACGCGACCACCGCCGGGTAGCCGACGTGGTCGGGGTTGGCGCGGGTGGTCCAGCCGCCGGCGCCGTCGTCCACCACGAGGCGCGCCATGCCTCCGGCCGCGCCGATGATCTCGTAGTTCTGGCCGGCGTCCTCGGGGTAGCAGAACAGCGTGACCAGCGGTTCGTCGCCGGTGTTCACGCTGCGGTGCACCCAGTGGCCGGGTACGTGCACGGCCGCACCCGGGGTGAGCGGAACGGCGCGACTGCGGCCGTCCAGCGCCTCCATCAGCAGCACGCCCCTGCCGCTGAGGCAGTGGTAGAGCTCGGCACGGTCGGGCTTGCGGTGCAGGTGGCCCCTGGTGAGCGCGAACTCGTCGCCGCAGCGGCCCGGCTGCAGTGTGCTGGTGCCGATGATCAGCGCGCCCGCGCCGGTGCCGGAGCGGTGTTCCTCCACCCGGTAGACCAGATGGTCGGCGCCGAGCTCCGCGGTCACCGACGCCAGCGCGGCCTCGTCCCGGTAGACACCGGTCATCTCGCCCAGCCGCTTGTCGTAGCCGCTGGTGCGCCCGCCCAGCGAACCGTCCACGCCGACGAGCAGCTCACCGGGTTCCGGGATGGACGGAATAGCCGTCGTCAAGAGATCCCCCACTTGTAGTATCACTACAGATCGACGCTTCCAACTCGCCAATATTGGTGCGCCAGATCACGTCACTCACCCCGGAGAACAACTGATCTTCACTCTATCTTGCGCTCTCCGGAGGCAGTGAGCTAGTAGTACTACATCACCACGGTACGTGGCTAGGGTCCGTAGCGTTTGACGCCACGACACAACAGCACGGGGCGGGAACGCCGGGGCGGCACTGGTCCGCGCCCGGGGGAACCGGCCCACGGAGAACCTGGGGGTCGGCGCGATGACGCGCTTCCACGGACGGCGGATCGCCGTCACCGGTGCGGCCGGCGGGATCGGCCTGGTGATCTGCGCCAGCCTCGCGGAGCAGGGCGCCGAGGTGTACGGCCTCGACCGGGCCGCCCTGGACCATCTGCCAGCGGGCATCACGGGCATCCCGCTCGACCTCGCCTCCGAGGAGTCGGTGACCTCGGCCGTGCGCACGCTCTACGCCGACGACTCCCGCCCGGTCGACCTGGTCACCTGCGCCGGCATCGTCGAGGACAACGTCGCCGCCGAGGACATGTCGCTGGCGCAGTTCGACGCGGTGCTCGGCGTGAACCTGCGCGGCGTGTTCCTGACCTGTCGCGAGTTCGGCCGCGAACTGCTCGCCCGGGGCGGCGGGGCGATCGTGAACGTCGCCTCCATGTCCGGCAACGCGGTGGTCAACCACCCGCAGCGCCAGTGCGCCTACAACACCTCGAAGGCCGGTGTGAGCGCGCTGACCCGGTCGCTGGCCGTGGAGTGGGGCCCGCGCGGCGTTCGGATCAACACCGTCTCCCCCGGCTACGTGAACACCCCGCTGAACAGCCTGAAGACCGAGATGCACGGGGGCTGGCTGGCGGAGACCGTGCTGGGCCGGTTCGGCACGCCGCTGGAGGTGTCCCGCGCCGTGGAGTATCTGCTCAGTGAGGACGCCGCGTTCTGCTGCGGCACCGAGCTGCTGATCGACGGCGGCTTCTCACTGCGCTGATCGGGGCTGATCGCCGGTCCCGTCCATCCCCTCCCGAGGAGCGCGCAACGTGATCATCTCCCACGACCTCGGCACCACCGGGGACAAGGCCACGCTGGTCGACGCCGACGGCAACGTGGTGGCCAGCACGACCGCCGGCTACCCGGTCGACTTCGGCCCGGGCGGCAAGGCCGAGCAGGACGCCGAGGCCTGGTGGGAGGCGGTCTGCACGGCCACCCGAGCGCTGCTGGAGCGGGTCCCGGAGGCCGCCGCGCTGGTGGCCGGCGTGTCGTTCTCCGGGCAGATGATGGGTGCGGTGCTGGTGGACGGCGCCGGCGACCCGGTCCGGCCGGCGATCATCTGGGCGGACACCCGGTCCACCGCGCAGGCCGACCAGCTGATCGACCGGATCGGCATGGACGCCGGCTACCGGATCACCGGGCACCGGCTGAACCCCACCTACTCGCTGACCAAGGTGATGTGGGTGCGCGACACCGAGCCGGAGGTGTTCGCCCGCGCCCGGCACCTGCTGCTCGCCAAGGACTTCATCGTGCACCGGCTGACCGGCCAGCGCGTCACCGATCCCTCCGACGCGAGCAGCACCAACGCCTACGACCAGTCGGCCGGTGACTGGTCGGCCGAGCTGATCGAGGCCGCCGGGCTGGACCGCGCGCTGTTCCCGGACGTCGTGCCGTCCACCACGGTGGTGGGCAGGGTGACCGGCCGGGCGGCGGCGCGCACCGGGCTCAGGGCAGGTACGCCCGTGGTGCTCGGCGGCGGCGACGGGCCGATGGGTGCGCTCGGGGCCGGCATCGTCGACGCGGCCGACGGCGCCTACACCTACCTCGGCTCGTCGTCATGGGTCTCGCTGGCCGCCGATGCGCCGCTGCACGACCCGCTGATGCGCACCATGACGTTCAACCATGTCGTACCGGGCCGGTACGTGCCGACGGCGACCATGCAGGCCGGGGGCGCCTCGCTGCAATGGATCATGGAGACGCTGGCGCCGGGCGACGAGACGCGCTACGAACGGCTGCTCGCCGGGGTGGCCGAGGTGCCCGCGGCGGCTGACGGGCTGTTCTTCCTGCCGCACCTGCTCGGCGAGCGCTCCCCGTACTGGAACCCGAGGGCGCGCGCCGTGTTCGCCGGCCTGGCCCGCCACCACGGCCCCGAGCACCTGACCAGGGCGGTCGTGGAGGGGGTCGGCTTCAACCTCTACACCGGGCTGCTCGCGTTCGCGGAGAACAGCTCGGCGAACGGCGGGTCCGGTGAGCGGATCGAACGCATCGACGCGATCGGCGGCGCCGCGAACTCCGAGCCGCTGCTGCGGATCTTCGCCGACCTGTGGGGCATCCCGGTGTGGCGGCGCAACCTGGTCGACGAGGCCACCGCACTCGGTGCGGCCGTGGTCGGCGGGGTCGGCGTCGGCCTGTTCGACGACTTCGACATCGCGCGGCGGATGTCCCGGCGCACCCTCGAGTGCCCGCCCGACCTGACCGCCCACGAGCGCTTCCTCGGCGGGTACCGGCTGTTCATGGACGCGTACCGGCGCATCGAACCGTGGTTCGACTCCCTGTGAGCCCCGGGTGAACCCGTCCGGTGAAGGCCTGGTCCGGACCGTGCTCGGCGACATGCCCGCCGACCGGCTGGGCCGCTGCGACTACCACGAGCACCTGTTCCAGGTCTCGCCGCTGCTGCCGGGCGAGGAGCTCGACGACCCGACGGCCAGCCGGTTCGAGGCGGCGACCCTGCGTGCGGCCGGCATCGCGGCGATGGTCGAGGCTACGCCGACCGGCCTGGGGCGGCGGCCGTCCGACGTGGCCCGGATCAGCGCGACGACCGGGCTCGCCGTCGTCCACGTGACCGGCGGCCACCGCCACGAGCACTACCCGGCCGGGCACTGGCTGACGGAGGCAGGAGAGGCCGAGCTCGCCGACCGCTTCACCGCCGACATCACCGCCGGCCTGCCCGAGGTCGACGCCAGCGACCGCGGCCCGCTCGCGTTCGCCCCGCACGGCGCACCGGTCCGCGCCGGGATGGTCAAGGCGGGCGTCGGCTACTGGCGGATCGACGCGTTCGAGCGGCGGGTGTTGGCGGCGGCGGCCAGCGCGGCCGGCCGTACCGGGGTCGCGGTGATGGTGCACCTCGAGCACGGCTCGGCGGCGTGGGAGGTGCTCACGGCGCTGGCCGAGGACGGCGTGCGCCCCGACCGCGTGGTGCTCGCGCACGCCGACCGAAACCTCGACCCCGGGCTGCACACCGAGCTCACCCGCGCCGGCGCCTACCTCGGCTACGACGGCATGGCCCGGCACCGGGAGGCCCCGGACTCGGCGATCCTGGACTGCCTCGCGCACGTCGCGGAGTACGGCGACCCGGCGCGGCTGCTGCTCGGCGGGGACGTGGCGCGGAGATCCCGCTACCGGGGCTACGGCGGGCTGCCGGGGCTGGACTACCTGCCGGTGCGCTTCCTACCCCGTGTGCTCGGCCGGGTCGGCGCCGAGGTCACCGATCTGCTGCTGACCACGAACCCGGCCCGCCTGCTCGCCCTCCGCGCCCCGGCCTGACGGGGCCTCCGCTACGCCTGGGCGGCGTCCTGGTCGTCCTCGGTGCCGGCGGTCACGATCATCGACGGCCGCACCCCCTGGGACCGGCCCTCGCGCACCAGGTCGACCTCGAAGCGGCTGCGGTCGCCCCGGTGGTAGGCCACGAAGCTCTCCACGGGCCGGTCGTCGGCGTCCACACTGAGGCTGCGCAGCGTCAGCACCGCGGCCCCGACCGGGATCTCCAGCGCGCCGGCGAGCACCTGGCCGGCCAGCGTGGCCTCCACCGAGCGCCGGCCCCGCACCAGCCGCACGCCGTACCGGTTCTCCAGCAGCGCGTACAGGGACTGGTTGGTCAGGTCCTCGTACTCCAGCCCGGGGACCAAATCGTGCGGCAGGTGGGTCACGGTGAGCACCCAGGGCAGCTCCTCGACGAAGCGCAGCCGCTCGAGCAGCACGACAGGGGTGTCCGGCTCGATGCGCAGCTCCGCCGCGATGTGGCTGTCCGCCGGCACCACCCGCAACGTGCGCACGTCGCTGCGCAGGTGCCCGCCGCGCGCGGCGACGTCCTCGAACAGCCCCGTGAGGGACTGCACGAGGCCCTCCGCCGTCTTGGGCTGGGCGACGAACGTGCCCTTGCCCTTGATGCGCTCGATGACGCCCTCGAACTCGAGCTCGGTGAGCGCCTGGCGCACCACCGTGCGGGACACGTCGTAGGTGTCGCACAGCGCGTGGTCACCGGGCAGCAGGTCGCCGGGGCGCAGCCCGCGCCGCGTGATCTCCTGCACGAGCAGCTGTTTGAGCTGGTGGTAGTAGGGCAGCGGGGAGGACCGGTTGATGCGCCCACCGGTGGAGCTCGTGAGCATCGCCCTCCCATTCCCTCTGTCGAGCCGTCCCGTTGCGGGCTGTCCTGGTTCGGGCTGGCCAGGTTCGGCCGGCCAGTCCGAGCGGCGTGGAGACACTGGACCCTACGGCTGCATGACCGCCTTGATACACGCACTGTCCGCAAGTGCTTCCAGGGCGGCACCATAGTCGTCCAGCCCGAAGCGGTGCGTGATGATCCCTTCGGTGCGCACCCGGCCGCCGCGCAGCGCCGCGACCGCGCGGTCGAAACTGTAGGCCTGCGAGAACGAGCCCTTGATCACCAGTTCACGGCGGAAGATCTCGTAGGGCGACACGGTGAGCTCGGCGGCCTCCTCGGTCATGCCGTAGACGAACACCGTGCCGCCGTCGCGGGTCAGCGACACACACCGGCTCAGCACGGCGACCGTGCCGGTCGCGTCGATCACGACGTCGAAGCCCTCCGGGGCCAGCTCGCGCAGCCGCTGCGTCGAGGCGTCCGGGTCGGCGCGGTCGATCTGCACGATCTCGTCGGCGCCGTGCCGCTTGGCCACCTCGAGCTTGAACGCGGTGGGCGCGGCCACCGTGACGCGGGACGCGCCGACGTAGCGCAGCAGCTGGGCCAGCACGAGCCCGGTGGGGCCGGCGCCGAAGACCAGCACGTCACTTCCGGGGCGCAGCTCGAGCAGGTCCAGCCCGTGCATCACGCAGGCGGTGGGCTCGGCGAGCACGGCGACCTCGGCTGGCAGGTCGTCGACCGGGTGGCACTTGCCGGCCGGCGCCACGATGTACTGGGCGAAGCCGCCCGGCACGTTCACCCCCTGCATGACGGCCGTGGCGCAGTACTGCGGCCGGGCGCGGCGGCAGCTCGTGCACATGCCGCAGGCCTGCATGTTGTCCAGACACACGCGCTGGCCGGCGCGCACCTCGGTGACACCCTCGCCGACCTCGTCGATCTCACCGACGATCTCGTGCCCCGGGGTGAGCGGGTACACCGGGTCGAACTCGCCCTCGTGCAGGTGCCCGTCGGTGCCGCAGATGCCGGCCAGCACGATGCGCAGCCGCACCTCACCGGGGCCGGCGTGCGGCTCGGCCACCTCGGTGACGGTGAAGCTCCTCGGCTGGTCGTACACGACGGCCTTCATCCAGGACTCCTCATCAGACGAGCGACGCTGCTACCCGACGGCAGCCTAGCTGCTTGTACCTACAGGATTCCAGGCCGCCGCGAACCCGCTCGCCGAGTCCTGGGCGCCACCCTAATTGTGGCCCCTCCCGGCGTGCACCGGTGATGGGCGGCGCCGGCCTGTCCCCCGGTGTTCCGTCCACGTTCCCAGCGGGGTGACCAGTGCTGGGTAATGTCGGGTCATGGTCGAGATCGAGCACCGCGTCGTCGAGGTCAACGGGCTGCGGATGCACATCGCCGAGGCCGGCGCGGGGCCGCTGGTGCTGCTGCTGCACGGGTTCCCCGAGTCCTGGTACTCCTGGCGCCACCAGCTCGGCGCTCTCGCCGCCGCCGGCTTCCACGCCGTCGCGCCGAACCAGCGCGGCTACCCCGGCACCGACAGCCCCGCCGAGATCGCCGACTACACGACGCTGCACCTGGTAGGCGACGTGGTCGGGCTGATCGGGGCGCTCGGCGAGCAGACCGCGACGGTGATCGGCCACGACTGGGGCGCCCCGGTCGCCTGGCACACCGCGCTGCTGCGGCCCGACCTGGTCCGGGGCGTCGCCGGGCTGAGCGTGCCGTTCAGCGGGCGCACCCCGGTGCCGACGCTGACCGCCGCCCACCAGCGCTTCGGCCAGAGCTACTACCAGATCTACTTCCAGCGACCCGGCGTCGAGAAGGACTTCGAGGCCGACCTGACGGGGACGTTCCGCCGCATCCTGTTCGGACTGTCCGGCGAGAGCCCCGAGCTGAACAAGATGCAGGTCGCGGAGGGCAACCAGTTCTTCGACGGCTGGACCGACCCCGCGGAGCTGCCCGGCTGGCTGACCGAGGGCGACATCGCCGCGTACGCCGAGGAGTTCGCGGAGTCCGGCTTCTTCGGCCCGCTGAACTGGTACCGCAACATCGACCGCAACTGGGCGCTCACCTCGGTGTGGGAGGGCGCCCCGATCACCCCGCCCGCGCTGTTCCTGGCCGGCGACCGCGACCCGGTTGTCGCCAGCTACGTGCCGGCCAGGCTGGAGGCCGCGCTGCGCGCCCGGGTCCCGAACCTGCGCCACTTCGAGCTCGTCTCCGGCGCGGGGCACTGGATCCAGCAGGAACGCCCCGAGATCACCAACGCCGCACTGGTCGACTTCGCCGCCGCGACGAGCTGATCAAGCTTTCTCCAAGGTCTCGTTCCCAAGGTGCTCCGAGCACCATGCGGACGGGTTTGGGGGCAGCGGCAGTGACACGCGACCATCGGCGGTCCCGGCTCCGGCCGGCCCGGGCACGCGTGGCGCGGTTGTCCGGCGCCGTGGTGGTTGTGGCCGGCGTCGCGGCCGCTGTGTTGAGTGGCTGCGGTTCGGACTCCGAGGCGGCGCCGGCCCCAGGGGCCGGGGCGGCGCCCGCCGGCTCCGCCGACCCGGCCGCGCAGCCGGCGCCGGATCCCTGCTCGCTGCTGACCAACGCCGAGGTCTCACACGCGCTCAGCGGGACCGACACGACCGCGACCCCCAGCGGCGAGAGCTGCCTGTGGGAGGACTCCGGACACCGGCAGTGGTTGGCGGTCTCCTACCAGCCACAGCAGGGGCATGCCGTCGAGCTGATGCTGACCAAACCGGAGCTGGCCCCACCGGGCGGGCGGCCGCTGGACATCGGCGACGGCGCGATCCAGTTCCCCGGCACGAACAAGGTCGCGATCCGGGTCGGCGAGGACTACCTCTCGGTCGGCCCCGGAGCGGGCGGCCCACCGATGCGCGCCGACGTGTTGGCCACCCTCGCGAAACTGGCCTGCGCCCGGGCCCACTGACCGAGCCCCGGTCCGGACCGGTCCGGCTCCGACACACGCTCTCCGGGTTGGCACACAGCGTCCGGCTACTCCTCCGCTCGGTCCATGAACCCGAGTACGGCGTCCCGCACGAGCACGGGCTGTTCGAGTTGCGGCAGGTGACCCGCGTCCGGGATCAACACCGTCTCGGAACGGGCGAGCAGGCCGGCGAACTCCTCCGCGTACACCGGTGACACCAGCGCGTCCCGCGCGCCCCAGACCAGCTGGGTCGGCGCGGCGACCCGGTGGATCCGGCCGCGCAGTCCCTTGTCCGGCAGCGG
>DATAYB010000496.1:0-1750 GCA_036272795.1 Pseudonocardia sp.
CCCGAACCCGACGGCACCGGCGACGGTCGGCGGGCTCCGGTACTGGAGGTGGCGGCGCGGATGTACCCGGTGACCGTCACGCACCTGCCGCCGGCCCGTGGCGAGCGCATCGAGGCGTGTGTGGCCCGTGCCGTGCGCGCCGCGCTCGCCGACGGGACGGGGGACGTGCTGGCGTTCCTGCCCGGTGTCGCCGAGATCCGGCGCACGGCCGCCGCGCTGGCCGGGGCGGACGCCGACGTACTGCCGCTGCACGGGCGGCTGCCGGCGAGCGAGCAGGACGCGGCGCTGCGTGCGGGACCTCGGCGCCGGGTCGTGCTGGCCACAGCCGTCGCGGAGTCCAGCCTGACCGTGCCAGGGGTGCGCGCCGTGGTGGACGCGGGGCTGGCCAGGACGCCGAGGGTGGACCACCGACGGGGGCTCGCCGGGCTGGTCACCGTCCGGGTGTCCACCGCGGTCGCCGAGCAGCGCGCCGGGCGGGCCGGGCGGGAGGCGCCGGGACGGGTGTACCGCTGCTGGCCGACGAGCGAGCTGCTGCCGCGCTACCCGGAGCCCGAGATCCGCAGCGCCGACCTCACCAGGCTCGCGCTCGACCTCGCCTGCTGGGGCACCCCGGACGGCACCGGCCTGCGTTGGTGGGACGCGCCACCGGAGGGTCCACTGCGCGCCGGCCAGCAGGTGCTGCGCGCGCTGGGTGCGGTCACCTTGACCACCGCGGGCGGCCAGGTCACCGAGCGTGGGCTGCGGATGGCCGGGCTCGGGCTGCACCCCCGGCTGGCCAGGGCGCTGCTGGACGGGTCGGAGCAGGTCGGCGCCAGGGCCGCCGCGGAGGTGGTCGCGCTGCTGGACGACGACACGCTGGCCGCCGGGACCGAGGTCGACGTGGAGCTGGCGCGGCTGCGGTCCGGGGCGGCGCCGGGGGCCGGGCGGTGGCGCGGCGAGGTGTCCCGGCTGGCCGGGCTGCTGCGCACCGGCGGCACGGGCGGCACCGGCGGCCGAGGCACCGGGCGAGGCACCGGGCGAGGCACCGGGGCGCTCGTCGTCGCGCTGGCCCATCCGGAACGGCTCGCGCGGCGCCGGGCGGAAGAATCGCCCCTGTACCTGATGGCCGGCGGCACCGGGGTGGAGCTACCGGCAGGCAGCCCACTCGGCGCCGCGGAGTGGCTCGCCGTGGCCGTCGCCGACCGGGCCCCCGGCGCGGAGAACGCGCGCGCCCGGCTCGCGGCCGCCGCCGACCGGGAGCTGGCCGAGCTGGCGGCCCCGGCCCTGCTCACCGAGGGCGACGAGGTGCACTGGCAGCCGGGCGCCCGGGACGTCGTCGCGCGCCACGTCCGCAGGCTCGGCGCGATCGTGCTCGAGGAGCGCCGGCTGGCCACCCCCGACCGGGCCACCGTGCGCGCGGCGCTGCTGGAAGGCCTGCGCACCGAGGGCACCGGGCTGCTGCGCTGGACCGACGGCGCCCGCCGGCTGCGCGACCGGCTGGCCACGCTGCACCGGGTGCTCGGCCCGCCGTGGCCGGACGTGTCCGACGAGGCGCTGCTCGCCGAGCCCGACCGCTGGTGGACCGGCCCGTTCACGACCGCCCGCAACCGCGCCGACCTCGCCCGGATCGACGCCACCGCCGTGCTCCGCGCAACCCTCGACTGGCGCCAGCTGGCCGCCCTGGAGGAGCTCGCGCCCGAACGGATCACCGTGCCCACCGGCTCCCGCATCGCCCTCGACTACTCCGGTGACCAGCCGGTACTCGCGGTCA
>DATAYB010000497.1:0-2408 GCA_036272795.1 Pseudonocardia sp.
GTCCACCGCACGTCACCCGCCACGGCGGCCACGGCATCGGGATGCGCGGCCACCCGCCGCTCGAACAGCTCGTGCAGCCGCGCGTCCGGCAGCTCCCGGCGCGGGCCGGCGAGCCCCTCGAGCTGGTAGGCCAACTCGTCGGCGGACAGCAGGCTCCGCTGGCCGGGGGCGGCGTCCGGGTCGGTCGCGAGCGCCGCGAGCGCCGCCTGGTGGTAGCCGGCGATGCGGGCGGCGGCGGCGCTGTCGAGCACGTCGGTCCGGTGGCGCAGCCGGAGGCGGAACCGGCCCGCCCGCTCGCTCAGGTCCAGCCACAGCGCGACGTCCCCCGTCGACGCCGCGCCGGGCCGCTCCTCCTCGCCTGCCGGGGCGAACACCGTCTCGAACGCCACGGTGCTCGAGCCCAGCTCACGCTTCAGCTCCTCGAGCGGGAAGTCCCGGTGGCGCAGCAGCTCGGCCTCGACTCGCGCGGTGTCGCGCAGCAGCGCCCGCCACGAGCCGGCGCCGGTGTCGAGCCCGCATGGCAACGCCGGCCCGCCCGCCTCGGCGACGTAGCCGGTGGTGACCCGGCGCTCGCCGCTCAGCGCGGCCAGCACCACGGCATGCGCGGCCAACACCACCGAGCGCCTCGGCACCGCGCACTCCTCGGCGAGCCGGCACAGCGCGGCCGCCACGTCGTCCGGCACGGTCACGACCCGCTCGCCGACCCCGCCGGCGCCGGCGGCGCCCGGGCCGGCCACCCACCTCGGGATCGTGGTGCATCCGCCGGCCAGCAGCACACCGCTCCAGTACTCCCGGCCGGCCCCGGCACGCTCCCGCATCGCCCCTCCCCGCACGCCCGTCAACCCGCTCGCCCCTCGACCGCGCGCGCCCCTACTCCGACCGCCGCCCCGTCGTCCTCCCACCCGGCCCCGCCCGACCAGCGCACGGCCGCGTCGAGCGCGTCGGCGAGGACGGACACGGCGGTGTCGACCACGTCGGCGCGCACCGTCAGCGGCGGCTGGATCCGCAGCACCGTGCTGCGCGGGCCGCTGAGCTGGACGATCACGCCGCGACGCAGCATGTGCGCCCGAACGTCCACGGCCAGCTGCGACGCCTCTCTCCCCGGCACCGGTGACATCAGCTCGACGCCCCACATCAGCCCGCGCCCGTGCACGTCCAGCACCGCGGGGTGATCCCGCAGCCCGGCCAGCCGCGCGCGGAGCTGCTCGCCCCGGGCGCGTGCGTTGGCCAGCAGGTCGTCGCGGCGCACCAGGTCGGCCATCCGCGCGGCGGCCATGAGGGCGATGCGGCTGCCGGGGTCACCGGGTGCGTCGACGGCGTACCGCGCCATGCGGCTGTCGTAGAGCACCACGGCGGTCGGGTGTTCGAACCCGGTGAGCGCCCGGGTGCTGACCACCACGTCGGGCTCGATGCCGTACTGCTCGAACGCGAACCAGGTGCCGGTGCGGCCGGCGTCCGTACCCGTCTCGTTCACCACCAACGGGATGCCCAGCTCGCGGGTCATCTGCCGTACCCGGTGCACGAACTCGCGGCTGGCCGGGACCATCCGACCGGGGCCGTCGGTCATCGAGATCAGGACAGCGGCGGGCAGGCGCACATCGCCTGCGCGGTCCTGCAGCACCCTCGCCAGGGAGAAGTCGCCGTCGTGCAGCGTCACCACGGGACGGCGACCGGTCACGGCCCGGCACAGGCCCAGCGCCGCGTCGACCGCGCTGCCCCGGGCGGGAGCCCCGAACTGGACGCCCATCCGGGCCCGCAGCGGCTCCGGCAGCATGGACAGCTCCGCCTGGGTGGAGGCCCGCCGTACCCACGCGATCGCCTCTGTCCCGGACACAGCCTCCGCCAGCCGCGCGGCGATCTCGGACGCCACGACGGGATGGCGGTGGCCCAGCGGGACCGGGTCGGCGCCCGAGGCGAGGTCGACGAACACGTTGTCGTCCACATCGCGCACGAAGGTCCCGGCGGCCTCCGCGACGACGACCGGAAGGCCCAGCTGACACTGCATCGTCACGTCGGGCTCGTGGCCATGGTGCGCCAGCTCCAGCGACCTGGGCCCTGGCAGCTCGCCTGACACTGTCGGACCCGCCGAGCGCGCCAGCTCCTCGTCACGGCCCGGTACGGGCATCGCGGCGGTCGCGACCAGCGCCGCCCCGGCCAGCGGACCCGGCGTGGTCTCGACCGGCGCGTGGTCCGGCACGGGCGCCGCGACCGGGGAGGCGGCGGCCGAGGCGGGCAGGCCCACCTCGGCGGCCGGGTTGCCGCTCCACCAGGTGTGGGCGGTGACCTGCTCGCCCTTCATCAGGAACGCATCGGCGTCGAGGACCGCGCCGTCGCCGATCGTGACGCCGTAGTGCACGAGCGCGTTCACCCCGAGCGTGACGCCGGACCCCAGCTCGGTGCGGTCGGAC
>DATAYB010000498.1:0-4154 GCA_036272795.1 Pseudonocardia sp.
CGAGTGGTCCGATGGGGACCACTCGCCACTCACGAGGCTCACCGGTGCAGGACCGCGCGCAGTGCCTTGCCGAGCCCGGTCGCGTCGGAGCCGCGCCAGGCCACGATGCCGTCCGGGCGGACCAGCACGGTGTCGCCGGCACGGGCGCCGAGTGGCACGGCCGAGTGCACCGGGTGGGCGCGCAGCTCGAGGTCCAGCTCGGTGGCCGCCGCCTGGGCCGCCGCCACGCCGTCCGGTGCTCCGGTGAAGACCAGGAAGTGCGGACCGAGCAGCTCACGCGGCCACAAGGCGCCGTCCGGGCCGGCCAGCTCTACGTGTGGCACCCGGGTACCGGGCCGCCCGGTCGGCGCGTCCGGGTCGTCGAACATCGCCGCCGGGGCGCCAGGCTCGGGTACGAAGGCGCCGGCCGGGCACGCGTAGCCGAAGCCGAGCAGCACGGGGTCCATGGGCTCGCCGATGCTCTCGTCGGCCAGGTCGGGGCGCTGCCGGACCACGAGGTTGGCCAGCTGCCAGTCGCACATCGCCTCGGCGTACGGGCGGCGCTCGGTGTCGTGGCTGTCGAGCAGGGCGGGGCCGGCGCCGCCCCGGACGACGGCGGCCAGCTTCCAGCCCAGGTGGTAGCCGTCGAGCAGCGCTGTGCTGCCACCCTGGCCACCGGTCGGCGGCATGACGTGCGCGGCATCGCCGGCCAGCAGTACCCGGCCGGCCCGGAAGCGGTCGGCGACCCGGTGCCCGATGTCCCAGGTGGCGTCGCCGAGTATCGCCATCTCCAGGTCGGGCAGGCCGGTGAGCGTCCTGATCACCGCCGCCGTGGCGGCCTCGTCCCGGTCCGGGTCGGCGGCCATGCCGGCCACCCACTCACCGGGGTTGTCGGTGCTGACGATGGCACCGGAGCCACCGGGCAGCGCGGGGTTGCGCAGGTAGTGCAGCACCACGGCGTCCCCGCTGGAGTGCGCGGACAGGTCGGCGGTGAACCGCACGGTGGTCATCCGCTCCAAGCTGCCCCGCCCGTGCGACCCGATACCGACGAGCTCGCGCAGCCCGCCCGCGTGCCCGTCGGCGGCCACCAGGTACCGGGCGCGCACCTCCCGCACCACGTCGCAGTCGAGCGAGCGCAGTGTCACGGTCACGCCGTCGAGGTCCTGGGCGACCGCCTCGCAGCGCGTCCGGAACCTCAGCCGGGTACCCAGCTCGCGGGCCCGGGCGGCGAGCGCGGCCTCCGCCTTGGCCTGGCTGGCGAGCCCGGCGGGCGCGGGGGAGTACGTGGTGAGGTCGGGGTAGGACTCGCTGAGGCTGTGCAGCGCCGGCCCGGCCATGCTCTCCGAGATCACGATGGTCACCGCCGCCCGGCCGGGTGGGGCGGCGGCGAGGATCGCGCCGTCGACGCCCGCGGTGCGCAGCGCCTCCATGGCGACCGGGCTCTGGCCGCGAGCCTTGGGCTGCACGGAGGTGCCCGGGTGGCGGTCCACGACCAGGACGGGCACCCCGTGCATGCCGAGGAACACGGCGGTGGACAGCCCGGCCAGGCCGGCTCCCACGATCACGACGTCGGTGTGCTCGTCGACCATCTGGCTTTCTCCTCGGTGCGGTGGATAATCCGGTGCGGTGTACAGCTGCGCATCGTGGATATCTTGATCCAGCAAGCATCTTTGCTCATAAAGTATCTTTGTCTACAGGATATTTCGATGCATCGAAATAATAGCTCGAGGGAGTCGCCTTGTCAGCCGTTCGTCGAGCGGAGCGGGAGGATCGGCTGGTCGCGGTCCTGCGGGAGCGCGCCAGCCGCACGCTGATGTTCCATCAGGCGGTCACCGACCTGGTCGGCCTCGGGCCCACCGACATGAAGGCGCTCGACCTCGCGCGCGCCGAGGTCCAGCTCACCGCCGGCCGGCTGGCGCAGATCACCGGGCTGAGCACGTCGGCGACCACCGCGGTCCTCGACCGGCTGGAGCGGCGCGGCTTCGTCGAGCGCCGGCGCGACCCGCACGACCGGCGCAAGGTCGTCGTAGTGGCCACCGGGCACCACGACGGCGAGCTCAACGAGATCTTCGCCCGTGTCGAGGCCTTCGCCAGGGAGGTGATGGCCGGCTACGACGAGGACCAGCTCGCCCTGCTCACCGAGTTCCTGGAGCGGCTCAACTCCGGTGCTGAGGCGCTCACCCGGATGGTTGCCGAGCGTCCCCGGATCCAGCCCGACGGGGCCGCGCCGGTGGCCTGAGTGGCGCTCGCCGTGCGCCGATCCGCCCGGCTGGGTGGCGCCGCGGGACCGAGCTGTCCAGGATGGACCCATGACCGACACGGTGCTCGGCGACCGCGCGCTCGGCTGGCTGCGCTTCCTGCACCGGAAGGCGACCACGCCGGACGACTGGACTGCCTCGGGCCACCCGGCGCCGTGGTGGGACGACCGGAGCACGCCACCGGTGCTGAACTTCGCGCGGTTCGACCTGTCCGAGTCCAGCTACGCGGTGCCGATGATGGCCGACGTGACGCCCGCGTGGCGCGAGGTCTACGTCGAGATCATGGACGGCCTGCTGGCCCGGCACACCACGCACTGGGCGGCGATCGACTGGCTGACCCAGATCGGACACGACCCCGACCGCGCCAACTACCCCGAAGAGATGATCAAGCTTTGGCTGCCCCGGCACCTGGCCGGCGACTACGACAGGCCCGGCTGGACGGCGAACGGTGTCGAACCGTGGGGTCTGGCGCCTGACCCGGTCGGCGCGGAGGGCAACCTGTTCTTCAAGGGCTGGTTCAACCTGATGCTCGGTCTCCACGGGTACGTCTCCGCCGACCGCCGCTGGAACGAGCCGTTCGATGTGACCGGGGTCGGCGGCGCGAGCTTCTCCTGGACCCACGACGGCATCAACGCGCTGCTCACGCGGCAGTGGACGCAGCGGCCGGAGGGGCCGCACTGCGAGAACACCAAGATCTGGCCGTACTGCCTGAGCGCGGCCGGGCTCGGGCTGCGTATGCACGACATCCTCACCGGCGGCGGGGACCACTGGGTCTACGACCAGTGGCTGGAGATCGCCAGGGAGCGGTTCCTCGGCATCACCCCGGGCGGACGGGTCGAGTGGATGGCGCTCTACCACGACCCGATCGTCGACTACACGCATCGCGCCGGCCCCACCGCCGGGCTCTCGGTGGCCATCTACCTGCTGCCGCAGGACGCCGCGCTGGCCGAGATCCTGTACCGGACGGCGGTCGACAAGATCGGCTGGAATGACCCCGCGCGGCCGGTGCGCTCGCTGCCCGACCCCCGGTTCCTGCTGCTCGGCGTGGTGCTGGCGCGTGAGTTCGGCGACGAGATCACGCTGGCCCGGCTGACCCGGTACGTGAACGACCAGTTCGAGCCCGGGTTCGCCGGTGCCGGCCTGCAGGGGTCCGACGAGTTCGGATGGGGCTTCGGCCTGGACGAGCCGTACCCGCGCGGGCAGCTCAACGGCCTGCTGATGATGGCCGAGATCGGGGCACCCGGGGCCTGGTCGCGGGTGTTCACCGAGCCCAACCTGGCCAAGTTCGACGAGCCCACCGTGTGCGGCGTCGACTTCCCCCGCCTCGGCATCCGGGAGGCCCGCAACGACGGCGGCGTGCTGCACATCGGCGGCTACGCGGGCACCGCCAGCGAGCGCCGCGCGCCCACGTCGTTCCAGGTCACGCAGCTGCCCGACGCGGCGTCCTGCGTGCTGCACCGCGACGGCGCCCCCTACCCCCGCTGGCGCGCGCTCGACCCGCACACGATCCAGATCGACCTCGACATCGATACCCACCAGCTCCAGCTCACGTGGTCCACCCCCGGTGTCCGCCCCCAGCCAACCGCGGCGGCTCCCGGCGCCGTCGCAACAGCCGCACCGAGAGTCGGCGCCCGCACGACCCCGGCGGACAGATCCCCCACCCCCTCGGCACCCATCCCCTCGGCACCCATCCCCTCGGCGCCCACCCTCACCGCCGGCATCCCCCGACCCCCGTGCGCCTGCTGCTAACTCCCGCGAGTCGGGGATCTTGTCAGGGTGAGTCGTCGATTCCGTCAGACCGGGCGAGCAGTCCAACGGCCTCGGATTGGCCCTCGACTGGATCTTTCGCGCCGCTTACAAACGGGAGTTGTGCTTACCTCCCGCAAACTGGACCTCTCGCCGGTCAGCCTCCGGCGC